>CAVILR010000010.1:0-26408 GCA_963643725.1 Lachnospiraceae bacterium | reverse complement strand
TACTTATCGTATCGCTTTTTATTGTCAAATCTTTGTCAGATAAATCCTACTAAGATTTTTCCGACTAAGAATTTATTCGATACAATCAAATTTTTATCGGTTAACATCTTCTTCTAGGCTATGGTATTTCAAAATGCTCAGATAGTTATTCTTCCGTATTTTCTATAATCTTCCGGAAGAATAATTGATTTTTTGGAAGATTATTGTAAAACGTAATCAGCAGTTAAATTTCAACATCATAAAACACGTATAGAAGAAGCATCGACGTAAGAATTATCTAAACTGACTTGCATGAAGAATTCATCCACAAATCAGATTATTTGAGAATTACTTTTGATTAGCCTCATAAAACTAATGATAAGAAAACTAAAGGGAAACGTTATTTTGCCTCATAAATAATTGATGCTGATGTTGATGGCCAAATCTTCGTTTTTTGTAAAAAATAACATTTTACGAATTCGTTTTTTGTAATATTTAACATTTTACGAAGATTTGTTATTATATAAATGGTGATAGTTATGAACGATATTTATTTAAGAAGAAAAATATACGATGAACTTGTTAAATGGAAAAACGATGTAGACAAAGTTCCTTTGGTGGTGGATGGTCTTAGACAGGTTGGTAAAAGTTATATCGTCGAAAAATTTGCTCATGATAATTATGAAAATGTGATTACCTTTGATTTTCGAAGTAGAAAAGATTTAAGAAGGATATTCGATGGAAATTTGGATGTTGATACGATTATTTCAAATTCATCAGTTTATTTTAAGGAATCTAATTTTATCCCGTATAAAACAATATTAATTTTTGAAGAAATAGGTGATTGTCCGTTGGCGAGAGCCTCATTCAAATTTTTTGCTTTAGACAAACGTTTTGATGTCATTGCTACTGGCTCGCTTTTAGGCGTTATCAATTATCGAAGGAAACAAAAGATTGATGTGCCTACAGGCTACGAAAGGATTATCCATTTATCTTCTTTGGATTTTGAAGAGTTCTTATGGGCGAATGGAGTTAGTCAAAAGGCGATTGATGATTTAAAAGGATATGCAAATAGAATCGAAGAATTACCATCTGCGTTAAGTGAATTTTACATTCAAATGATTAAACGATATGTTGTGGTTGGAGGTATGCCAAAAGCAGTTAAGGAATATTTAAAGACAAATAACTATCTTAAAGCTAGAGAAGAATTAGTTAATTTGCTACTTGATTATCGTTCTGATTTTGGTCGATTCATCAACGACAAAAATGAAGAAGAAATCGATTATAAACTTCAAAGCCAATTGAACCAAATATTTGATTCGATTCCGCGTCAATTATCACGTGAGAGCGAATCATTTAAATTTAAAATCTCCGACGTTAAATCTGGCGCGCGTTATAGTGAATTTAAAGAACCATTTATATGGTTAGAAAAAGCTGGATTAATACTTAGATGCTTTAATCTTAAAGCTATCGAAAAACCTTTAGAGGCTAATAAGAGCGATTCGTCTTTTAAAGTGTTTATATCAGATATTGGTTTATTGATGGCGATGTTTCCTTTGACTACCTCACAACAATTTTTACGTGATGAACTCGATAGTCGTAAAGGCGCGATATTTGAAAATTTACTTGCTACGATGATTAGTAAAGCTGGATTTCCGTTATTTTATTTCTTAAACGGGAGCGATCATTTAGAAATTGACTTTATATTAGAGGATAACGATGGGATTTTATTAATTGAAGAAAAATCAGTTAATGGCAAGATGCGCGCGTCGAGAATGGTGATGCAGGGCAATAGCCCATATAAAGCAAAATGTTGTTATAAGATAATCCGTAATAATTTTGGTAAAGGTGATTTCTTCACGAGCATCCCTCATTATGGCGCGCCATTCATATTAGATGATTTATTCAATAAAATTAAAGAGGGAACGATACTCAAACCATTAAAATATCCAGGGAATGAATAATTTCTTGGATATTGTTATCTCACCGAACCACAAAAAGTCTTTGATGATGAAACCTTATTCTTCCGTATTTTCTATAATCTTCCGGAAGAATAATTGATTTTTTGGAAGATTATTTGTTTATCGTTTTAGAGAGTCTGTAACCATTTATAAACTACAACAAGTAATCCCATTAGTAATTGCTTAATGATTAATTTATAAAAGTTTGAGTAAAAGCCATCTTTTCAATTGTACATTAATAAAAAATTGAAAATCATCCGAATTTATTATTGAAAATCGCCGGGATTTTTTATTGAAAATCATCCGAATTTTGTTGAAATCTTTATCTCTTCATGCCATATTAATAACGGAAATAGTTATGGAAAAATACTATAAACGTTATATTGAAAAATTAATTGAAAAAAAGATGAAATCGTGTGGCGCAGTTCATATAGCTGGGCCAAAGTTTTGTGGCAAAACGACAACTTCTTCTTTATTTGTGAAAAGTATATACCGTATTAACACCAAAAGTGTGGTCGCTTTGACAAGGCTAAATCCAAAAATTGCTCTTGTTGGTGAAATTCCTCATTTGATTGATGAATGGCAAAAAGTTCCTGATATTTGGAATTATATCAAAGAAGAAATGGACATAAACTATCAATTTGGTAAATATATTTTAACTGGAAGTTCAACTCCCGCAGATAAATCTGAGATATTACACGATGGTTCTGGGAGAATTGTTACTCTTAAAATGAGAACGATGTCCTTATTTGAGTCATTAGAATCAACAGGCGAGATTTCATTAAAAAGGCTCTTTGAAGATGGCGATTTTAATCCTATTTATCCAAATGACAAATTTACTTTAGAAGATGTAGCTTTTTTAATATGTCGAGGTGGTTGGCCTATATCGCTTACTAAAGATAGGGATGTTGCATTGGATATTACTAAAAATTATTATGACGGTTTATTCTTTTTTGAAGATAGCGATAACGATAAATTTAGAAATAAAAAATCCGATGTATTAAAAATGATTATTCGAAGTTATGCTAGAAACATATCTACTGAAGCTACCTTAAAATCGATCGTTAATGATGTTAGACAATCAAATGAACGAACCTTAGATGAAGGGACTTTTAATGAATATTTAGAAGCATTGAAGGATTTATATATCATTGAAGATATGGAGGCTTGGAATCCTAACATTAGATCAAAGACAGCGATTACTTCAACACCTACTCGGCACTTTGTCGATACGTCCATTGCTTGCCAGTCACTTGGCGTTTCTCCTAACGATCTATTGAATGATATCAAATCATTTGGGTTATTTTTTGAAGATTTTGCAGTTCGCGATTTACGAATATATTCAAGTTTATTAGACGGCGTCACTAAGCATTATAGAGATAACGCTGGACTTGAATGCGACACCATCATTCATTTAAGAGATGGCAAATGGTGCGCGATTGAAATTAAACTAGGCGGCGATGAGTTAATTGAACTTGGCGCGAAGCATTTAAATTTGCTTAAAAAGAAATTGTCAGAAAAAAGCGATATAAAACCTCCTTCATTTATGATGATCTTAACTGCGTTTGGACCTTGCTATAAAAGAAGCGATGGCATTTATGTCGTACCTATAAATATGCTAAGAGATTAATAACGAAAGCATTGTTCCTAATACAACCACAAATTGGTATTTATGGTTTTATTTGCAACACTTATCGGTTTTTCATTGTAAATGTGAATAGTTATAAATCTTTAAAATGATAGGGAGTATCGAACTATTTTTTTTATTTTAATAGGATTTCTTTGCTCAGTAAGATACCGTCAGCAGCTATTTGATAGCGACATTAAAATTATAGTTTCTTGCAAAAACACATTAAAAAATATAAAATGGTGTGCAAATGAAAGAAAAAGGCAATTATCATAAACTTCTAAAAATATTTAAAAACCAAGGATATATAACACGCGATAATGTTAAAAGCATCGGCGTTAATACCTGGTTTCTTTCAGATTTTGTTAAACGTAATCACCTTATTAAAATTGCTCCTGGTTTCTATGCGGATGACAACTATATTGTTGATGACTACTTCATTCTACAAAGAAGATATCCTAAATATATATTTTCCGGTATGAGCGCTCTATACCTTCACCATCTTACTGATAAAATTCCTACTGAATTATTCGTAACTTCACCACAAGGATATAATCCTACTAGACGCAAAAATGATAAACTTGTCATTAATAAAATCTCGAACATCAAAATCTACAATCTTGGTATCGAAGAAGTAGAAACGATGTTCGGTAATAAGGTTCGCGTTTACGATAAAGAAAAGACAATTTGTAATCTAATTAAAAATCGTCGCGAATACGATAGCGAAACATTTGTTAAAGCTATCAGAATTTATGCAAAAAGTAATGTCAATCAATCGAAACTTTTTGAATATGCAAGAATTATGAAAATCGAGAAAAAGGTCTACGAGATTATGGAGGTGGTCATGAATGAGGATTAACAAGGATTCATTAAAGGCGAGAGCGAATAATATCGCTAGAAAGTTAAATATTTCCCACAACATCATTTATAGTCGTTTCTTTTACGATGCTTTTCTTACTAGATTAGCTTCTTCGCCATATAAAGACCAATTTGTCTTAAAAGGTGGGCTATATTTATCCTCAATATCTGGAATTGACACAAGAAGTACGATGGATATTGACTTTTATCTTAAAAAGATATCCATGGAAAAAGATAAGATAATTAACGTTATTAATGAAGTTTGTTCACTAGATGTGGGAGATGGGATAACATTCCAAATTATTGATGTGAACAATATTAGACTTGATGATATTTATGGAGGCTTTCAGTTAACTCTTATCGGTAGACTTGAAAATGTCCGTTCTCAATTTGGGATCGATGTAGCAACTGGCGACCCGATAACACCTTGTGAAAGAAATTACAATTATCAATGCTTAGTTTCTGACGAAATATTACCTTTAAAAGCGTATAGTTTAGAAACGGTTATCTCGGAAAAGCTTGAAACCATTCTAGCTCGAGGCATATCCAATAGTAGATGCAAAGATTATTATGATTTATATCTGCTTTATATGACTCAAAAACAAAATATTGATATTGGATTATTAAAAATTGCTTTCAAAAGAACGTGTGAATATAGGAAATTCACTATCTCAAATGAAGATGCTTTATCTTTAATTAATGAAATAGATAATAACATTCAAATGGCGAATAGATGGACTAGTTATTGTAAAAATGCTGAATATGCGAGAAAACTATCGTTTGATATGGTGGTTGATACAGTTAAAAATTGGATCGAAATTGTATTTTAATAATAAATGCGTTTATTCAGTTGCCATATAAACTGAGAAGAAATAATTGGTGAAGTGAACGTTGGTAAATGCCCAATATTCATCATTTGACCAATACCAATGGCTTTCGGCATATCTTGCCCAGGTGGTCACAGTTTGCTTTCCTACGTTAGCTCCGGTCGCGGCATCGACGAATGTGCCTTCAAAGGTTCTACCATACCAACTACCTTTATCATGCATTTCGCGGTAGCCATAGCCTTTATCGAGGATGAAATAATCGCCATCCGGATTGCCTTGTGCTCGGCAATATAACCATGTCGAAGTATCGGAGATTGTCAATTCTCTTTCGGTTCTATCGCTTGTTATGATGCGATATCCGATTTCTGAGGACATATGTAGAAGTATTACCACTCGCGCGGCTTCAACGCATAACTCAGAAATGACTCCATTATTCATTAAATAATGAATATAGTCATCATCAGCATCCACCATTGAAAGCGAACGGAGGAGGTTCCATCTCGTCACGATGCGAGCGTGTTGCGTCGCAGATAATGAGAAATGTTTTGATAAATCATCAGGATAGGAATTGATGTTCATATAATTGCCTAACTCAAGCCTATCGAAATTGAATTTCACATCTAATGAGCAGTGATTGCCAGGATTGGTGTAGCTAACATCATATCTTGCCTCATAAAAGCCCCCTGTAAGCGTTGCGTTGGTAGTAAACGAATATGAATCTGATATTTCGCAAACATTTTTATATAAATCTTGAATGTTTTCTCGGGCTTTTTTATATGCGGAAGCTAAATCATCATCGTTATATTCGGCGAATAGACAAGCCTCTGATGCGCGAGCTGTATTCATATCTAATATTTTTAAGAGATTCGCGCATAAGGTGCGGACTGATGATTTGATTTCACCAGCAAAATTAAACATATATTGTAGACGTGATAAATAGCTGCTAAGAATCGATATTTTACCAGAAGCTCCATTGATGCGTTCGGCATAATCGATCATATAATTTCGATATTCTTGGGCTTTAGTTTTGTTAGCGGTGTAATATTCCTTAGCAAATTCTTCAAATATCATCGATTCGATAAACGCGCGTAAATCGTCATAGTCAATTCCGCTTGGTAAATCGGTTTTTCTTGCGATTGCCCAATCGATATCCTTATCAAATTCATCCATGAAGCCGTTTTTGACGATGTTATTGTTTTTCTCTAGATGAGCTTTGGAATTGTCGAAGTTATCAAGACTAATTGTAAAGTTATATGCTGATGCATCTGTTATCTCGCCTAGCGGAGTTGAGTGATAGCCATTTTCATCTTTAGTAAGTTGGAGATTAACAACTTGTGATGATTTAACATAATCTCGATAATAGAAGCCTACTTCATCAGCGAGATTACGATTATAGGTGTTAATCGTGGCGATGCTATTCGTAGCAAAATCGTTAATTGCCAGATTTAAGGTATTTAAATTGGCTTGATCAACCATCGCTTCCGCGCGAACGATTTCATCAGCGAGTTGTTGAGTATTTCTGTCGATTTTATCGCTTAATGCATCGATTTTTCTATCGGTTTCAATGAGCTGATTCATGACATCTTGCATCGATGGGGCGCTGGACATAAACGATTCAGCGATCGTTCCTAAAATGCCAAAGATTCCCGAGGCAATACTCGCTGGATTTTCAGTGGCGACACCGACTACAAGCGTGCCGATGTTACTAATTATTTGATAGGTGAATTTTCCGCCATCTTCCCAGGTGGCTTTCCCAGTAACGTATTTTTCTTCGAATTCGGATTGAGGATCGTTTTCAAAACCGTTTGAATTTTTATTGACTTTTGATACCAAAGCGTATTCGTTTGTTACTGTAATAGAATTATGAATAAGCATTCCATAATTTGTCGATTCGTTAATGCTAAATGTAACATCGAAACCATCTTTATTTTCTGATGTTTTAATATCGCTTATTGACGTGGATGCTTCTTTTAAGACGGTGTAATCGGCATAGTCTTTATTAGATTTAGCCATCTCACTAATTGCATCATCGATATTGAAGACGATGATGTCACTTTTATCTAAATCTTCTTTGAATAAAGGAGTGCTAGCTTTGCTAGATATTGTCGCTGTGCTATCGCCGTTATCGACGATATCTCCGTTTAAAATAAGAAAATTAGTCATATCTTCTTTTGTATATGACCATTTACTTTCACTGTTTCCGCAGGAAGTTAAAATAAGCGGCAATATGCTTAGCCACATGCAGGTTCTTTTGATATTTTTCATATTAGGATTATAGACTTAATTATTTTTAATAAATATAAGTTTTAAGGCCTTTCTTAAGAAAAAGAATAGCAAATTTATAAAAAAGTAGATAAATAATTTTTATTTGATAACTTATTTCATCTTTCCTTATTCGAAATTGTCTGCATTATATTTAATGCAATAAAGAAGACAAAATTATATAATTTTAGCCATGGAGAGTCATGTGAAGATATTAGTTAAGAATTCAAAAGCCTACTTCAATTATTTTCTTGATGATTTTTTAGAATGTGGAATTGAACTTAAAGGTAGTGAAATTAAATCATTAAGAAGGAATGGCGCTTCATTAACCGATGCTTATGTCGTTATCCGTAATGGTGAAGCGTATTTGCTCAATATGCACATATCACCTTATGAAGAGGGAAATATCTTTAACCATGACCCTGATAGAACTAGAAAGCTTCTGCTACATAAAAAGGAAATAATGAAACTCTCACAAAAGGCACAGGAGAAGGTTTTAAATATCATTCCGACCAAGGTTTACCTTAAAAATGGCAAAGCAAAAATTGAAATTGCTTTAGGTAAAGGCAAAAAGAAATACGATAAAAGACAAGTTATTAAAGAACGCGATGATAAGCGCATGATGGATAAAGCGAAGAAAAGCGGTGGTAGAGACATATGAACATCAACGAATTAAACCAATATTTTATCGAGCATAATTATCCGACATATGACCGGATTAATTTCGATAATTTCCTCGATGAAATAAAGTTTTCATTTAATATAAAAGCTATTCATATTACAGGAAGTAATGGCAAAGGTTCAGTTGCCAATTATCTTTATCATATTTATTTAGCGAATGGTTATAAAGCAGGATTATTTACCTCTCCTTATGCATATTCGGTTAACGAAATGATATCCGTTAACGATAAATTGATTTCAAATGAAGATATATTGAGCATCTTCGATGAATTTGTTGACCGTTTTGAAAAATATCATCTTTCTTCATTTGAGATGCAAACGTTTATCGCTTACACATATTTTGCTCGTCAAAATTTAGACCTAGTGATTATTGAGGTCGGTATGGGCGGATTTATCGATGCCACAAACATCATCAATCCATTGCTTAGCATTATTACCAGTGTTTCCCTTGAGCATACATCATATTTAGGCAGGTCGGTAAGTGAGATTGCCTATAACAAAGCTGGCATCATAAAAGAGGGCTCCTTGGTTTTGGTTTCTCACGTCGATGAATCGGCGTTATACGCGATTAAAGAATATGCAAAATCCTTGCATTCTAAGGTTAATTTAGTAAATGACCATCATAATGAAAGAATTATAGATGATGGGATTTTATTTGATTATTATCCTTTGAAGGATTTAAAAATTAAGACATTTGCTCTTTATCAAGTCGATAATGCCTCCTTAGCTATTGAGGCTAGCGAACTCCTTAAAGAGATACTTCCTATTGAAGAGTCCTCACTTCGTAACGGATTATTAACTTCACCTTTGATGTGCCGTTATGAATTTGTTAAGAAAAATGTTTTGCTCGATGGGGCGCATAACCCGGAAGCGATGGAAAAACTGGTCAATTCCCTCAAAGATGAAACGCGACCAATTCACGTCGTCTTCGCCGCGTTTAAAGATAAAAACATCGAGTTAATGTTAATTCAGTTAGGACAAATCTCCGATGATATTACATTAACAACATTTCCTCATCATCGTGCAAGAAAAGAAGAAGATTATTTCCTTTATCTAGGAGATTATTCGTTTAATGAAAATTATTTAGAACTTATCAAAGCTAAAATGACCGAATTCCCAGATGATTTAATTTTGGTGACAGGTTCATTGGCATTTACCTATTTAGTTAAAAAGGAGCTCTAATGAAAAAAGATCCGGTTATTAAGATTTGTCTTGCCGGTCTTTTTTTGGCGTTGACGATAATATTTACTCGATTTTTTTCACTTCAAAATATTCCTCTTATACCATTTGTTAGGATATCGCTTGGACCTGCTTTAATTATATTTTCTTCTATTTTATTAGGTCCTTTATACGGAGCAATCATCGGGGGATTAAGCGATATTCTTGGAATAATTCTTGTTCCAAATTCCGCCTACGGGATTAATCCGTGGTTTACGCTTGTTTACACCATTTTAGGCATTCTTCCTTGGTGTTTTTATAAGTTATCATTCTTTCTTAAGAAAGAAAATATAGCATTTATTGTCTTTATTTCTATATTGATTGGCTTATTAACCTTTGTTGGGATTTATGGATTTAGTCACGAAACAATTAATAATCAAAACTATCAATTAGGAATAAAAATTATTGTCTTTGTTTCTCTTATCCTTTTAAGCGGTTTAATGGTTTTTTTAATAAGTGTTATCTCAAAGAAACATTCTTTTTTTGGCAAGACATTTAAGATTGCTTTAGTTTCGCTTTTAAGCGAACTAATTGTTCTATTAATACTCAATTCAATCGTTAAATCGTTATTCTTCGAAATTGACTTTTTTATTATTTTTTTCTTTCAAACACTTGTATTTTTCATCGATGTTCCATTAAATACTTTAGTAGTGTCATTTTTAATGACAATTGCCGATAAAACTAATATTAGTAGAGGTCAAATATGAACGAAATAAAAGATGGCGATAAAGAAAATAAAGTTATCGATGAGGAAAATAGCGAAGAAAACTCGGGTTTTCATGCCCCTTGGTCACTTCTTATTATCATCGGTGTTATCCTTATTTTGATGATTATCTGTATCATTGTCATTAACTGTATTAAATAAATTTAAAAATTAAGATAAAATAAGCGAACTGGAGATAAGAATATGAACACACCTAAAGCCTCAATATCCTGGGATGAATACTTCATGGGCATGGCTAAATTATCTAGCCTTAGAAGTAAAGACCCTAACACCAAAGTCGGAGCCTGTATCGTCGATGATGACCATAAAGTCGTATCCAATGGTTATAATGGTATGCCTACTGGCATCGATGAAGACAAAATATCTTGGAACAAAGGTGATGAACTCGATAGTAAATATTTATATGTTTGCCACGCGGAATTTAATGCGATTTTAAATACGCGCGATGGCTCTAAATTAAAAGGTTGCACATTATATGTCACCCTTTTCCCATGTAATGAATGTACGAAAGCAATTATTCAAACAGGGATTAAAGAAATCGTTTATATGTCTGATAAATATCATGACACAGTAACCTCAAAAGCGAGTAGATTGATGCTCGAACTCGCGGGCGTTAAAATCCGTCAATATCAAGGAAGAGATATTCAAATAGTTATAAATGAAATTAATCGAGGTTAATAATCTATCATTTTCTTACGATAAAAATCACGAGGTCATCTCTGACCTCTCTTTTGACCTAGAAAGTGGCACTTATACCACGATAATTGGGAAAAATGGGTCAGGTAAATCAACGATTGCTAGATTGTTGATGGGGCTACTAACGGCAAATGAAGGAAGCATTAAAGCATTCGGCTTAACGCTTAATAAGGAAAATGTTTCTATAATTCGCTCGCGCATCGGCATCGTCTTTCAAAATCCGGACAATCAATTTATTGGCTCAACGGTTAAAGATGACATCGCTTTTGGCTTAGAGAATCGCTGTGTTAAACAAAGCGATATGGATTCTATTATCGAAGAATATACTAAAAAAGTCGGAATGGAAGCATATTTAGATAAGGAACCAGAAAATCTCTCCGGAGGGCAAAAGCAACGTGTTGCCATCGCTGGAATTCTTGCTTTAAAACCTGATGTTATCATCTTTGATGAAGCGACATCAATGCTCGACCCAAAAGGGAAAAAAGAGATTAAGGACATTATTCATTCGCTTATAAGCGAAAATCCTAATGCCGCGATTTTATCGATTACGCACGACGTGGAAGAGGCGTTTTCTAGCGATCGCATTATCGTCCTTAACGAAGGAAAGATACTTTTCGATGAGTCACCCAAAGAATTATTAAAACATAAAGAAGATTTATTAAATTTAGGTTTAGATATTCCTTTTATGGTGAAACTTAAAGATGAATTAGCAAAGCATAATTTAATGAAAGTTATAGGTGATTTAGATGATTAAGTTTGAAAACGTATTTTACACCTATTCACCAGATTCGCCATTTGCTTATGAAGCGCTTAATGATGTGAATTTAACCATAAATCCTGGTTCTTTTACTTGTATTGTCGGGAAAACAGGGTGTGGCAAATCAACGCTTGTTCAACAACTTAATGGTTTATTATTCCCTAGCAAAGGGAAGGTTATTGTCGATGAGTATGTTATTTCAAGTAGAAGAAAAGAAAGAACAAAAAAGCTTCAACCATTAAGGAAACATGTCGGCATTGTTTTTCAATTTTCAGAATATCAATTATTTGAAGAGAGCGTCGAAGAAGATGTCGCCTTTGGCCCGATGAATTTTGGCGTTAAAAAAGAAGAAGCTCTTAAAATCGCTCATGAAGCTTTATCTAAAGTTGGCATTAAAGAAGATTATTATAAGAAATCACCTTTTGATTTATCAGGTGGCGAGAAAAGGCGTGTATCAATCGCTGGCATATTAGCTCTTAAACCCGATATTTTAGTGCTCGATGAGCCGACCGCTGGGCTTGACCCCTCAGGTTCAAAAGAAATATTGTCGATATTTGATGAATTAAATAAAAACGGAACAACAATTATCCTCGTAAGTCACGATATGAACATCGTCTTTAAATACGCGAGCGATGTCATTGTGATGGACGATGGTAAAATCGTTAAAGTCACTAAACCATACGAATTGTTCCTTGAAGATGTCGAAAAATATTCTTTAGAGACACCTCCGTTAGCAAAAGTTGTCCATAAGTTAGTTAATAAAGGCTATAAATTAGATTTATCAAAGATAAACGACTTAGATTCGCTTATTAAGGAGCTTAGTCATGACTAAGATAGCGCTTGGGAAATACGCCCCATACACATCTTTTGTGCATCGACTTGATCCGCGAAACAAGATATTGTGTTTAATTGTTTTGATGGTGGCGATATTTATCTCTTATTCAACCTATCAAATTACCTTTATCGTCGGAGGAGTATTGTTAATCTTCACATTTATATCAATGCTTATCTCTCACGTAAGTTTTCGCCAATTATTTTCATCCTTAAAATCATTATGGATCGTTGTGATTTTGCTTTTGTTAATCAATTCGCTCATCCCTCCAAGTGGAGCGGAATGGGTGGCCTTTTCTATTAACGGATTTAATGTTTATTACGAAGCAATTTTTCAAAGCTTAAAGATAATTCTTCGCTTGGCGTTGATGATTTCTTGGACGATGATTTTAACCTCCACGACTAAACCGATGGATTTAACATATGCCTTGGAATGGTATATGACTCCCTTAAAAATCATTCATTTCCCCTCGCATGAAATAGCGATGACTATTTCGATCGCTTTACGTTTTATCCCAACTCTATTAGATGAAACCGATCGCATTAAAAAGGCTCAAGAATCGCGTGGCGTCGATTTTAAGCATGGGAAATTATCGACAAGAATTAAAGCGTTGACTTCGTTAATCGTTCCTTTGTTTATAAGTGCATTTCAACGCAGTGAAGAACTCGCTGATGCCATGGAAGCGCGAGGCTATAATCCGAAAGCTAAACGCAGCCGATATCACAAGATGAAATTCCATGTCTCTGATGTTTTTGCACTTATTTTATCCATTTGCCTCATGAGCGGGACCATCATCATCTCTCACTTTAATTTTACTTTAGAAACTGAGCATTTTTTGCCTTGGCTTCTTATCGCTATATGTTGCTTTATAACCTATGTTATTTTACTTGGCATCTTTGATGTTGAGATTAGAAAGGCGCAGGGATGAGATATTTTGCAGTTGTCTCTTACGATGGAACTAATTATGTTGGTTGGCAAGTCCAACCAAATGGTAAGACCATCGAAGGGGAGATCGAAAGAGTATTATCAATTCTTTTAGATTCGCCAATTAAAATCTATGGAAGCGGGCGCACAGACGCTGGAGTCCATGCGCTAGGTCAAACATTTGATTTTGAATCAAAAAAAATAGCAAATTTAGCTAAATTCCGTTATTCACTCAATCGCTTATTGCCTAGCGATATTCATGTCAAATCATTAAAAAAGGTAGATGAAGATTTCTCATCTCGATTTAACGCGGTTAAGAAAACATATTTATATCGACTAAACATGGGTGAAAACGATGTATTTAATCGTTTATATGTTAGTCAAATTCATCAAAAACTTGATGTCGACCTGATTAAAGAAGCCGCGAAATTATTCGTTGGCAAGCATTCGTTTATGAATTTCACTGCGAAAGAGGAAGATGAGGCTAATTTCATGCGCACGATTATGGAAATTAAGATAATTAAACGCGGAAATGTGATCAATTTCTATTTCACTGGTGATGGATTTATGCGTTATATGATTCGGATGATTGTTGGAACGCTTATTCAAATAGGATTACATAAATTAACTATCGATGATGTTGAAGAATATTTATCTTCTTCAACAAGAAAACCCGTTCCTTATAAGGCTAAGGCTAACGGGTTAACTTTAGTTAAAGTGTTTTATTAATTATTCAAGTTCAAAGGAACCAGTATAGAGTTGATAATAGACGCCTTTTTGTTTTATTAAATCAGTGTGTGAACCTCTTTCAATAATGCGTCCATGGTCCATGACCATAATAGCTTCACTATTTTGAACCGTCGATAAGCGGTGAGCGATGACAAATACGGTTCGCCCCTTCATTAGTCCATCCATACCTGTCTGCACAAGCTTTTCAGTTCGCGTATCGATGGATGAGGTCGCTTCATCTAAAATCATAACTGGCGCATCGGCGACCGCCGCGCGAGCGATTGATATTAATTGACGTTGCCCTTGACTTAAATTCGAACCATCGCCATTAATAAAGGTGTTAAAGCCGTTAGGTAAACGAGTGATAAAATCATACGCATTAGCGATTTTCGCGGCTTCATAGACTTCTTCATCGCTTGCTTCCAATCTTCCATAACGGATATTTTCCATCACCGTTCCTGAGAAGAGGTTAGTATCTTGTAAAACGATGCCGAGCGATTTTCTTAAGTCAGCTTTTTTGATCTTATTGATATTAATTCCATCATATCTAATCTTTCCATCATCGATATCGTAGAAGCGGTTGATGAGATTAGTAATCGTGGTCTTACCTGCGCCGGTGGCGCCAACTAGAGCAATCTTTTGCCCTGGATGAGCGTAAATAGAGACATCATTAAGCACTAATTTGTCTTTTTCATAACCGAAATCGACGTGGTCTAAGACGATATCGCCTTTTAGTTCGCGATATTCTAGATATCCATCGTGATGGAGATGTTTCCACGCGTAATCGTGCGTGTGCTCACTAGTTTCGCTAAATGTGCCATCTTCGTTATATTTAATATTGCATAGATAAACATATCCATTATCTTGTTCTTTTTCTTCGTCCATTAAATCAAAGCAACGAGAGGCGCCCGCCATACCCATAACGATGAAGATGACGTGTTGAGATAATTGCGAGATGTTATTGGTAAACATCCTATTCATCATCAAGAATCCAACAACTGTGGAGTTAAAAATTTCTTTTGCTTTATCTCCAATATCAGGATAGGCAAAGGATGTTAGTCCGCTTACTAGAGTAAGATTTTTAAATCCCGGAATAGCAAATAAGAGGAAGCCCATAACCGCGGTTAAAATATAAGTGAAGTTACCGATATTTCCATTTATTGGCATCGTCGCGTTACCAGCCATATTGGCTTCAGTTGAATATTCGTTTAATACATCGTTAATTTTATCGAATTCTTCTTGTGATTTTTCTTCGTGAGAGAAGACCTTGATGACTTTTAAGCCTTTAATAGCTTCTTCGATATGACCTTCAACAATACCTACTTGTTTTTGTTGTTTGACGAAATATCTTGCCGATGCTCCCCCAATGACTTTTGTATTTAAAATCATTAATGCTGAGCCAAGTAAAACCACTAGAGTCATCCAAACGCTATTGATGAGCATTAAGATAACGACGAATAAGATGGATAATCCTGATCTAAGAAGTTCAGGCAACGATTGAGAAATGAATTGACGGATGGTGTCGATATCATTTGTGTATAACGACATGATGTCACCATGGGCGTGCGTATCAAAATATTTAATTGGGAGATCTTCCATGTGATTGAACATCGTTTTTCGAAATTCATTTAAATATTGTTGAGTGATGATGGCCATCGAACGATTCCACCACCAAGAGGCGAAGACTCCAACAGCATAAATAGATGCCATTAAAATTAATAGAATTGGAATGTTTGTGTTGATGGCAAAACTATCTCCCATAACTCTTGTCTCATAGGTGCGAGTAATGTCGAAAACATTGTATGCTCCGCCATTTTCGATGATGCCTTTGGTTAAGACGCCGGCGATTAAGCTAACGAAAATAGATGAGCAGAGGTTAGCGAAAACGTTAAACACAATACAAACGCCAACAAAGGCTAATTTCCCTGGATAGAGTTTAAATAATTGTTTGATTAATCGTTTCATCGTGCCTTTTTTGACGCGTGAACGTTCTTTCATTCTTACAGGTGGCATTAGTTTTCACCTCCAACTCGATTTTGTGTGTAATAAACTTCTTGATATATTTTGTTGCTCTTTAGCAATTCTTCATGCGTGCCAATTTGATCAATCTTTCCATTGTCTAGAATGATGATTTGATCGGCATCTTCGATTGAAGAGATTCGTTGAGCGATAACGATTTTTGTCGTATCTGGAATATCTTCCTTTAAGTGTTGTCTAATTAATCGATCAGTCTTGGTATCAACTGCTGATGTTGAGTCATCAAGAATTAATATCTTTGGATTTTTTAATATAGCACGCGCGATACAAAGTCGTTGTTTTTGTCCGCCGGAGACGTTGGTTCCGCCTTGTTCGATACGCGTATCATAACCATCTTTGAATTGATGGATGAATTCGTTAGCTTGAGCGATGTCACAAGCCTTTTCCATCTCTTCAACTGTTGCATCTTCTTTTCCCCAACGGAGGTTTGATGCAATTGTGCCAGAGAATAAGACGTTCTTTTGTAGGACAACAGCGACGTTGTCACGGAGAGTTTTTAAGTCATATTTTTTAACGTTTACTCCTCCAACTAGCACTTCGCCATCGCTAACATCATATAGGCGAGAAATGAGGTTGATAACACTTGTCTTTCCGGAACCTGTAGAACCTAAGATACCCACGAATTGCCCTGATTTTATATGCAAATCGATGTCTGTTAATGTTAATTTATCAGCATCTTTTTTATATGAGAAGTTGACATGATTAAAATCAATTGAACCGTCTTTAACTTCGTATAAAGGATTATTAGGATTATTAATAGTTGGTTCTTCTTCAAGCACCTCACCAATACGTCTAACTGATTCAAGTGACATCGATAGCATGACCATAATCATTGAGATCATCATGATGCATGTAAGAATTTGAATTCCATAGGTTAAAAGTGATGACATTTGACCAATTGTTAGATATTCATTGAAGATGTCTCCGTCTTTAATGATGCTGAACTTGCCCAAAACAAAGGCCGCAATTGAAACAACTAAGATATTTGATAAATGGATAACCGTATTCATTAATGGCGTATTTAAAGCAACAATCTTTTCAGCTTTAACAAAGTCGCCAGTCATGTTATTAGAGGCATTATTGAATTTATTTTTTTCAAAGTCTTCTCTTACATATGCTTTAACAACGCGAATTGCTGAAACGTTTTCTTGAACTGATTCATTTAATGCATCGTAACGTTTGAAGACTCTTAGGAAAATCGCCATCGCTTTTTTGACGATGAAATACAAGCCAATTCCTAAAATTGGAATTAAAACAATAAATATCCAAGCGACTGGACCTCCAGCGACGAAGGCCATAATCGCGGAGAATATCATCATTAGAGGGGCTCTAAAGACGATGCGAATGCACATTTGGAATGATTGTTGAACATTTTGAATATCGGTTGTCATTCTCGTTAATAAAGAAGAAGGTTGAAACTTATCGATATTAGCAAACGAGAAGGATTCAAGTTTTTTATACATATCACTTCTTAAATTCGTCGCTAATCCAACCGATGCTTGTGCGCCTGTTCGCGCGCCCATGATTCCGCTTAATAATGAAATCATGGCCATTACAATCATTGCGATGATTAGAATTAACAAATTGACTTGGAATGGTAATTTATCAGCTTGGTAAAAAGTAGTGAAATCGCCAATGCCTTTTGTTTGAATAGCCAAATCGAGGAATATGGACATCGTAAAGGGAATCATACTTTCCATCAACGCTTCAACTACCATAAAAATAGGCGTTATAATCGCGTATTTCTTGTATTGTCTTAGACTTTTTAATATTAGAGATATTTTATTTTTCATATGATGTAACTTCCTTTTTCGTAACGATGTTCATAATTGTATTAGCTTTCGGGCAGATAAATTTTTTATCTAGATATATCTTGTTATAAGATAGACCTTCAATTAATGAGAGAATGACGATTGTATATTCTGTCGCATCTCCTTCATAGAAGTCTCCTTCTTTTTGACCTTTTTTAATAAGATAATCGATTATGCAATGAAGAGGCCGTTCATTAATTGGTAAATCCGTGTTAATTGTTGGAGGCTTTGGCAACTGTTCTCCTTGAAGATGAAGATTGAGCATTAATCTAAATAATGCGCTGGCCCTTGTTCCGGAGTTAATACTTTTTAGTAATTTAGTTAATAAATCATATAAGGTAATTCTTGCTTTTGCATCAAAGTCTAATGACTCAGTTATTTTGCATATCGAATTTCTGATGCTTTTCATAAGTTCATGGAAGATATTTTCTTTCGTGGTGAAGTAGTGATACACCAACGTTCTAGAACATCCAACGGCTTTAGAAATATCATCCATATTGACCGCTCTATAACCATATAAAGAAAATAAATATAAAGATGCCTCGAGGATCTCTTCTCGACGCTTATCAATGATGCTTTGGTTTTCTTTTTTATCTCTTGGCATAGGTGTTTGTTGACAAAAATGTCAATGGTTATTTTAATAAAGAAAAAAATAATTGCAAGAAAATAATGTATTTATTTTTTACGCCTTTCTTTAAATGAGTTATTATATACAAAACTCGCTTGAAAAAAGTGCAAATTCTTTAAAAACTCGCTTGAAAAAAGTGCAAATTCTTTAAAAACTCGCTTGAAAAAAGTGCAAATTCTTTAAAAACTCGCTTGAAAAAAGTGCAAATTCTTTAAAAACTCGCTTGAAAAAAGTGCAAATTCTTTAAAAACTCGCTTGAAAAAAGTGCAAAGTAGGCTAATATATAGGTGAGGTAACTATGTTAAAGCGAAAAATAATTGATTATTTAATACAATGGAAAAATAATTCAGATAAAATACCGCTTGTTATTAAGGGTTTAAGACAAGTTGGTAAAACTTTTATCGTTAAACAATTTGCGCTTGAGAATTATGAGAATGCTTTTATTTTAGACTTTCGAAAACAGCCTAGTTTGAAGATGCTGTTTGATGGCGATTTCAATATTGATGATATCGCATTATCCATTTCTTCTCTAGGCGATGAGAATAGAGTTATTGAAAATTCGAAAATGATAGCATATAAAACGTTATTAATTTTTGATGAGGTGCAAGATTGCGTTAATGCTAGATCATCGCTGAAATATTTTGCTGAGGATAAGCGATTCGATATCATTTGCACAGGATCATTATTAGGAATTGATGGATATCGACTAAATAAAACGACTAGCCGCGGGATTGCTGTTGGTTATGAAGAACAAATCGAAATGTATCCGATGGATTTTGAAGAATTTTTATGGGCCTTAAATATTGAAAAAAATGTTATAGATAGAATAAAAGAATGCCTCGATAAGAAGACGCAGATTCCATCGCTTATCCATCAACAATTTTTACAACTTGTTAAAAAATATATTTGCATAGGAGGAATGCCTTCAGTTGTTAATAAATTTCTCGAAACAAATGATATAAAAGAGGCTCGCAAAGTACAAAAAAGATTAATCAACGACTATAAGGCAGATTTTGGTATCCATTTAAATGATCAAAATCAATTGGTTCTTGATGAAACTGAGCATACTAGATTATTAGATGTTTTTAACTCTATACCAAAACAACTGGCCAAAGAAAATAAGAAATTTCAATATTCTGATGTCCATAAAAACGCTAAAGCACGAACGCATGAAGACGCGATTAAATGGCTCAAAAATTATGGTTTGATCGATGTTTGTTATAATCTATCGACCATTCAACAACCATTCGATTTCTTTGTCGTTAGCGACCAATTTAAACTGTATATGTCAGATATCGGCTTAATGGTGGCGATGCTCGATGAGGATGCTCCTTTCAAAATACTTTCTAATGATTTATCGCTTGGCAAAGGGGCGATTTATGAAAGTTTAGTCGCGGATGCCTTTCATAAAAACGGTAGAGCAATGTATTACTATTCAAAATCTAGTGGGTTAGAAATTGATTTTGTATCAAGTATTGAATCTAAATTGTATTTAATTGAGGCTAAAGCCAAAAGCGGAAATACCAAATCGAGCAAAACTATATTAAATAACCCAAATTATAATGTTGATGGAATTATCAAGCTAACATCGCAAAATATTGGGTTGATTGATAAAACATTAACTATTCCTTATTACTTATCTTTTTATTTATTAAAGAAATAATTTCTTTATTTTCTTTGAGCAAATGGCTATTATCATTTTTACGTTTTGATATGATATTAAGGGGTGAAAATCTATGGACAATATTAAAAATATTACTAATTCAATTTATTATGTAGGCGCTAGCTCATACAAAAGTCCTTTGTTCGAAGAACATTTTATTATTCCTCATGGTATGGCTTATAACTCATATGTCATTACTGATGATAAGGTGGCTATTATCGATGCAACAGATAATGTAGTTGTTGATGAATGGCTTGATAATGTAGAAAAAGTATTAAATGGAAGAAAACCGGATTATTTAATCGTTCAGCATTGTGAGCCCGATCATAGCGAAGGTGTAACTAAATTCTTAAATAAATATAAAGATGCGACAGTTGTTGGTAACGAGATGACATTCCGCATGCTATCAAATTTCTTTAGGGATACAACATTTGCAAATAAGTTAGTCATAAAAGATGGCGATGAATTATCGCTTGGGAATCACGTTTTAAAATTTATCTTTGCCCCAATGGTGCATTGGCCAGAAGTATTTGTTAGCTATGAAAAGAGTGAAGAAATACTTTTCTCCGCGGATGCATTTGGTAAATTTGGCGCGTTTGACTACGATGAACCATGGGCGTGTGAAGCTCGTAGATATTATTTTGGCATCGTCGGTAAATATGGCGTCCAAGTCAATATGCTATTTAATAAATTGGCAGCATTGCCAATTAAAAAAATATGTTCACTTCATGGGCCAATTATAGAAGAAAACTTGGCAGAAGTCCTGCGATTATATAAATTATGGGCATCCTATGAGCCTGAAATTGATGGGGTTTTTATTCCTTATACATCAGTTTATGGCAATACTGAAAAAGCGGTATTTAGCCTTCGAGATGAATTAGTTTCAAAAGGCGTAAAAGTGGAATTAGCTAATCTATCGCATGAAGACATCTTTGAAGCGGTGGAGAACTGCTTTAAATATTCAAAAATTGTCTTCGCTACAACGACCTATAACATGTCGATATTCCCTTATATGAATGAATTATTGACTTGCTTAATTGAACGTAACTTCCAAAATCGTAAAGTCGGTATCATCGAAAATGGTTCCTGGGCTCCTAACGCCGCGAAAATTATTAAGGACAAATTAGCTCCTTTAAAAAACATAACTGTTGTCGAACCTATTGTTCATATTCTTTCCTCGATGAATGAAACTAATAAGAAAGAGATTGAAGCTCTATCTGAGGCGTTAGCTCATTGATGAAAGGGATAATTATTGTTAATGGCTATGGTCTTGCTGATGGAATTAAGCATCAGGTCAAACGCCTAAGTGAAGAATTCGCATTAAAAGGCGTCGACATAGAAGTTAGAAAAAATAATGAATTGCTCGTATATATTGATTCTTTAGGCGAGATAAAAACTTCGTTGGGCAAGTGCGATTTTATCCTATATTTAGATAAAGATCGCTTTGTAGCGAGAATGTTAACTAAGCTCGGATATCGCTTGTTTAATAAAGCTGAAGCCATTGAATTATGCGATGATAAAATGCTCACGCACATATCGTTAAGTAATAATGGTTTAAAAATGCCTTTAACGATTTCATCCACGCTTTGCTATCACGATGATGGCAATCGTGATTTTCTTCAATATGTGGAAGAAAAACTATCTTTCCCCTTAATCGTTAAGGAAAATTACGGATCTTTAGGTAAACAAGTTTATCTAATTAATAATCAGGATGAATTAAAAAATATTGCCGACAAACTCATTCATACGCCTCATCTATATCAAGAATTTATTGAAAGTTCTAAAGGAAAGGACTATCGTATCGTGGTTGTCGCTCATAAAGTAGTTGCCTATATGGAAAGAGTGAATAAACACTCTTACCTTTCCAATTTAGCGCGAGGTGGCGAGGCTAAAAAGGTTGAAATTCCTGCCTCGTATAAAAAAGCCGCGATTAAAGCTAGCAAGATACTTGGCCTTGATTACTGCGGAGTTGACATATTAGAAGGAGCAAATCACGAACCGATAATCTCTGAAGTCAATTCCAACGCGTTCTATGATGGCATTGAAAGAACAACTGGAATTAACGTAGCAAGAGCATACGTTGAGCACATCATCAATTCAGTAAAATGAAAAACACAGCGAAAATATATAGTTACAAAGATTTAATTAACCTTATTTTTCTTTTGTTATTTCTTCCATGTGCATTTTATATAATGAATGGAGTTTATGTTTTTGGTGATGAACCAATGCGTCAACTTCCTAATTCAATTCTTTTTTATTTGGGGTTGGCTTCGATTATATTATTTTCGGCGTTGATTATTTTTAATATCGTAGCTAAGCGATATCGCCCATCATTGCCTATTGTTATAATGTTTAGCGTCTTATTTATTGCTAACGCATGTACAATATTATTTTTTAAATCTCCACATACGTTTTTCTTCAATGTTAAAGGTGTTAATTACGATATCTATTATTTTGTTAGTTTGGAAAGAAAACTCATATACGTATTGCAGTTTTTTGTTATTTTATGCGTAATGTTTTTAATTCTAGATTTCTTGCCAAAGAATTTTCCGAATTACGATTATTTATATTTTCTTTCAGTCGGTGTTGTTATCTATGCATTAACATGTGCAATTATTAGCTTTTCGACAGAGAGTGAATTTTATATAACCTTAATACCTAAGTTACTTGTTGAAGATTCTAAATTTAATTATCCTCAATCGATATTGCCTAACAAGAATAGTTATGCCTTGATCTTGTTCTTGGGTCTAGTAGCTTCCCTTTTCCTTCATAGCCGTAAATACCATTTCTATTGGTTTATTCCGGCCTTTTTCTTTTTAACTTTAATCGTATTTTCCTTTTGCAAAACATTAATTATCATTTCGCCGATATATTTCCTTTTATATTTATTTATTAGATTTATATTGAGCATCAAAGAAAATCCATTAAGGAATACAATTGCTTTAACTATTATTTTGTTACTTATTGGCATTTTAATTGGCGTTATCTTTTTCTTAATTGAAGCCGCGCCAGGGATGGAAACATATATTCATGCTTTGTTTGATTTTAATAATCTCGAATATGGTTCAATTGCTTCAAGAATTGATATTTGGATGCATACTTTTGCTTTACTTGGCCAAAGCAGCGCCTTATTTGGTGTTGGTTATAACCTATATGGAAATATTCTTTATGAATTTATGCTTGGAAGTGATGTGCAAACGATTGGTCAACAAATGTTTGCTCATAATATTGCTATTGAAGCTTTAGGAAATGGAGGATTGTTGCTATTATCCGCGTCTATCGCCATATTAGTTTATTCAATATATCTAGGGATTAAATTATTTAAGAACAATAAAAACTTGGTTTTATCGACTTTTTTACTCATCCTCGCTTTATTAGTTTATGGATGCGTTGAATCTGGAACATTTCTTTTTCCGTATAACATCGACTTTGCCTATTTAAGCGGAATTGTCTTTATTCCATTATTTTCAAAGAAAAAGGAATTAAAGAAAGTATTATTCTAGGAGTTAGCTATGAAACGAAGTATCGGATTATCTGTTCTAATTGCTATTATTCCTTTAATGCTGTCTAGTTGCGATGAGAGCAATAAATTAGATAAAGATGTTTCATTGATTTTTACAAGCAACATTCAAGGACATTTATTAGATGATTCAACTGATGTTAGCTTTGGCTATGATGGACTTGCTTCATATAAAAGCGAAAAACTTGGGGTTACTCCTTATGTTTCTCTCATCGATTTAGGCAACTATTCATCCGGCAACAAAAAAGTTGAAGAAAGCAATGGTTCATTAGCCATCGATATTATGAACAAAGTTCATTATGACTATGGTGTTTTACAAGACAGTGAATTTGCTTATGGCTTAGATAACGCTTCAACGCTTATCAAGAATGCCAAAATGACCTATCTAGCATCAAATCTTCATTATCAAGGAAACGATGAAGATAAACTTAAAGATATTAAGAATTATGTAATCGTTAATTATGGGGGAATTAAAGTCGGTTTATTCTCATTAATGTCTTCCTCATTTATGGATAAATATGATTCTAGCGAATATAAAGATCAAAACGGGAATTATATCTATTCTTTATTTAATGACGATTTAAATGAA
The DNA here is from genome assembly GCA_963643725.1 of Lachnospiraceae bacterium. Classification (GTDB taxonomy): domain Bacteria; phylum Bacillota_I; class Bacilli_A; order RFN20; family CAG-826; genus Fiminaster. Next base: position 2,085 of record CAVILR010000010.1, on the reverse strand, counting down.
TTTTATAAATCAGTTCAAAATACATTAAAAGAAATGCGTTCGAAAGGAGCTCATTACATCATCGCTCTATCGACTTTAAATGATAATTCACCAGTAAGTCTTAAAGATGTTATCACTAAAACTAATTTGATAGATGCGGCGGTGGATGGATTTAACTCTGCATCTATTGCTAGTGAAAGCGTGAATAACATAAATAATAAACCAGTATACGTAACCGCGCCGGGAAGCGGGTTTACAAGCATTAGCGAAATCACCATTACGCGAGAAGGCTCATTAACTGCTACTTCCGTTAACGGTTATACAAATAAAGAATCATCTATTACTAAATACATCATAGATAAGCTTGCTGAATAATTAATTTTTCTTGCAAATCTTGGTTATTTTAAATTAGTTCTTGCATATATATAAATATATAAGCGATAATTTTATTGACGAATAAATTCGTTATGCAAAGAATTGCAAGAAAGGGAAATATGAAAAAATCTTTATTTTTATTCGCGACAGCCGCATTACTCTTAAGCGGTTGTAATGCCGGTGACACATCATCATCAGAAAGCACAACTTCAGAAAGCGCTTCTACAAGTGAAACAGTTACAATTACCTCTGAGAAATGGGATGCCGCCTTTGAAGAAGTTGTTAAAAACTATACTTATAAACAAAGTGTGGACACTAAACCTCAAGGTGTTATGGAATTTAACGAGAATGGTTATCATATGAAATCATATAGCTATTCTAAAGATGGTACTGAATCGATTGATGAGTCATATATTGAATGGATCGAAGATAAAACTTATAGCTATATCGTTCTAGCTTCGGGCAAATGGTCAAAAACTGAGATTAAAGATGCCAAATATGCGTCAAAGGAATACTGGACCGCGCTTGCGAAAGATCAATTTACATTTATCGGACGTTTTGCTGATTTTAGCTATGATGCAGAAAAGGGTGGTTATTTTGCTCCTACTACTTCAACTAGTTTAGTTGAATATAATGGTGAACCAAATAAACCAAAAACCGTAAACAATGTCTTAGTTAAATTCGATAACGATAAAATAATAGATGTTACATTTGACACTACAAACGGAACTAGTGAAAATCCTATTGTTGCCAATTCGTCGCTTACCTCAATTGGTTCAACAACAATTACTTTCCCAACTATCTCTGAGTAATTGATCTTTGATTTTAAAGACTATCTTTATTTATTCTTCAATGAGAGTATTGATAGTCTTTTTTAGTATTTTCTTAGCAAAATTAGGCTAGTTTTAAAATGTCCTTGCATATATTTATATAATTGCGATAATTTTGGTGAAGATAAATTATTTAACGGAAAACCGTTAGAAGGGGCAAATATGAGAAAATTATTTTTACTTACAAGCGCAGCACTTCTTTTAAGTGGCTGCTATAGCTTTAATCCTGATGCAACAGCAAACAAAGCATCTAAAGGTCAGGTAACTGCTGAAAAATGGAAGAGTTCTTTTACTGATGTTGGCACAAATTTTACAATGAATGGATCATCGACTTACACTACTGGAGAAATATCAACAACAGCCACTATGAAAGCGGAGTATGCATCGTATGGTTATCATATTATAACTCAATCCACGACAAAAAACTCTGATGGGCCAGATTTTGTCTCAGATCCATACGAAATCTATGTTGAATACATAGATAACGGATTTTCCGTTTATAATTATGATAATGAAACTAATGAATGGACTAAGCAAAATTTTGATATTCAATATCCCGATTCAAATGTATATAGTTTGAAATATATTGATTTATCAGCATCTTATGCCGATTTTAATTACGATGCAGAAAAAGGTGGTTATTATTGCGAATCTATATCTATTACATATAACGTTAACAATACGGAGTACAAGACAACTATGAATAATATTTTGGTTATTTTTGATAATGAAAAGCTATCATCATTGTCTTTAGAAATAACTGATGCAACTACTGCTATGGTTATAACATATGATTCTTTTGGTACCACATCGTTTACTTTCCCTGAAGCAAAATTGATTGATAACGGTAATTAAATTACAAACAAAAAAGGCTATCTTCCTAATTCTTATTCAATAGAGA
>CAVILR010000009.1:20500-26817 GCA_963643725.1 Lachnospiraceae bacterium | reverse complement strand
ATTTTGCCATCTACGAAGTTCATAGAACTTTGAAATGTTTATTAGATGAAATATTCATGATTTATCTTTATTTGCTTAGATGCGATAATTATTGCAAGAAATGAAGGAAATATTATGAAAGAACCTTTAATGCTTGCAATAGATTTTGGCACGCAGTCAGTACGCGCTTCTTTATTTAATAAAAAAGGAGATCTAATTTGTTTATACAAAAAGAAATATGACCCAGCTTATTTTTCAGTTAAACCTGGCTATGCTGAGCAAGACCCTGAATATTATTTTTCGTGCATGTGCGAAGTTACTAAACAATTAGCTAATGAACATCCTGATTTATTAGATGATATCGTTGGCATGGGAACATGTTTTTTCCGAGATTCAATCGTCATTTTAGATAAAGATAATCAAGTTATTCGCCCAGCGATTCTTTGGCTCGATGAAAGACGGGCGGATTGCAAAAATAAATTGCCATTATTATCTCGCATTGCTTTTAGGCTTGTGGGAATGAGCAACACTATCGAACTCAATCGACGTCGTTCGATGGCCAATTGGATTAAGGAAAACGAACCAGATAATTGGGCAAAAGCCGATAAATTCATGATGATATCTACATATATCAATCTAAGATTGCTCAATAAATTTGTTGATTCGCCAGCGACTCAGGTGGGACATGCGCCAATAGATTTTAAACGCAGTTGTTGGTATAAAAAAGACAACCATTTAAAAGGGCAAATATTTGGCATTCCTAGAAAGATGCTTTGCGATTTAGTTCCGGTTGGTGAAGTTCTTGGCACGATCGATGAACGCGCGCATCAATTAACTGGTTTGCCAGTCGGATTAAAAGTGTTTGCATCCGGCAGCGATAAATCCGCGGAGACTCTTGGCGTCGGAGCGATGGATGGAAAAACGGCGTCGATTAGTTATGGGACGGCTTGTACAGTTGAAGTTTCAACGAAAAAATATAGCGATGCAGAACCCTTTCTTCCTGCCTATCCTGCGATTGTAAAAGGTTATTTTAACCTCGATGTGCAGGTATATCGTGGATATTGGATGCTCAATTGGTTTAGTAAAGAATTTGGCGCGAACGAATCTTTAGAAGCACAAATCCAAAATAAATTGACCTTAGAACTTCTCAACGAAGCGATGCTCAAAATTAATCCTGGATGCGATGGACTTGTCCTTCAACCTTATTGGGGTGCAGGACTTCGTCGCCCATTAGCAAAGGGCTCAATTATTGGCTTTTCTGATACGCATACGCACATTCATCTTTATCGCGCGATTATTGAAGGCATTGCCTATTGCTTAAAAGAAGGATTAGAACTATTTGAACATAAACGACTTCATCACAAAGTTGATCGCATTCGCATCTCTGGAGGAGGAAGCCAAAGCGATGCAATATGTCAGATAACATCTGATATATTTGGTCTTCCAGTCAGTAGAGTTCAGACATATGAAACCTCATCGTTAGGTGTTGCTATCGCTGGATTTATTGCATCTAAAGAATTTAGCGATGTTGATGAAGCTGTTAAAGCGATGGTGCATCAAAGCGATGAATTTTTACCTAACAAGGAAAATCATAAAAAATACGATTATTTGTTTAAACACGTCTATTTAAAGATGTATCCAAATCTAAAAAATGTCTACAAAGACATTAAAGAATACGATAAATTGTTTTCGAATAATTAATGACGGGAGATGATATTCATCACATTATCGATGGATGGATATGCTATCTTTTGTTTTTTGTTTAACAAAATGTCTAGATATTTTCCTTTGAAGAAAGAGAACAATACATCGATTATATCGCCAATTTCTCCTCCGATGAATTGATAGGATTGTTGACCTTTTTCGATGATATTAAATAATTTGTCGCGTAGTGTATTTTTTCCTATTTCTCTTAGTATTATTAAAGCTATAGAAGCAGTTTTTTCATCATAAATTGCGAGCATATATCTAAGTAAATTTTTAACATTCTCTGATGGATTGTCTCCACTTTCTAACTGTGTGAGCATTTTTGTTTTTATGATCACAAATGATTGTGATTTATAAATTTTTTCTACGATATCATCGATGTTTTTAAAATATCGATAGATGATGCCGTGCGAGCATTTACAATTCGCGCATATATCATCGATTGTGAGTTTGTCTACTTTTAATGCGTAAAGAGAAAAAGAAGCATTTAAAATTGCTTCCTTCCGCTCTTCTTTGATTAAATCGTTTTGTTCTTTAGTTCTCGGCATGAGTTTGTTGTTCTTCTACTTTGCATTTACGAGCATATTTAGTTAAAAGAGTTGCTAATACAAGTCCGATGATGACAAATATCGGAGTGAGAATTAAATCCAATAACGATTCAACACCAGTTTTATTTGATAGTTTTTCTAAATAATCAACCATATCGGAGTTTGCAAATATAGCGACGAGCGAACCAGCGACGAAGCCCATAACTGTGTAATGAGTCGACTGAGCGTGATGGTCCATTAGATAATTCATTAAATAAGAAAATAGGAAAAATCCGATGATAACTCCTAAACCAAAACAACCGATTAATCCGAAGAAGCGACCTGGATTTGCCACGATATCATCAATTTTGACAAGATTTAAAATTGGTTTATAAAACCCAACAACCAATAATAACATCGAGGCGGAGAAACCTGGAACTGTTAGACCGGTCGCCGAGATAATTCCTAGCCCCAATAATATTAAATATAAATACCAAGGTGTTTCAGCAAATAAACCATCGACTTGAGTTTTGAAATCGAAGAGAATTGAACAGACACCGATCATCGTCGCAATGACGAAACCGATGATTAAAACAATAATATTGATTGATGTTATTTTCTTTCCCCGAACGTTATCGATTAAACTTGGAAATGAGCCGATGATAAACGCGGCGAACAAGCAGACGATAGCAAACATGCAATAGTCAAATGCTTTTTGAAATGGCACGATGAGCCCAGCGACTGCGAGCACCGCCCCGAGACCAAAAGGCAAAAGAATTAATAAATTTTTCCAAAAATGTTTTGATAATAGATTAGATACGGCGTTAACGATTTTTTTAAAAACTCCGAAGACTAAAGCGATTGCCGCGCCTGAAATGCCGGGAATTATCGCCGCGGTGCCGATGGCCACGCCGATAAGGCCATCTTTAATAAATGCAGGTGTTTTTTTCATATGTGATTTTTATCATACCATTTACTTATAAGCGTGTGAAATAGAAAACGTGATATAATCACAACTGCTATGAAACTTATTGTCGGTTTAGGAAATCCAGGAAAAGAATATGAAGCAACTCGTCATAACATGGGTTTTCGCGTAATTGATAAATTTGCGGATATGATCGATGTCGATATTAACCGCGAAGATTTTAAAGGTGTTTATGCCAAATTTAAATTAGATGATGAAGACATCATTCTTTTTAAACCGATGACCTATATGAATTTATCGGGTACCGCTGTTATAGAAATTGTTCATTTTTATAAAATAAATACTGAAGATATCGTTGTTATCTATGATGATATGTCGATTAAACCTGGTGAGATTCGCCTAAGAGTTAAAGGCTCTAGCGGTGGCCAAAAAGGCATTCAAAATATTATCGATAATCTATCAACAAATGAAATAAAGCGAATTCGCATCGGTATTGGAGAGCCCAAAACCAATGGAGTCGATTACGTTTTAGGAATGCCTTTCGGCGAAGAAAAACAATTATTAGAAGAAGCTATTAACAAAGGCGCTTTAGCAATTCGATATTACCTTAATCATGGTTTTGCTGATGCGATGAATAAATTTAATGGAAATGGAGGCAGTTAGTTGGCGCAAAATAGTGTTTTAGAACTTCTATCAAAAAATGCTGCCACCCTCTCCTTAGAAAAGAAAAAGGGTTCTTTTGTCGTTGATGATACGGTTGGCGTTTCTTTATTATTTGCCTCGTTATTTAACAAAAATCCTGGTAATTACCTCATTATTGCCTCAAATTTATATAACGCTCAAAAGATCACGAGTTTAATCGCCTCATTAATTGGAAGCGATAATATCTTGTTATTTCCTTATGATGATTTATTAAGAACTGAACTATTAGCCTCATCAAAAGAGATGCTAGCTCAACGCCTTTATGTTCTTCATGAATTAGATTATGTTAAAAAGCGAATCATCGTCACTCATGCATCGGCGATTATTGCTCCTTTACCCTTAAAGACGGAATTTAAAAATTATACTTTCACCTTAGAAGTTGGGAAACGATATTCCTTAGATGAGATTAAAAATAAACTTACTTGTGCTGGCTATCTTCACGTCAACAAAATTGATCAAAGTTTAGAATTTGCCTCGCGTGGCGACATCCTCGATATTTTCTCCGTTAACTACTTAAAGCCAATACGTATAGAGTTTTTTGGTGACGAAATTGAAAGCATTCACTATTTTGACATCGCTACTCAGGAGAGCGGTTCCCCATTAAATGAGGCGACAATTATCCCAGCAACTGATGCCTTGATAAGCGACTTAGACATTGAAAGATTTAAAGAAAAAGCTTATGAGCAAATAAAAAAGGATAAAGAGATATTAGGCGACAACATTGGCGATTATCTATCCACGAATGTTGAATTAGATATTGAGAAGATTATTAATCGTACTTATACGCCGCGAACGTATAAATATTATCGATATATTAAGCAATTAACTGCATCGGTACTCGATTATTTAGACGCGGATATAACCTTTATCGCCAATAAAAATCAATTCGATTCAACGATTGAATTTTTAAATAAAGAAGCTCGCGAATATCTATATGATATGTTCTCACACGGTAAGATACTTTCACATCTAGAACTATATTTAGACGCGGATAAATGTCTTAAAAATGAAAAGCATCTTTTATATGGTAACGAATTTAAAGTAGACCCTGATGATATTGAATTTAATACAGCCCCTTTAGTGTTTTCAAAGACGAGCGTATCCAATCTTAAAATAATCATCACCTCATATTTAGATAATAATGATAAGGTTGTTCTCGCTTTAGCAAATAAGCAGCAACTTGAAACGATTAAAAATTTAATTGAAGAAGATAACACTCCTTATGAAATGGTCGATGGCTTATCTCTTCCTGATGGTAAATTAGGTATAACCCTTTTCTCTTTAGAAGAAGGATTTGAACTACCAGATTATAAGATTGTCTACATTTCCGCGAAGGAATTATTCGGTTTTCAAAACCGTTCTTCAAGGTTTATCAATCGATATAAAGAAGCGCATATCATCAAAAATTATGAAGAGCTTCAACCTGGCGACTATGTCGTTCATGAATATTATGGAATCGGTAAATTTCTAGATATTCAAACGATTGAAAATAATGGAATCAATCGTGACTATCTTCATATTATGTATGCAAACGATGACATCTTATATGTCCCGTTAACGCAGTTTAGATTAGTTAGAAAATATTCAGGTAGAGAAGGCGCAGCCCCTCATCTATCTAAGCTAGGCACCAATGGTTGGGAGAAGACGAAAGCCAAGATTAAAGAAAGAATCAATCTCCTCGCCGATAGACTTTATCGACTATATTCAGAACGCGCACGAATATCAGGTTACGCTTTTCCTAAAGATGATGAATTACAACTTCAGTTTGAAAATGAATTTCCATATGAACTTACGCCCGATCAAGAAACATCCTTAAAAGACATCAAAGATGACATGGAAAAAGATGTGGCGATGGACCGATTATTATGTGGCGATGTCGGCTTTGGCAAAACTGAAGTAGCATTTCGCGCGGTGTTTAAGTGCCTTCTTGCTAATAAACAAGCCGCGATTTTGTGTCCAACGACCTTGCTCGCTCGTCAGCATTATGAGAACGCCGTAGAACGCTTTGCCAATTTTGGCATTCGCATCGCGATTCTTTCTCGATTAATCCCTCAATCGCAGCAAACTAAATATATTAAAGATATCAAAGAAGGAAATATCGATTTAGTCATCGGGACGCATACATTGCTCTCAAACAAAGTCGTTTTTAAAGATTTAGGACTTCTTGTCGTCGATGAAGAACAACGCTTTGGCGTCGAACAAAAAGAGATGATGAAAGAAATAAAGAAAAACGTCGACGTTCTCTCCTTAAGCGCCACACCTATCCCGCGAACTCTTCAATTATCGCTTGTCGGCGTTCGACCAGTTTCTTTAATCAATACGCCTCCAACGAATAGAAGTCCGATTCAAACTTATGTCGCTCCCTTTAAAGAGGAAGTAGTTCGCGAATTGATTGAAAGAGAATTAGCAAGAAATGGTCAGGTTTTCTACGTTCATAATGTCGTTGAAACGATAGCTTTTAAGGCTAACCATCTTCG
>CAVILR010000009.1:18987-20238 GCA_963643725.1 Lachnospiraceae bacterium | reverse complement strand
GAACAAAAAGAGCTTAGCGACACCGCGACCAAAAGGCTTAAAGCCATCCAAGATTTTGCTGAACTCGGAAGCGGTTATAAGATTTCTCAACGCGATTTGATGATTCGCGGGGCGGGAGATATCTTAGGACCTGAGCAAGCAGGATTTATCGACTCAGTTGGTTTAGACTTATATTTAAAGATGCTTAATGAAGTGATGGAGGAGAAGAAAAACGGTGTTGTTCACGAACCACCTAAACCTGTTAAACTCCTACAACTCAATGCCTATATTCCTGGTGAATACGCTTCTAAGGAAGATAAAATTCAATTGTATCAGCAAATTGAAAACGCGAAAAACGTGGTAGAACTCAAGCAAATCAAAAAAAATGTCCGCGATATATATGGAAAATTGCCAGATGAGGTTAATCTACTATTTAAAAAAAGAGAAATCGATATACTTCTTTCCCATGAATCATTTGATAAGATCACTGAGCTATATGGAAATCTAGAAATTGTTCTCTCAAAGAAATTTTCTTCTATCTCCGGCATCGGAGCCCCGTTATTTGAAGCCTTAGAACCATTGCTTGATGTTGTAACTGTTTCTTATTTACAAAAGACATTAAGAATTAAACTTAAAAAAGAAGGCAATTATCTATTAACCCTAGAGACCTTAGCCCACGTCGTTATCGATTTATACAATAGATATTCTAGTAACAAAGCGTAATGAAAATATGAGATTAGATAAATATTTAAAGGTATCGCGAATAATTAAGCGGAGAACATTAGCAAAAGAGGCGATTGATAATGGACGCGTGAATGTTAATGGCAAAATCGCTAAAGCATCCAAAGAAATTAATGTTGATGATGTTATATCTTTTAATAATGTGAATTATCGCATCACAAAAATTTTAAATTATGCGACGGAAGAGAATGCCAAAAGCATGTATGAGATTGTCTAAAAATGAAAATTGTTATCGATAAAACTAAAACATATTTACTCGCTTGCTCATTTGGACCTGATTCGATGGCTTTATTAGATATGCTTATAAAAGAAGGTGTCAATTTTGTTGTTTGTCACGTCAATTATCATCATCGCGACATCGCCGATTTTGAAGAGAGCTCATTAAGGAAATATTGTGTTAAAAATAATCTAAAAATCGAAGTCTATGATGCAAGAAACTATCCATTAAAAGGAAACTTCCAAGCTTGGGCCCGCGATGTCCGTTATAAGTTCTTCAAAGATTGCTATCTAAAATATAATGCAGATGGTTTA
>CAVILR010000009.1:0-18672 GCA_963643725.1 Lachnospiraceae bacterium | reverse complement strand
AAGGCAATTCAAAAAGAGAGCAGAGAATTGATTCATAACGACTATATCCTTATTTCTCAAGCAAAAGATGTTTCAAAAGATATCTTTGCATATGCCTTATTTGAATTAGTTAAGCCATATGGAATCATGTCTATTTCAAGCAAGAGAATCGATGAATTTATCAAGATGTTTGCCTCTGATAAATCAAACATTAAAGTCAAGTTAAATGATGATACATTTTATTACCAAGAATATGGAAAAATAACGGTTAAATGTTCGCCTAAAAAGTATCGATATATTCTAGATAAACCTGGAATATATTCCTTCGATGAATTCGATATTGATTTTAGCGAGGCAAGCGATAGAAATATAAGCGAAGATGACTATCCATTGATAGTTAGAACAATGAATAAAAACGATAATTACATCATCGCAAATTATTCATGTAAAGTTCAACGATTATTCATCGATTGGAAAATGCCGATGCATTTAAGAGATTTATGGCCCTTAATTGAAAATAAAAATGGTAAAATAATTTATATTCCTCGATATCGAGAAAAATATGTTGATAATCACCGTTCAAAATTTAAGATAAAAATAACGTGATTATAAAAATAAATGCGTTTTGCATTTACAAAATAACGAAGTTTGTTATTATTTTGTTTAGACTTGTTAAAAATACATTGTTTATATATAAAAGGAAGGAAATTAATTTATGGATGAAAATAGAAATCGCCGCAGTATCTTATCGATGATTTTGCCATATCTTTTGATGGCGTTAGTCATCGGAGGATTTATCGCTATCATCGTTAATAATACGCTTAACCAAAGAACGACTTGGACTGTCGATGTATTGGATGAAAAACTCGATACGAATAAATATTTAATTAAAAACGCGACCGTCTATAACAAAGATACGACGACCACGGTTGAGGGTGTTGCCATCGCTCAAGGAACAAATGAAAGAATTTCCTATACTTTTACAGTCGATTCTCACGCATATAATTACTCATTCCAAAGCGTTGATGAAAATGGAAATATCTTCGACCACGATTCTTATCGGGCGTTAGTTCAAAAAAGTATCCATGAATATAAAGTTCAAGTTTCATCGACCGATAAAGATGTATACATGGTTGAAAAATACGCATTTGAGGTCAGCTGGTTTGACCAATGGGGCCCAACGATTATCATCGCTGGCGTTACCTTATTAATTGCTATTTTCCTCTTCTCTAGATTATCTTCCTCGGTCGGCGGGGCAAATAATAAAGCGCTCGACTTCAATAAGAGCAGAGCTCGAAGAGTCGATACGAGCAAAGTCAAATTTTCTGATGTCGCTGGATGCGATGAAGAAAAAGCGGAGATGCAAGAAATTGTTCAATATTTAAAAGAGCCTAAGAAGTTCTCAAAATATGGTGCAAAACTACCAAAAGGCATCCTTCTTGTCGGTTCACCTGGAACTGGTAAAACATTATTAGCCAAAGCTGTTGCGGGCGAAGCGGGCGTTCCATTCTTTTCAATCTCTGGTTCCGACTTCGTTGAAATGTTTGTCGGCGTCGGCGCCGGACGTGTTCGCGATATGTTTAGAAAAGCTAAACAAAATGCGCCATGTCTAATATTCATCGATGAAATCGACGCGGTTGGACGTCAAAGAGGCGCTGGACTTGGTGGCGGAAACGATGAAAGAGAACAAACACTTAACCAATTGCTTGTTGAGATGGATGGTTTCGAAGATAATTCCGGCATCATCGTCATCGCGGCGACAAATAGAGAAGATGTTCTTGATCCAGCCTTACTTCGCGCTGGTCGATTTGACCGAACAATTACCGTTAATCTTCCAGATAAAAAAGGTCGTGAAGCAATATTTAAAGTTCACGCCAGAGGCAAACTCATCGATCCAAAAGTTGATTTCGGCGCATTAGCGCAGCGCACAGTTGGCTTTTCCGGCGCGGATATTGAAAATATTCTTAACGAAGCGGCGATTCTTGCTGTTCGTCAAAATGAACCGATGATTACTTTAAAAGATATTGATGAAGCGATAGATAGACGAATCGCCGGACCTGCTAAATCTTCAAAAGGTATGAACGCGGATGAAAGACGTCGCGTCGCTTATCATGAAGCTGGACACGCGATTATCGGCTTAAAGCTCCCTCATAGCGATAAGGTTCAAAAGATTACAATTATTCCTCGAGGAAGAACGGGCGGTCATGTCTTAATGACTCCTGAAGATGACCGCTTCTTACTTAGCAAAGCTGAACTTGAAGCGCGTATCGTCGGTTATTTAGGTGGACGTTGCTCAGAGGAAATATTCTTTAAAGATGTCTCCACAGGAGCGTCAAACGATATTGAAGTGGCGACACGAATTGCTCGTAGCATGGTCACTGAATATGGCATGAGTTCACTTGGTCCAATTCAATATGAAAGAGATTCAGGAAGTGTCTTCTTAGGACGAGATTACACATCGACGCAGAAGAACTTTTCTACGCAAATCGCCTACGAAATTGATACTGAAGTGCGTAAAATCATTGATTCTGCACATGACAAGGCGATTGAAATTATTAATAAATATAAAGATGATGTGGAACTCATCGCTAAGACATTGTTAGAGAATGAAACCATCACCGCAGAAGAGATTAGCTATCTATTAGAACACCGCTCATTAGATGGTATGGTTAAAAAGGTTGAATCACCTGTTCAAACCGAAACTAAACCTGAAGAGAAAATAGAAGAAAAGAAATAAATTAGTAAAGGCTAGGCTAGAAATGGTCTAGCCTTTTAATGTGCTTATAATGGGCCGCTATTTATTTCGCTTATAAATAAGCGTATAATTTCCTTCGTGGGGCAAAAATTAATGAAGAATAAAATTTTATCATTACTCGCTTTGAGTACTTTTTTATTATGTGGTTGTTCAGAAGATGTTTCTTCTAGTAGTTCAACAACTTCTCAATCATCGTCTACTAGTGAGACATCATCAAATAGTGAGTCATCATCAAGTAGTACGTCTTCATCAATAACGGATAGCAAAGATGATGATTCAGGTGATACACCAAGTCCAGTCCCTTCCTCAATTACTAACGTTACTATCAACGGAACAATTAGCGATTTTTACGTTGGTGATTATAGTAAAAATATCTCCGCGAGTGTATCGGGAACTGGCGATTACAACAAATATGTTACTTGGTCAGTTGATAAAGAAGGGATTATTGAATTTGAGGCAAAGCAAAATCGCCAATATATTCATGCGTTATCAGTAGGTGAAATTGTTCTAACCGCAACATCAAATCAAGATGATAGTAAAAGTGCGTCGATAACAATAACTGTTTTAGAGCCCGTTGTCGAAAGCGTGTCTTTAAATGTTGGATCGAATATAACATTAGAAAAATATGCATCTAAATCTATCTCTGCGACGGTGAGTGGTAAGGGAAGTTATTCAAAAGATGTTACCTGGGAATCTTCTAATAAAGACATCGTTGAGATAAGTGGAACATCGAACAATGTAACTGTTGAGGCCCTTAAATGCGGCACTACAACATTAACTGTAACTGCGGGCAATGGAAAAACAGCATCAACAACGATAAATGTTACACCGAACTTTAATTATGACTCAAAGATGACTTATAAATTGGTCACCAGCGTTGATGATTTAACTTTAGGAGAGCGATATATCATTGTTTCTAGTAGCAATAATGTCGCTATGTCACCGACATTAAGCAAAGATCATCTGCTTACTGCATCAATCACAAAAGATGGCGACTTAATTAAAGGCGTTAAAGGTAGTGAAGTTATGACCTTTGTCTTAGAAGGTGGAACTATCGCTAATTCATATTCATTTAATTATAAAGATAAATACGTCTCTTCAAGTGAAGCGAAGAAGATGACATTGTCTTCTAGTATTGATGGCAATAGCTCGTGGACAATTGATGTTAGTAGCGATAAAACGACAATTAAATCTGTCAATAATGATTTTTATCTCAAGGAAAATGGATTCTTTGCTACTTATGGTCTGTCATCAGGTGTGCGAGATGTTTGCTTATATAAATATGAATCGGGTAAAGAAAACATTGAATTTAGTTTTGGTGATACATTGACCTTATCAACGAATTCAACAAAAGAATATAGCATCATCGTCAATGGCTTTGAGCCAACATCTTATTCATTTGAAGTTGATAGTTCTATCGCCTCCATTAGCGAGGAAAACGGGAAGATGAAAATCACGACAACTGATGTTGATGGTGAAACATCAGTGGAGTGCACCGCTAGCGATGGTTCAATCAGCGTTTCAAAGTCATTTTCATTAATAACAACAACATATAGTTATACATTTGATGAAGGGAAATACGCCTTTACAAGCGCTTTATCTATTAACGCACATTATCTTTTATCATCTTCCTCTAATAGCGATGCCAATCCTTTTGTTATCGATGATGAAGATTGCTATTTATCATTTACAAAAGCCTTAGAAGGAAACGATACATTCTTTATTAAGAACTCTGACGGTAAATATTTAAATAAGAGCGATGGTCAAGCTCGTGTTACGTTTACTGATACAGAAGCTATTTGGACATTGAGCAAAGTTGATAATCAAATTTATGCATCTATTGAGGCAAACGGTACATATTATCTAACTTATATAGAAGCCTCTAATCCATGGATATGCGTTAGCTATAAAGCTGCGGTCAATTTGGTTTCACTTCCAACAAGTGTTAAAGATATAGTTGTCGATTCATCCTCACTTAAGAAGACGACATATAACTTTGATGAAACGTTTGATCCAACTGGATTAAAAGTCAATGTAACATTTGAAACTTCCTTAGGCGACATTACATTAGACATGAATAGTTTAGTTACATGGAATACAAGCTTTGAAACTTCTAGCATTGGAGGTAACATTACCCTCTTAGGTCTTGACCATTCCGTTGTTGTCAATGGTTTAACAATTACTCATTATGTTCTTGATAGCATTACTTTAGACGCGAGTAAAGTAATTAAAGATTATGTTGATGGCGACGCTCCACGAACTGATGATTTAGTTGTAACCGCTCATTACCTCGATGGAGGCAATGAAAGGACGGAAACAGTAACTGATTATACAGTTTCACCTGAAACAATTAATGAGAGTACGACAGAAATAACTATTACTTATAATGATAAATCCGCGACATATCCAATTAATGAAGTCTTGCCAAATCGCTTTAAACCAACAGATCATTTAACTACTGGATATCATATTACCTTCGGGGCAACACTTGATAATATTGGCTATGAAATAGCTCCTGCTACAAACAGCGTTTTTACATCACATTCCGAATATGTTGATAACCCTCGTGGTTCATTGGTTTTCACTGTTGTTAAATCTGGTGATGATTATCGCGTTGTTGAAGGCACAAATGTTTATCTGCATTGGAGGCTACAGGTATGTGAAGTACTTGATGACCAATACACATCACTTATTGGTAAATACCTAACTGTTGATGGTAGTAAAAAAGCATTATTAACTTTAACCGATGATAATACTAGCGACAGTTCGATATTTTGGTATAAAGCTTCTTCGTCTAAAGAAGATGATACTGAAGCGTTAACACTCTACAGCAAATTAACGAATAACATCATTTCAATTAATAAGGATTCCAATGATTTCACTGCCCACGCGTTCGATACTAACTATAGCGAAATCAACGTGTATCGCGATAAAAATGTGAATCCATAATTAAATAAATTAATATAAAGAAAAGGAAACAACACATGAAAAAGAAACTAATCGCTTTGGCTCTTATCGCAGCATCCCTTTCACTAGCTAGTTGCAATAACACTGATGGTTCAGATGATTCAAGCTCTACTACATCTGGAAGTACAACGACATCTTTTGTTCCTGGAGAGTACACATCATTAAAGGATTGCTTTACGCTTAAAGATGGCACGAATGTTCAACTAAAAGCCACGGTAACAGGCACTGATTCAGTTGGCTTATATCTTCAAGATAGCACCGCTTCATTCTATGCTTATTTTGAAAATGAGACCGTTAACTATAAGATTGGCAAGGAATATATCATAACTGGTTCAATAACTAGTTATGCTTCGAATAAGCAAATAGGAACAGGCTTTAAATTAACTGAAGTTGGCGATGGTTCAATAAACACTATATCTGTTGCTAGCTTAGATGACATCAAGGCTAATCAATACGCTCCGATAAAAGGGTCCGTCCGCTTAACTGGTGATCCTCTTTCGTATAAAGATGGAATGGATAATTCGTTTAATATCGAAATTGCTGGTTCAACCGCTCCGGTATTCATTAAAAAGAAATTAGCAAAAGCATCGTTGTTCTCTCCTTTTAATAGCATAAAGAAATATGAATATTTCACAATTGATGGAATGTTTTCTAATGCTTATGAAAATAATATTCAACTTAGCTTTACTGACCCTAGTCAAATAGTCGTAGAAACTCCTACAACAGATGATGAGAAAATAACAAAAGCAAAAAGAACAATTTCATATATCACTGATTTAGATAAGAAGACGATTGATTATTCGCTATATTTACCAACTAAACTTAGTGATGGAGTCTCTCTTACTTGGAGCAGTAATAACACCAGCGTTATGTCTAACACCGGAAAAGTCACTCGACCTTCAACTAATACTACTATTACGTTAACTTGTTTTATCAAGTCCGGAAGTAAAAGTGACTCTGTTACAACAGAAATGGTTATTCTTAAAAAAGATAGTGACGATTTAATTAGCGAAGCACAAGATTATTATCGAAATATCGATTTTTCAAAAAGCAATTTCCAATCATTGAAAACTGATTTATCGAATTTAATTAGCCAACATTTCGTTATTCCATATAACAATCTGATCAATGTCTATTCCGATAGCGACACCTACATTGATGAAAATGGGAATACATTTTTAATTGATATTTATTCCGATCAAAACTATAAATTAAACGAAACTGCGAGCTCTTCCAGTGCAATCGGACAAGGTTGGAATAAAGAGCATACAGTTCCTCAATCTTGGTTTGATAAGCAATCGCCGATGGTAAGCGATGCTTTCCATATCTTCCCAACTGATACATTTGTTAATTCTGAGCGAAGCGATTATGTCTTTGGCGAAGTGAGCAACGGAAAAACATATGGTAATTTAACTGTTGGTTCGGAAGTTGTGGAAATCGCTGATGAATATAAAGGCGACATCGCTAGAGTCTACTTCTATATGGCAACTACCTACCAAAGCAAATGCGGTTCTTGGAAGAAGGTCTTTACTAATAGTTATCCTCATATTAATACAACTACATTGAAGATGTTCTTACAATGGGCTAATAATGACCCAGTTTCCGAAAGAGAAATTCTTCGCAACAACGCAATATTTAAACATCAAGGCAACCGTAACCCATTCGTCGATAAACCTGGTTTAGCCGCTATTATATTCCCAGGATATTAATCTTAAATTGATGTGGAAAATAGGCGATATTGAAATCAAAAACGAGGTAGTTCTTGGCCCGATGGCGGGAATTACCTTTCTTTCATATCGCGAATTTATGAAGCCCTTTGGGGTTGGGTTATCAGTCTCAGAGATGGTATCTGATGCCGGGCTCGTCTATGAAAATGATTTGACATTAGACTATCTAAAAACAAGTCCAAATGATCATCCAGTTGCAATTCAATTATTTGGTAATGATGCTTCATTAATTTGTAAAGCCATGGATGTGGCTATTAAGGCTAATCCTAATTTTGAAATATTTGATATCAATTTAGGCTGCCCTGTCCATAAGGTCACTAAAACCGGTGCGGGCTCGGCGTTACTTAAAGACACAGAAAAGCTTGAGAAGTTTATGAAGGAGATCGTCGAGCATTCTATAAAACCTGTAACCGCGAAAATTCGTTTAGGATGGGATGAATCATCGATTAATTTTCTTGAGAACATCAAAGCCCTCGAACGCGCGGGAGTTAAAGCGATAGCGATACATGCAAGAACTGCAAAACAATGCTATGGAGGCAAGGCTCGTTATGAGCTATTAAAAGATTTAGGTGAGAAGATGAATGTCCCTTTAATCATAAGTGGCGACATCAATTCGTTAGATGATGCGATTAAGGCAAAGGAAATATGCAAAGCAGCCGCGGTAATGGTCGCCCGTGGAGGAGTTGGAAATCCTCATCTAGTTAAGCAAATTAGCCAATATTTCTTAGATGGAACTGTTTTGCCTCCAATTAGTTTAGATGAAAATATCGATAATCTTCTTAAATTTGCTGACATGATTATTGAAGAAAAAGGAGAATATAAAGCCATGCGCATACTTCGAGGTATCGCTCCGCGCTTTTTCTCAGGCTATCCTAACACTAAAAAAGTTAAGGCTTTATTAACAACAACGTTAACTACAAAGCAATCATTGATAGATATCATTAATGATTTCAAAGAAGGAAAATTAACTAATCTTTAGATAAATTTTTGACTATTTATTAATAATCGTTCGCTTTTTTAAATATGTTTTAAGCGGATAAATATTATTTATGCAATAATTCATTTAGGAGGCAAAAACCATGAACAAATTAAACAAGATAATCGTTGGCATGTCTTGTACTATTATGCTTGGTGCATGTGCGAAGACTGTCACCGCCGAAGAAGCGGCAAAAGTTGCAGACGGATTGAAGTTTTCTGATGTTAAAGCGACATCAGGTACGTCAGTATACAAGGTAGAGAAAGTTGAAACTACCGGCAATGACGCATCGACAATTACAAAAGCTCTAGGCTTAGAAGAAGGAAAGACTGAAACAAAAGACCTTAAGGTTGGACTTGAATTTTATTTCGTTTCCGCATCGGCGATTAGAGCGTTAGGCGATACAAACACAACTTATAAAGTTGATGGAACAGCGATTAGCTATGAGAGTAGTGCTACATCAGAATTAAAGATTCTTACTATTAATATAAAAACAGCAACCGTTACTAATAATGACTATCGTTCTGATGGAATGCTTAGCAAATCTATAATTAGCACTGATTACACTTTTAACGAGAGCAAAGTGTCTGCAAAAGTTTCATACACATTTACCTGGAACGCTTAAGTTTTATTAAAAATAAAAGGCACAATTCCTTAAATGGAAGTGCCTTTTTTAGACTAAATATATTCTATTGGCAAGCAAAGTAAATTATCTTTTAAATAAATTTTATTGGAATTAGAGGAAATGATGACACCCAACCCTCTTTTTTTATTTATTTCTTTATCTAATATTTCAAATGAAGTTGCATCACTTGCTAATGGCATATCTTTCTTTTTAATTTCTATTGGATATAAGACGCCGTTTTCTTCGATGATGAAATCTATTTCACATTCGATGTTAACTGTTACTATACTTCCATCTTTATTAAACTTTTTTCGAGTTTTATCTTTGCCGTTATAATAGAAAACTCGTTTTGAATAATCCTTACCTTCGTTTGCAAATGATTTAATGAGCTCATTTATAACAAATGTTTCGTAAAACGCTCCATTGAGCGCACCTCTTTGGAGTTGATCTTTAATAAGCCAACCACTTAAATAGGCGGCAAGACCAGTGTCTTTGAAATACAACTTTGGCGATTTTATTGCTCTATTTAAATGCGAACTATAATAAGGTTGTAATAAAAAGATGATATTTGTTTTAACTAATAAGGATATCCATTCTTTGATGGTAACTGCTGAGACGCCGACATCATTAGCGATGTTATCGTAATTTAATATCGTTCCAGTTCGTGAGGACACCGCGCCGAGAAAGCGACTAAACGCGGTCATATCTTTAATCTTAGTGTTTGTTAGAATATCTTTTTCAATATACGTTTGAACATATGAAGAATAAAATTCTTCCCAATCATTACTAGGATTATCGTATAGTTCAGGATAGAAACCGCGGTGAATATAAGTCCATACGTCTTCGTATTGTTTTAGATATTTCTCTCTTTCGAATATATATTTATCTGTTGGAACAAAATGCTTGTTGAATGAAACATTATTTATTTCTCTAAGTGAGAGATTGTTTAATTCTATAAGAGATGTTCTTCCAGAAAGCGATTCATTGATTTTTTCATCGAGTTTTTGCTTATTTGACCCAGACAAAATAAATTGTGAATAAAAATCATTTTTATCGACCACCTCCTGCAATGACCCAAATATTTCTGGTGCCTTCTGCGCTTCGTCAATAAAAGAAGGTATCTTTAATCCTTTGATGAATGAATCTGGATTATTTCTTGCTTGCATCGCCATAAAATCAGTCTTTAATGAGGTGACTTCAATATTGGGATACAAATGTTTGATAACTGTGGATTTCCCACATTGTCTAGCACCCAACAGTGAAACGATTTTGTTGTTAGCAAAAGATTTTTTAATTACCTCTTCAATTGCTCGCGGGATATAAGCATTAATCGTTGGCACATTAAATCCTCTGACTTTTATAAAGTGCAACTTTTTTTAGTCGAAAGATAAAATTAAGGCAAATATTTTGCTTATAATTAAATAAACAATAATGTGTATATAGGCAATGTGGTCTTATCACTATCAAACTGGACATTCTTTATGCCAAATACATATTTATTTAGCTTTAATTGAGGATATTTGAGTTTTAATTTATCAAGCGATGATGTGGTGTAATTACGTGAACTCTTTACTTCAATAATATTCACTTTAAAGTCTTTTTCAAAAACGATGTCCAATTCATTGTTCTTATTATTCATTGAATATTTATGGTAGAAAAGCGGACCGTTATTAATGACTAATTGCTGCACAGCAATGGATTCATATACCGCGCCTAAATTAAGAGATGTTTTCTTGCCTTTTATGAACTTAAAATATAGTTCATTCATCTTTTCTTTTGATAATTTAACTAGTCTAGACATCAATAGACCTGTGTCGCAAAAGAAGAGTTTGAATTTATCTTCAACGACATTTAATTCTAACGGGTCTTCTAATGAAGAAACTTCTCGAACTATATTGATAATTTTATAGTCGCATAGGTCGCATAACGATTGCTTAATTTGAGCAAAACGTTTTTTATTTGTTGATGAGATATTAAATCGTTTGTTTTCTTTAGCTAGTTGGCTAGGAATCGCATCAAATAATACATTGCATATTGTGTTGTTATTCTTATCATGCTTTCTTAAATCGTCGCTATAAAGTTTTAAAATATCTAATTTTTCGTTCTCGGCGAGCATAAATGAATTCGTCGATAAAAAGATGGAAACAACTTTTGGCATTCCACCGATAATTAAATATGTTCTAAACTTCTCCATATATTGAAGGTGAAGAGAGTCGGATAAGTGGTGGTGTTCATCAATTTCGTTTTTCAATAAGGGAAACACTTCGTTTCCTTCGCTGGCCCATAAAAATTCTTCAAAATCCATCGGATACATTTCGATCCGTCTTTCTTCAGAAGGAATCATTATATTTCTGGTATTTTCTTTGGTTGAAATGAGCGAACCAGTTTCAATAAATCGATATCTTCCGTCTTTTACAAAATCTTTGATGTCCTCCCTTGCTTTAGGACAAAATTGGACTTCATCAAATATGATGAGGCCTCCATCGCGTAAAACCTTATTTTGTGAGAGAAAGAATTGTCTAAAAAACTCATCGAGATTCTTAATATTGTTAAATAATTTTTTAACATCATCGTTTTCTTTTCTGAAATCAACGATTAAATAGTTATTATTAAATTCGTTTTTAGCAAACTCTTCAACTATAGTTGACTTGCCGATGCGTCGAGCCCCTTCAATCAAGAGAGCTGAGTTCTGAATTGGCGAGTTTTTCCAATCAAGAAGTTGGCTATATATTTTACGTTTAAATATCATATTGTTTTTCATATCAATATTCTATCCATTTTATCGAAAGAAATAAATAGTTAGTTGCACAAACTCGGAAGTAATTTTGCTTAAAAGTAGCACAAACTCGGAAGTAAAATTGTTGAAAATCAGCACAAACTCGGAAGTAAATTGTTTAGTTTTTAAAAATTGCCTATTTGACAATTCATTGTTAACAATGAGGTGTTGTGATAATATGAGACACGAGGTTTTATTATGGAAGAAAAGTTAACTGATCAACAACAAGCTCGTCGCGATAAGCTTGCTAAATATCAAGAATTTAATATTGAACCATTTGGTCAAAAATTTGAACGCACCGACACGGTTAGAAGCGTGCACGAAAGATGTGATGGCAAAACAAACGAAGAATTAGAAGCGAACAAAGTCTATGTAACTGTCGCTGGGAGAATTATGTCTCTTAGACGTATGGGCAAAGCTTCATTTATGAATATTAAAGATGTCACTGGTCGCATCCAAGTTTACGTTGGCATCGATGTCGTTGGTGAAGAGGCTTATTCAGTCTTTAAACTCGCTGATATCGGCGACATCGTCGGAGTGTATGGTCGCGTGATGCTTACTCGTACTGGTGAGATGACTATCCGCGCGGAGAAATATACGCATCTAAGTAAATCGTTAAGACCACTTCCAGAGAAATTCCACGGTCTAACAGATGTCGAAGAAAGATATCGTCATCGCTATGTCGATTTGATTATGAACGATGATTCGATGAAGATCGCTTTAGCTCGTCCAAAAATCATTAGAGCCATCCAAGAATATTTTGATAAAAATGGCTTCACTGAAGTGGAGACGAGCGTTCTCTCACCTATCTTAGGTGGCGCTGCGGCACGTCCATTTATCACTCATCACAACGCTTTAAATAAAGACTTTTATCTTAGAATTGCCACGGAATTACCTTTAAAGAAGCTCCTTGTTGGAGGGATGGAAAAGGTTTATGAAATTGGTCGACTCTTTAGAAATGAGGGTATGGATACAAAGCACAATCCTGAATTTACCACAGTTGAGTTATATCAAGCTTATGGTGATTTAACTGATATGCGATATCTATGTGAAAACCTTTTTAAATATGTCGCAACAAAAGTTGTTGGTTCAACTACCATTCCTTATGGGGAGAAGACGCTTGATTTAGGTAAACCATTTAGATGGGTCACGATGGTGGAAGTTGTTAAGGAAGCCACTGGAATTGACTTTTCCAAACCGATGAGTTTTGAAGAAGCAGTTGAATTCGCCAAGAAAAACAACATTAAACTTGAAAAGCATTGGACGAGCATTGGCTTTATCATCAATGCCTTCTTTGAAGAAAAATGTGATGCTTATTTACAAGAGCCAACATTTGTTCATTCTTATCCTATCGAGGTGTCACCTTTAACCAAGAAAGAAAAAGACAATCCAATGTTTACTGATAGATTCGAATTATTCATTGGAGGCACGGAATACGGAAACGCGTATTCTGAGCTCAATGATCCAATCGATCAAAAAGAACGTTTTATCGCTCAACTTGAAGCGAAGAAATTAGGCGATGAAGAAGCTAGTGAAATGGATACTGACTTCCTTGAAGCCCTCGAATATGGTATGCCTCCAGCTGGAGGAATTGGCATTGGCATCGACCGTTTTGTTATGTTGATGACCAATCAAACAAGCATTCGCGAAGTCATTCTCTTCCCTTGCATGAGAGACGCGAATAAATAATCAATTAATCGTTTTCCAGTGGAATTTAAACAAATTTGTCAAAGTTCCACCGAAAAACTTATATTTAGGTTAAGTAAATATCGGTTTTCCCTAGAAGGAAATCGATACAATTTAGATGGACAATACCATTGTTTGATGTATCTTTTTTATCTAGCGTTATCACATATTTAGGAGATGCATCCGTGATTGTTTTAAACGCACCATATTCTCTTTTAAATGTTTTTTCATCATCAATTGAATAAGAAACTTGGATTAAACATTTTTTTCTACCTTTTATCGCCACAAAATCAATCTCACCATCTCTAAGATGACCATATTTAACTTGATAACCTCTAACTAATAGTTCGTTATAAATTACGTTTTCGAGCGAAAATGTATCATCGAACTCGATATTATTTCCAAAAGCATTTCTTAATCCGACATCAACCGCATAATATTTCTTAGTTCCACGCAATCTTTGCTTGCCTTTAAGGAAATAAGGCAGACACTCGCTTAAAAAATAACATTCCTCTAGATAAGAAGCATAGGCGTTGATGGTTTTAGAGAAAGACTTCTTTTCATCACTGCTTAAATCTTGCTCTAAATATTTAGCGATTGATAAAGCTGAGAATTTTCTACCGGTTGAAGATATGATGTATTGCGAAACATTTTCAAAACTAGTTTTGTTAATCTTTACGTGTTTTCCATATACATCTTTTTCAATGATTGATTTATATAGGCTAATTAGATATTCATTTATTCCAGTTTCATCGACTTCTTCAAATATTTGAGGCATGCCTCCAAATTTAAGAAATTGTTCAAATTCATCTTCTCTTATTGGTAAGTTATTTAATTTTTTAAATTCGAGCACTTCTTTATATGTGAATGGATATATTTCAAATTCCTTTGCTCGACCAGTTAATCTATCCTGTAGTTTCCCATGGAGGAGATTAGAATTGCTCCCTGTGATAAAAAGCGAACAATTGTAACTAACTCTTATCGAGGCGATAGCTACTTCAAATTTATAGATATGTTGAATTTCATCGATGAAAATATAATATTTTTTGTCATCTACAATTTTTGCATCTAAATATTTTTCAAGTTTATAACGTGTCGTAATATTTGAACCGATTTTACCTTCTAGATTTAAGAGGATAATATGTTCATCATCGATACCAATTTGCTTTATTTCATCAATTATTTGCTTGAGCAATTCGGATTTTCCACATCGACGGATTCCTGTTATTACTTTGATGTAATTAGAATCGTAAAATGGTCTAATTCGTTCTAGATATATTTCTCTTTTAATCGTTTCCATAGCATTATATTATCAATTTTCCGGTGGAATTTAAACAAATTTGTCAAAGTTCCACCGAAAAACAGACATTTATCTATGTTTAAAGAACGTGTTTGTCTCACGTTTTTTATTTTTCCATAGGAAGGTTATCAACAGTTCCAAAATAAACGAAAATTATTATGAAAATATCATAACTATATAGTGAGGGCGTTGTATCCCATAGATGTATGAATGCGAATAAACTTGAATCTTGCTAAGAATTTATAATATAATTCTTTGGCGAGAAATCGCAATTCTCTCTGCCGTTAGAAGATAACGGCCAGAAGACCAAAGGGAGGTGCAGTAAATGAAAAAGTACGAAATTATGTACATCTTGAAAGCTGATTTAGATGAAGCTAGTAGAAAAGCTGAAATCGATAAGCTTCATGCCATTCTTACCGGTCAAGGTGCAAAAATCACCAACGTTAATGAATGGGGCTTGCGTACCTTTGCATATCCAATCAACGATATGCTCAAAGGATATTATGTTGTCATTAAAGTTACAGCAGATGAGCCAGCCTTAAAAGAGTTTGTTCGTTTAGCCAAGATCAACCAAAATGTCATACGTCATTTAATTACAGTTGATAAAGACTAAAAAGGAGGAATCATTTATGATGAATCGTATTGTTCTCGTGGGTAGATTAACTCGCGATCCAGAACTAAGAAGAACAACTAGCGATGTTCCAGTCGCCTCATTCACCTTAGCGGTGGATGATCGTCAAAAAGACGTTAACGGTCAAAAGACGACGACCTTTATCGGCGTCACCGTCTGGAATCAAGCCGCGGACAATGTTGCAAAATATTGTCGCAAGGGTTCGCTTGTCGGCGTCGATGGAAGAATCCATCAACGCACATTCGAAAGAAGAGATGGAAGCAAAGCTTCAGTCATCGAAGTTATCGCTGATTCCGTTCAATTCCTCGAGCCGAAGAGCAAAGAAATTCCTAATGAGGAAATTCCTGTTGATGAAGCTCCTAGTGAAGAGGGAAAGAACTTGGATGCGATTGATGTAACTGACGACGATCTTCCTTTCTAGAAAGGAAACAAAATGGGATACAAAAAAATCAGACCGCATAAAAAGGTTTGTTACTTCACAAAAAATAAAGTCAAATATATCGATTATAAGGATGTTGAATTACTTCAAAAATTCATCACTCCTACCGGAAAGATTGCCCCTCGCCATGCGACCGGCACATCTGCGAAGTATCAACGTGAATTAGCAAAAGCGATTAAAAACGCTCGCTTCATGGGATTACTTCCATATATTCAAGACTAATTATCACTTAAATTAGAGGATTCCAAAATATGGTTTCCTCTTTTTTTACATTTAAATAATACGTAGAGAATCTCATATACCTCAGTTCACAATTAATATTCGCAATCGATCGATTTGCCATCTAAACGATTAAAGCAAACGATATTTTTTATTTTCAACCGATACCTTCTTCTCATTTATTAATTTATTCAATTGATATGTAAGAGAATTTGTTGTTCGCGCATAACCTAAAGTGCGGGCTAGCTGCGTTTTTGTCATTTCTTTTTCATTTAAGCAATTAATAATTTTCTCACGGAGAGAAAGATTTTCATTTGAAAACGCTTTGTGAATTGGAATGACTACAGTTACGTAATCTCTTTCTTTGTTCATCTCAATGATTGGCAAAGGTGAATTATTTTCTAAACTTCTTTTAATTATTCGCGGATAACCTGTGTTTTTTGCCTCTACTATTCCTAACTCTTTTAAGAATTCAGCAATGCGTCGCGATTGATATCTTTTCGATTTTGGTTTTAATTCTTGAATCGCCGTATCGCTTATTGTTCTATCAAAGCCAGGAACACTGGTGACTTCAATTCTATCTTGTTCTACACGGACGCTGACGGGTTCATTGATTTGATATGATTTATGCAATATCGCATTAGCGATTACTTCTTCTAATACTTCAAAAGAATAGTTGTATGCGACTTCTGATTTATATGTTCCTTCAGGTTTGATTATTTTCTTTTCAATAACTTTATTTTTGATATAGTCCATACAATCGATGTATTGCCTATATAATGCGGAATCAAAAATCTTCTCAGTCATCTCTTCGCCCGATGGATCCTTTAATATTGTTAGTTCTATATAAGAATATGGTATGTAATCTGATGGTTTAGATGTGAACATTAAAAGGGCGATATTCTTTGGTCTAAGTTTTTCGCTTGGACCACCTAAGACCTTTAAATCAGAAAGTATTTCTTCAGTGCTTTCGTTATCGAAATTGATTAGTAAATTTGAATCTGTTTCCAATAAATAATCTTTAAGAATATTGCGATTTATTACATCTAAATCGTATTTATAATTCACTCGATCATCAAAGGGCACAAAGTTACCGAGATTGAATAGTTCTTTTTCTTCTTGCTTTGATGCAACAACAGTTAATGAACCTTTTCTAATATATGGTAATAGTCTTGTGTTTTTCTTCTCAGAATATATATCTTCGTAACATTTATATGGTTTTTCATCCCCAGATGGGCACCACAAAACAATGATGTCTTTGCCCTCATATTGTAGTGAATCGATAACGGGAACATATGATGGCGATAGACATTTCTTGCAATAGCAATAGATATCTTTTTGTAAGGCATCATATTTGTTCTTATCAAAACCAACAACATCTCTTTTATCATTGATGCCGATTATGATATAGCCTCCATAGAAGTTATCAATATCATTCGCAAAAGCGCATATCGTATGCAATATATTTTCAGGATTACATCCTTCTTTTAGTTCTACGCGAACGTCTTCAACGATATTAGGATTTAGTATTTTTTGAATATTTGTCGGTAATGCCATATTATGCCCTCTATTAAAATTATAAAAGCAATTAAAAAGGCAATTTGCACCAAAATTTGCACCAAAACGCACCAATGGTGCATTCTTGATTGCTTTTAGTGTCGAGAATCTTCAAAAAGTTTCGATAAAATGGCGTTTAACACCTTATTTTAATAATGTACACCAAAGAATATAGTGTTAAGAAAAATAATTGGTCAATTAGTCTCATAGATTTTGAAACCTATATATTATATATATAGAGTTATTAACATTGTCTAGAAATCACGCTCAAACAATAGATATGAGTATTTGTCATAAATAAAATATGGCAAATAAGTGGAGAGCTACATGATATTCAAAGAAGACCAACATACCGAACTTAAAGAAAATGCCCGAGGAGAAAATATCGCAAAAGAAATTGTTTCATTTCTAAATACATGTAACGGAAAGATATTCATCGGCGTGAAGGACGATGGAACAATTATTGGGGTTGAAAATGTTGATGAAACTTCTTTATTCATATCAAATGTAATACTTGATCATATAGAGCCTCAGGCAAGGGAATTGGTTTTTATTGATATACCTACTTACGACGGTAAACAAATTATTGAAATATCGATAAAGAAAGGCTCAAAAATTTTATTATATTAAAAAGCATGGTCTTAGCAGTGCAGGATGTTATGAAAGAATAGGCACATCTTGTAGAAGCATGAGCCCAGAGCAAATACGTAGAAGATTTATGAAAACCTTTGAAATTCCTGAAAGAACGATTGTTAATACGCCTTGCAATAGAACGCATCTAACGTTTTCTAAATTTAAGCTTTATTTAAGTGCGAAGAATATTCATTACAACACAAAATTCTTTAATGAAACTTATCATCTTTTAACGCCTGATGGGAAATATAATATTCTTGCTGATCTTTTATCGGATGATAATTCCGTTTCAATCAAGGTAGCGATATTCAAAGGCAAGAATAAAAGCGATTATTTAAAGCGAAACGAATATGGTTTAACTTGCATTTTGTTTGGTCTAGATAAAGTATGCGATTATTGTTT
>CAVILR010000008.1:6369-31102 GCA_963643725.1 Lachnospiraceae bacterium | reverse complement strand
AAAATTTCTCCTTTTTGACGTAAAAAGTTTGATTTAATTCACTTTAAATGTCAATAACGAAATTATAAAAATAATTTATATCCACATTTATGAATCTTCACTAGAAGAATTGAAACTA
This sequence comes from Lachnospiraceae bacterium, assembly GCA_963643725.1. Lineage (GTDB taxonomy): Bacteria > Bacillota_I > Bacilli_A > RFN20 > CAG-826 > Fiminaster. The sequence goes on along the minus strand of CAVILR010000008.1, from coordinate 30,984 downwards.
GTTCATCCTAGTAAAAAAAGGATTGGATCGCTAAAAATACATTAGCTAAATTAATCACTCCGTTTCAGAATGTATGTTTCGATTTATATTGAAGTTAACGTATAAACATTATTCAAAACAAGAAGTCCGAATCAATCGACATTTTAATGCGATAAGTCCTCTAAAACGCATAAAAAATTAACAATTTAGAGGAGTTATCCACGATAGGTCCTCTAAAATCTATTAAGAACTTGCTGCAAAAAAGGACTGACTATTAAATCAATCCTTGCATAATTTGTGGCGCCCCAAACAGGAATCGAACCCGTAACCCCTTGATTCGAAGTCAAGTACTCTATCCAGTTGCGCTATTGGGGCCTGAGGATAATTATAAATAGAAAATTACAAATTTCAATCTCGACGAATATTCACCTTATCTTATAGATATAATAGATAAAATCTCTTATTCTCAAATAAAGAGAAAACAAGTCATAATCGAATTAATTGTTTATCGTTTTTGTCTAACAAATAGAAAAGTCATAAAATTAAGTTATGGAAAATCTTAATGCAATTGTCGCCAATAATCTTTCTGAGCTTAGAAAGAAAAGCGGTCTAACTCAACAGCAATTAGCAAGGCAATTCAATTATAGTGATAAAACGATATCAAAATGGGAACTAGGCTATGCCATCCCTAGCGTCGATGTCTTAAAAGATCTCGCCACCTTTTATGGGGTTAATATCGACTATTTAGTCAATAAGCACGAAACAACCGCGGATATTGAAAAGAAAAACCTCGAAGAAAGAAATGATAAAAAGATATTAATTCTTCTATTGCTTAATTCGGTGTTTTTATTAATTGCCACCGTTATCTTTGTCTGGACATGTCTAGATAAAGACTCCTCTCCATTTTGGCAAATATTTATTTGGGGAGCATCTGCTTGCTTTTTGTTGTCCTCATTTTTTATTTGGCGAATATGGAAAAACAATGTCATTCCTTGGTTTATCATCGCTTCCTTGTTCACATGGTCAACGATTACTTCTTTTTATTTAACATTTATTAAAGATAATATTTGGTATATCTACTTTGTCGGAATTCCAATAGAACTATGCCTAATAATCATCTCAAAAATGAAAGAGGGTTAGTCATCCCTCTTTTCTTTATGTTATTATTTTCCCATGAAAACAATCATTATCGGCGCGGGAGCCTCCGGCGTAGTCGCCGCGATATCGCTTAAAGAAAAATATCCTGATGAAGAAATAACGATCATCGAGCATTTAGATAAACCTTTAAAGAAGTTACTAGCGACCGGCAATGGCAAATGCAATCTATCCAATAGCAAACTCGATTTAAAAAAATATAGAAATTATCAACATATCGCACCGATACTAAGAAGATATGGTTATGTATATCAAAGAAACTTCTTCAAAGAAATCGGCATCGAAACTAAACTTATTAACGATTTACTTTATCCCTTAAGCGAATCGGCATTAACGGTTAAAGATGCCTTGTTGCGTGCAATAGAAAAAGAACATATCAAAATCAAACTCGATGAGAATTTAGTCGATTATAAAGTTAATCCCATTAAAATCACGGTCATAACCGATAAAGATAAATATATCGTCGATAGGCTAATTATTGCCTCTGGTGGCGCATCTTCACCAAAGCTAGGAAGCGATGGAAGCGTCTATAAAATCCTTGAAAATCATGGATATTGTCTCTCGCCTATCGCTCCAGGTTTAGTACCAATCAAAACAAAAGAGAACACCAAAATCTTAGATGGAACCCGCGTCAAGTGTAGCGCAAGTCTATATAAAAACCACAATCTCATCTATAAAGAAAGTGGCGAAGTCTTATTTAAATCCCACGGTTTAAGTGGAATCCTCATCATGAATTTATCTAGTATCATCGCTAAAGGACCAAAATATAATTACACGATTGAATTAGATTTATTAGAGGATTACAAAGATAGAGATGTATCAGACTACATCCTCTCCCGTGGAGAAGACGAATTCCTCCACGCCTTTCTCCATCCGAATATCATCAAATATTTTAAGGACAATAAAATCAATCCAACATTTGCTAAACGCTTATCATTTAAATTCGACTCATTAGGCGATTTCTCCGCCTCACAAGTAACGATTGGAGGAGTTGATTTCTTAGATGTAAACGAGAATTTAATGAGCAAAAGAGAACACGATGTCTACTTCATCGGCGAACTATTAGATATCGATGGACCTTGTGGAGGGTATAATCTTACCTGGGCATTCGCCTCAGCATTATCGCTTAAATTTCTCTAAGAAAAAGGAAGCAATTGAACGCTTCCTTTTATTTTAGATTTAGATTTTCATCGCAACATCCCACGCCCGCCAAATGACCGTGCGTAGATTGCCAACACCATTACAATCGCCAACTAATTTTCCTTTTACTAAAGGTTTAGGATTATAACCAATTGAAGTAATAATCGAATCGACTTTAATCTCAGTTTCCTTGCCATCTTTATCCACGATAGTAACTGATTTATCGTTAATAGCTTTAAGCGAGGAATTAAGATGAACTTCAACCTTGTTAAGAGCAAAGAAATCACGAAGATATGAGGAATTTGCAAGGCAAACGCCACGAACCGCAATTAAATCGTTCTTCATTTCGACGATGATCGGCGTCTTACCTTTTAAATATAAATCATAAGCGATTTCGCAACCCGTTAACCCGCCACCGACAATTAAGACTTTTTGGCCAACTTCTTGTTTACCTAATAAATAATCGCATGCTTCAATTGTCTTATCAGCATTTTCCATGTGTAGATGTCGAGCCTTAGCTCCAGTAGCGATAATAACATCATCAAATGAATAATAATCAAGGCAATCGACATCGCGAGCTAATTTATCATTAACCTTCAAAAGTTTTTTGCCACCTTGATTGCATACGTCTTTAACAACTGTATTAAGTTTAATAGTAATTGGAAGTTTAGCTAATTCACGACGATACCAAGCGATGAGTTCGCGGTCTTTTTCCTTAAAGGAAGGCATAGCTGCGGCGATAAAGACGCCACCGAACTCAGAATCTTTTTCAAACAAGGTAACCTTATGACCACGAAGTGCAAGAACTCTAGCACTCTCCATGCCTCCAATACCACCGCCGATAACAGCGACATGTTTAACCTTACGAGCTTTCTTAATGAAATATTTCTTCGATTGCATCGTCATCGGATTTAAGGCGCACCTTGCCATATGCGTTGCATCGCTAAGCTTTTGATCGTTGGCAACACCTTCATAATGACAAAGATTAAAGCATCCGTTATGACAGCATATACAAGGCATAATCTCATCTTCTTTATCTTCCATGAGCTTAATAATCCAGGATGAATCGGTTAAGAATTGGCGAGCGACACCCATGCCATCGAGCTTGCCATCCTCAATCGCCTTTGCGGCGACACTTGGAGTCATCCTTCCTGCGCACACCACTGGGATATCGACAAATTTCTTGATGTGTTCAACATCTTCTAAATTGCAGTTAAGTGGCATATAACCTGGCGGATGCGCCCAATACCAAGCATCATATGTTCCGTTATCGCAATTGAGCATATCGTATCCTGCATCTTGAAGATATTTGGCAGCTTTTTCGCTCTCAGCCATATCTCTACCGACTTCAGTATACGTCTCACCTGGCAAAGCACCTTTACGAAAATCTTTAGTTTTACTAATAACCGAATAACGGAGGGACACTGGGAAATCTTCTCCACAAGCCTCTTTAATCGCTTTAACTATTTCTACTGGAAAACGATATCTATTTTCAAATGAACCACCATATTCATCAGTTCTTTTATTCGTGTATTTCATCGTGAATTGATCGAGAAGATATCCTTCGTGAACCGCGTGAATCTCCACTCCATCAACTCCAGCTTCTTGACATAATTTCGCGGTCTTAGCAAACGCCATCACCATCTTATCGATTTGTTTTTTACTCATTTCCTTAGTGATTACTTCATCAGACCATCGATTAGGCGTTGATGAAGCGCTCATGGTGAGAAAATCGATATCAAGAATCGGTTTAAGCAAAAAATTCAAAACGCGATTTTTACTCGCCTTAGCCATCAAGCCATTTACGGCAAAAGAACGTCCAAAACCAGCAGTAAGTTGAACAAATAATTTACTTCCAGTCTTATGAAATTCGTTCATAAAGGCTTTTAAATCTTTAAACATCTTTTTGTTAGTATAAAGCCATCTTCCAAGCATTGGGTCGCGAATTGGAGCGATGCCAGGAAGAACTAAACCGACATTATTTTTAGCCTTATCGTAAATAAACTTCGCGGCCTCTTTATCAAAATGGCAAGGTTCCATCCAACCAAATAATGATGTTCCGCCCATTGAAGTCATGACAAAGCGATTCTTAATTTCAACGTTGCCAATTTTCCAAGGCGTAAACAAACTCTTGTAATTTTCTTTCATTGTTAGCTCCTTAAATTGTTAATTTTATTTTACAAATAAGTTAATAATTTGTGAATAAGTAAAAGCGAGAATGTCATTTCTCGTTTTCCTATATAAAAATAATTTGCAATGCAATAGACATGTGCCTATAATCTCATCTTATGAAATGGAAGTGGAGCGTCGTCATCTATTGTGCAATATGTAACATCCCTGTATGTTTCTTTTTATGCTTAACCAATTCGATAATCGCCGCGAGTCACTTTAGTGATCATACCTTAATCGTTAAATTCTCCGATATATCTTGGAACATCTTTGCTATAAACTACGCTATATCGTTTATCTTAGCGATGTGCACAGGTGTATTTGTTCCTCTTACAAAAATTGGTCGCTGGTTCACCGCGTTATTCCATGTTAAAAACGACACCTATACCGGCAATGTACCGTATCGCTTATTAGCGACTTTAATTACCTCGATAATTTATTACATTGTCATCTCGCCAACACTTGCCTTAATCAATTATTTTATCTTTAGATCAACAACAATAGAACAAACTCTAATAAATATGGCTTTAAGCGCCCCGCTTATGCTACTCGTCGGATTTGTTTCCTCGCTTATTAGCGATATCTTCGCCTTTAAAGTCGCTCATAAAGTTGACCCGACATTATAAAACTATCCCTAGTAAAGCTAACCTTGATATTTATCAAGGAATCTTTTAGCCATTATCAAAGCCTATTCAAAGCCATTATGTACAAAAATTACATATACGTATGCTAATAAAGCGTACACCGCGCTTCTTTCCATTCCCCTTCTAGGCAATAAAAAAGCGATGCAGTTGCATCGCCAATTATCTTTAATTTATTTTACCACAGTATAGCTAGTCACTGCATGATAGCTTTCGCCATCGATTTGAAGATCTGTTGGCTTAGAGAAAGTCATCGTCACTTCTTTCCCCGTTAAGACGGTGATGTGCCTATTATTTTTAACGTGTTCACCTGTGAATATTTTTGGGAAATTAATTAAACCAGTTAAAGGATTGAAGTTATGCCAGATGACGACACTTACAAAATCGCTATTTCTATCTTGGTTTGGCGCTTCTTTCATGCCGCCACCATAATATTTCCCATTCATCGCTGAACCGATATAGACGTGTTTAAAGTTATAGTTTTTCCCGTCGACAATAACCGAAGCATTAACTCTCTTAAATTTAAAAAGGAGCAATTTAATAGCTAAAGTCGTGTAATTCATATTTTTCTTACCTTTAGCTTTAAGCTTATCGCTTTCAACGCATACCATCCCATCAACGCCAAAGCCAACACCGTTAAGATATTTAGATGTTTCGCCATTGAGTGTTACTTTTGGTAAATGCTTTAGAAATGGCGTAATTTCAATAAAATCATCGCGGAGTTCGTTGATGTCGCGAAGAAAGTCGTTACCGTTGCCAGCCTTATATAGATAGATGCGATTAGAGCATTCATCTAAATCTAAAAAGTTGACTAAGCGATTAAGCGTGCCATCCCCGCCGGAGATGATGACATCATCATCCTCGTTAACGCTTTTAAAGAATTCTTCTTTGCTAGCAATCTTAGTAACATCTAAAAATTGGCTATTTCCAGTTAGATGCTTTTCCATCTCGCTTTTAAGCTCATCAAGAGGAATGCTCGAGGTAGAAAGAGGGTTATAAAGTATATAATTCATGATGTTTCTCCTTTAAATATGTTGTTATTTTATCATGACAATAATTAGCTAATTCATTGACATCTTTATCTTTGTATTGTTCATAATCTAGCACTTCAAGAACATCAAGATAAACGTTATGCCTTTTTAATAATAATTTGTCGTTTATGTTTTTGCTACCAGAAATAGCGGTAATAACGATAGGTTTTTTCGATTTCTTCGCTAAGCGAAATGAACCAGGTTTAAAATCTAGAAGGTTCCTTTCATCTTCACCTTTATTCCTTGTTCCCTCTGGGAAAATGCCAACGGAAATAGGCTTATCACCTCTAGTGAGCATTTCACTAGCTTTATTAAAGGCTTCATATTCTTGATTGACGTCATTTCTTACCAATTTAACATAGGCGCATCCATGAATAATCTTCCCAACAAAAGGTACTTTAAATAAAGAATCCTTAGTAATAAAAGATAATGGAAATGATGATAAATATTTATCGATAATCAAACTATCTAAATTTGACCGATGATTAGAGACTAATATATATTGATTAGAAGAGGATAAGTATTCACGGCCATGCGCATAGACGTGCACGTTAAATAATGAAAATAACAGCGAATCCATCGCTAATAATAGATGTCGAAAATAAGAGCTTTGGTATAAGCGTTCTTTCTTCTTATTTTCAAAGAAAGTAGCAAAAAATAGCCATATAAAAAATAAAGCGACGATAGCAATAATAGAGGCTAAAAAGAAGAGGAAACCAATTAAAACATCTAAGCCAACATTATTTAAATAACGGTCAAAATAAAAGCCGAGAAACCCTCCAAGGGATAGCGATATAACTAATACGATAATTTTAATCATTATTTTGTTCTTTTTTCTCTTCTATGTCTTTAGTTTTATTTTCCTTATAAGATTCGACGATATGTTTAAAGTTCCCATAAATAAAGAAAAAAGGTCGACGAATTTTATTTTTAAGTTGATTAACTTTGCCGTTTTCATCTTTCGCGTGCTCTTGGAAATTCATAAGCGAGACAATAACTCGATTTTCCTTAGCGAATTTTGATAATGCAGTTGCAACATGAAGAGAATAGCAGAAGTCGACGATGATCATTCCAACAATAATGCCGACGAAAAAATAATAAATTTGATTTTGGGCTAAAAAGAGGACAAATTCCGTCAAAGGTTCATTTAACAAAAAATAATAAATCGCGCCGGCGAGGAGCCAAAACAATGAATATAACGGACAAATAATGCCCATGATATTGCCCTTCATCTTCGAATAATCCCATAATTTAATCTTTAAGCCTTTGATGAATATCACTCCAGCGATAAATTCCACCAAGGTAAGAGCAAGAGCAATTGTCACAATTGAAACAATAACTTTTAGCCAATATAAATTATCGGGAAAAGGAATTAAATCAACTAGATAAGATAAACCAAAAAGACACACCGTTCCAAAACCATAGATAGGAAGATAAGGTCCCACTAAAAAGCCCGGATTTACCCAATGATGTTGAGAGACAAATCTTCTCCAAAATAGTTCGATGAGATAGCCGACGACTGAGCCTAAAACAAACAAGGAGATAATCGTAAGAAATATTTCTAAAGCTTCCATATTATTTTTTAATCAATATTAATTTTGGTTTATTGATAATAACTTTATAGTTACTAGGAATCGATTCTAATAAAAAGACGTTTCCTCCAATGACAACATTATCACCGATGCTCACATCCCCGCCTAATATCGAGGCATTCGCATATATTGTGACGTAATTACCGATTGTCGGATGACGTTTCTCACCCTTAATAAGCGAGCCTTTCGCAAGCGATAATGCGCCTAAAGTAACGCCTTGATACATGCGAACATGATGACCGATTATTGAGGTTTCACCAATTACAATTCCCGTTCCGTGGTCAATGAAAAAGGGTGAAGCAATTCGCGCGCCAGGATGAATATCAATGCCAGTTAAAAAATGCGCTTGTTCGCTTATGATACGCGCTTCTAAACGATAATTTAGTTTAAATAATTCATGAGCGATTCGATAATAGGTAATCGCTTTATAGCCAGGATAGCATTCGATAACCTCTTCCTTGCTATTGATCGCTGGGTCACAGACTAAAAAGAAATCTAAATCATCAACGAGCTCATCTTTAATTCTTGCTAGTGAATTCTTAAAGCTCTCAATATCTTTTTCATTAGAGAAAATCGAATTATAATCCACTCCCGAAAGACATCCAGTGCAGACTAAATAATTAGCAACTGCCTCGGCGAAGTCGACAACATTACCCTTCCTACATGTAGTTTTTACCATGAATAACGATTTCCTTTGTCTGGAAAAATTATAACAATTTTTTGCTTAGTAATTGAATGGCTTTTTAAATAATTAATCGCTCCTAAAAGAGAGGCGCCAGAGGAAATGCCGACATCTAAACCTTCAATTTCTCTAATCGTTTTAGCCATTTTAATAGATTCTTCATCATCGACATCGACGATATCAAGCAATAAATCCTTGTTTAAAATTGATGGCACAAAATTCGCACCGATACCTTGGATTTTGTGTTTACCCGCCACCCCTTTAGTTAATAATGGCGATTGAAGAGGTTCTACCCCAATGACGCTAGATGAAAGACGATTATCTAAGAAAAAACGCGCGATTCCAGTCGCTGTCCCGCCTGTACCAATTCCCGAGAAAACAAGCGAAACATCACAACATTCATTAACGATCTCCGGCCCAGTTGTTAAATAATGGGCTTTGACATTGCTTGGATTATTAAATTGATCAAATAACAAATAATTTGGATGAGTTTTTGCGTCTTCTAAAGCAAGTTTCTCCGCCTCGAGCATCCCCCCGTCGACGAGTTTAAGCTCGCCACCTAATGAGGTGATCATCTCTCGCCTTTCTTTTGACATCGAAGAAGGCATATAAATAATCAATCGATAATTAAATACTTTTGTGTAATAGGCTAAGGCGATGCCGGTATTGCCGCTCGTGGCCTCGACAATAATTGTGTCTTTAGTTAATTTGCCAAGAGCAATATAATCTAAAAGCATTTGATAAACCGCACGATCTTTAATCGAACCGCTGGGGTTATTGTTTTCCACCTTGGCGTATAATTCATCATCGATATCAAACATCTTTTCGATGTTATTTAGTCTAATTAATTTTGTATTTCCTGGAACATTATTCATCGCTATTCTCCAATAAATCTTTGATAACTTCGCTAGCGATGAGTAGCCCCATCGCATTAGGAGTCATCATCACCGTGCCGGGTGTCTTTCTTTTTTTAGAAGGAGAACATTTCTCCTTACATATATCTTTATATTTACAATCAGTATCGCTAAATTCCTCAACTTCAATAGGTTTTTCTTTAGAATATACTACTTTAAGAGAAGAAATATTTCTCTTTCTTAGCTCATAACGCATAACCTTTGCTAATGGGTCCATCTCCGTTTTGAAAATATCGCTAACGATAAATCCCATCGGGTTAAGCTTATTGGCCGCGCCCATCGCTGAAATGATGGGAATGTTATATTCTTTAGCGAGTTCAACAAGCAATATCTTTGAACTAACCGTATCGATCGCATCGATGATATAATCAAAATCCTTAAAGGGAATCGAATCGATATTATCGTTAGTAAAAAACAAAGGATATGTATGAACAACTATATCCTTACTAAAAGAATGAATACGCTTTTTAAAGGCATCCACTTTTTCTTCACCGATGTTATCTAAATTAGAAATGATTTGTCGATTGATGTTAGTTAGACAAATAATATCGTTATCGATGAGCGATATTTCTTTAATTCCGCTTCGAGATAAAGCTTCAACGACCGCTCCCCCAACGCCGCCGACACCGAAGATAGCGACGTGGCAATGTGCTAATTTATTCAACCCCTCTTCTTTAAGAAGAAGTTTCGTTCTTGAAGTATAATCCATAACCAAAAATGATAATAATACATAAAAAATAACATTGAAAGATAAAAATCATCTAAAATATCACTATGCTATATCGAGAAATTAAAGTAAGCGTCGAAGGAATTAAAAAATCGATGCTAAATAGAACGCTTTACGTTCCTATCGGCACAAGGCTACACGAACTATGCATCGCCATTTTAACCGCCTTCCGCGCGGATATATCGCATGAATTCATGATAAAAGATGGCATTTCAACCTATGTAACATTGAGCAAATTAGAAGAACTTGAAGATAAAGGTATAGATACAGCAAATGTCGAATTTTTAAACGTCTTCTGCGTCGATGAACTATTATCGATAGCCCATCTATTTTATGGCGAAGGCGATAACCTATACATATTTAAAATAGAAATCAATAAAGAGATGCTACAAAGCGACGATTATATAAATATCCGTTTTAGCAAAGGAAAAGGCTTAGGAATATTTGAGGATAATAAAAAGCTATTAATCGATTTAATCGATAAAAAGATAGACGGAAATATAGCTATCAACAATAAAGAAGGGATCACCTTCCCAAGGAATTTAAATATCAGAACATTAAGCGAATTCTTTTTCCCTTTAGATGAAGATGATGAAAATATCTATTTAGAAAGAAATGTTAATCGCAATATATATAAGCATCTAGATGATGAAAATTATGAACTAGATTCAGTTAAGATATCTTAATATGGAAATAATCGCTTCAAGAGATTTTAATCTCGCCTACATCATTCTCGATTGCATCTTCCTTTTAGTGTTCGCTTTACTACTAATAATAAAGAAAAGATATTTAACCATCCTCTTTGGTCTATTCGGAGGAATTCTTTATTTCCTCGTCGATTATTTAATCTTCCATCTATTGACCCATTCCCGTTCCATTGAAGGAGGAGATTTGTTTTGGACACTTCTATGGATGAGCATGAGTTATGGCTTCACAAATTTTGCTTGGATATGGCTAGCCCTAAGGAAAGATAAATATTTGAAAGAATGGTCATTATTAATATTCCTCTGGTGGATTGTTTGCCCTATCATTTCGCTAAATATACCTTCGCAAGCAATCCATATTCAACGCACGACAGGTAAATATCACTATGTGATGGCGATTATCCTTTTTGTTAGTTATTTAGAAGTGATCATCTATAACCTCATTAACAAAGATAAAAAAGCAAATATCAATATCTTCCGATTATTCCTTATCGGCGTATCTATTCAGCTCGGTTGGGAACTCGCTTTACTTCTTGGAGGCATTCGAAGTAATTCCTTACCCTTAGAAGACAAACTTCTAACTCTAACTATCAATAGCCTCTTAGAAACTAATCTTGGCATGCCTATAATATTCCACATATATTTATTCATAAGTTCAAGACGTAATGAAGATTTATCAAAAAATAACCTCACTGTTAAGGAGAGGTTAATTGAATTAAACGAGAGCAAAAATAACGATTAAGACTTCTTATTCGCTAATAGAATCAACCTCTCTAAATAAACGATATCTAAGAGGTTAACGGTAACGAATTTGCCTTTATAAAAGAGAGCATAATTATTAAAAACGCATGGTAGATGCTTAGCTTTAGCTAATGTGTCGACCTTTTTAAGCGTTAAAGGAATATCATATTTCTCGCAATATTCCTTAATCGTTTCAACTGAACGAGGAATATAAGGACATTGATATGAATAATAGATGACTAAATCGTTGTTATTTATCGTTCCCTTCTTTGCTTTTAAGGTGAAACGAGGATATTTTTTATTAAACGAAAGGGCTAATAGTTGATAGCCATCTAGAGCTACGTCAACGACTTCAAAACCTTGTAAGATAAAGAAAGAACCATCACTTAACCACGTCTTTTTCGTTTCGTGGGTTAAAACGCATAATCCTGATTTGCCCATTTTCTTGGCATCAGAGATCGCATAATCAAGAAGTTCTTTCTGAATGCTTTTTCCACGAGAATCATCAACCGTCCTTAGACAATAGATATATAAATAATTATCTCCTTCAATCGGCGTCCAAGCCTTCTCAAGAGGTGCGTATTCAATAAAAGCAGTTTTATCCCCGTTTACGAGCTCGCGATAAACATGCCCTTCATTAAGCCGATCTTTAAGCCAGGCTTTTTTCTTATTTATTCCTAGCATCTCTTGCTTTGCATGAACAAAACAACAAATAGGTGAATCATCGATATTATCTAATGTTAGATTTTTATAAACGTGTCCCATGTCAATGGCGTGTTAGATTTCCTATCGATATTGTAAAGCAAAACACACTAAAATTGGTGAATTAATTCATCGATAACGAATATAAGTAAATTATTTTTATCAAAATTAAAAACGATTAATTAAGCATTTATGTTACGAACGCACCGATATATCCGCTTTTTCACCTTTCCCTTTTCTTGACAGAAAAGTCGCTTCCTTGCTTATTTGAAAATGTAGTTGATGCTATAGCATCGCATAAATAACGAAAGGAGAATACATGACAAAACCACTAAAACACTTTGGAAAATTCATCATTTCCTCAATGCTTCTATTCTTTTTCTCAATAAGTGCGTTTACGCTTACTAACGCGCATAGAGAAATAAAAAGAGTTGATGCAGAAGACTCTCTAGTCTACACATTGACCCCAGATATAGGAGATAACACATCCTATACTAGCGAAGGTAACATTCTCGTTAATGGTATCCTATGGACTCTTGAAGGCAATTCGCAAATGCTCCCTTGGAGATTAGGAGGAAAAGCAACTAAATCAGGAGAAACAGTAACACCTCTAACAACAACCCGTTCACTTTATAGCAGTACCCCAATTAATTATTCGATATCGAAGATTGAACTCGATTTTGGCAAGGCTGATAACGTCACCGTCAACTCGTTAACTGTGTCAATCCATAATTCAGCTGAGGATGCAAAAAACGGCGCAAATGCAATCGCTACGGACACGCCAGCGTTTACTCCTTATTCAACAGTAACATTAGATATATCTTCCTTTCCTCAAGAGGGCAGATATTATCGAATGAGTTTAAATGTTACAATAACTGCCACCAGCAATAAATATGTCGAATTTGTCGAAGGAAGATTCTTTGGCTCAGCTGGTTCTTCACCAGTTGTTGATGTAACCAATAAACCGACATCGAATTTGAATATTGGCGACACAGGAACATTCAATCCAACATCAAGCAATATAACTTCACCAACATATAGCTTTTCTTCAAGCCACACCGAGATTATTGAGATTAATAGCTCTACCGGTGAATATACAGTTAAAAAAGGCGGAAAAGCATTTATATCATGTCGAGAAACTGGCACATCGACATTCACAAGCTTTGCTATATATGTCGATTATGGACTAGTTTCACTTGCTGAGGCTATCTCAATTGCTAATGAAAGCACTTTGCAGCAATATACACCGAAATATAAGGTGACGGTAACTGCGTATTTCATCCAACTAAATGCCACGTCAAGAAACGATAAATTATCGGATAAAAAGGCAGGTGAAACCGGGGCGAATGAATTAGTTTTATATAACGTCCCTACTGCTCACGAATTAAGAGAAAAGGCGATATTAAATGGTGAGGTAACCATCACCGGCTTTCCAGGAAGATATTCATCTAAACCTCAATTAATATTTGATAGTTATTCAGCCTACAGCGATGGAGCGATTGAATTTGCTAAGAAATTTAATACGGATTTAGCTAGCGTATGTAGCGATCCAAACGCAGATAACCGCGCAGCACTTACCTCTCCTTGGAGCACATTAAAAGCTGCTTATGAAGCATTAGACACATATGCCCAAGCAAAATTAAAGAATGCAACGCATAGCGATAGCGACACCGATATCGCTGAGGCGGTTAAATTATATGATCATATCGTTGCTCGCTACGCCTTAGAAGACTTTATGTCTCGAAGTAATGGAACATCCACTCTATCCAATCGAATAATAGATACTAATAATAACGAGACTATTATATTAATAGCCTTAATACTCACCCTCACCAGCGTCACATTAATCGTTGGATATCGTCTTATCAAACGTCGAAAAGAAAATAACTAAATAATTAGTTAACTTCCTTTTAAGTGCAGTAGTCAGCTTCCTAACTGCACTTTTTTAAAGCAAAAAGAAAAGCCTAGGCAAAGGGGTTACCTAGGACAATTCAACAAGGGGGATTTATTAACGTCTACCGCCGTAAGAGAAGTCGTCATGTCCATGACCCTTCTCATCAGAAGAGGTAGGGTAATCATCGTGATCATCGAAGTCTTCGTGGTCATCGTGATCGAAATCATCGTAATCATCGAAGTCGTCATCAAAGTCATCATAATCGAAGTCTAAATCATCATCATCGAAATCATCGTCTTTTCCATGTCCATCTTGGCAGCATGGGCAATCACAATCGCAGCCATCATCATCTTCAACTTCATCATCGAAGGTGACTTCTTCAAGCGTAGTTCCGTTATCTGAAGCGACAATCTTTCCTAAGAAATATATTTCGTTCTCGCCATCATAGATGATAACGCCAAGATAGCTATCGCCTTCATATGAGGCTTTTGCAAGTCCGTAGACGACTTCGCTAGTCTCAGTTGCTTCAACAAGAACAACTTCGCTATATTCATCGCTAGTATAAACTTCATAGCTATACATTGATTTTAGTGAGCGATGTCCACCATAGACAAAATTAAATTCTTTACTATTATCGGATGTTTCAAAATCGAGCTTTCCTCGAACTCCTTCTTCATCGACAAAGAAGAATTCAAATTCATTTTCATCTTCGAGATGACCTTTAACTGCATAAGTGGTCTCACCAACAGTTAATTCACCTTCATAACGAGTGATATCTTTATGATGATGTCCGTGGTGATGATCGTCTTTAAAATCGTGTCCTTCTTTATCCTCTTTTGGGCCATGACCTCCATGGCGAAGTTTAGCTAAAACCTCATCGCCGGAATCGCTATCAGTTGAATCATCAGTTGTATCGGTTGAATCATCAGTTGGATCTGAGGAAGTATCGCTTCCTTCATCAGTTTTCTTTTCAACGACATTATAATTGAGCTCAAAGGTATAGCCTTCACTAGTTAGGCTACCAGCTTTAATAACCGTATTTAAGCTAAAGCCTTCTTTAGAAGATTCACCACTGGTAACAGAAAGAAAATCATCACTAACTAATTTGTTAAATAGGGTGATGTATTCGTGATCGACTACTTCAGGCGTTTCCTCTGTCGGTGTATCAGTAGATGTCGATTCGCCATCTCCTTCTAATGCACGTTTAGCATTATCTAAAGCTTTGGCGTCAACGCTTGAGCAGCTCGCTAACGCTAGCGCTGCAAAAGCGGCAAATGGTAATAATAATTTTTTCATTTCGTAATTCTCCTACATATTATTAACATTTAGATTTTGAATTTTGTTTGAAAAAAATAAATATTTTAAAAAAGTCGATTTCATCTATTCAAATTCAAGAAAACAATTCCTTAATAAATTAATCATTTTGTATTTTTATATGAATTTTTAGTTTTTATTCCATATCGATGTAAGATGCGTTTAAGTGAGCGAGGAGAAAAGCGTAATGGCTCAAAGCCTTCCCCAGAAACATTCTCTGCGGATGTCGATGTTATAAAAGCATCAGGATCAACTGTAGATACAAAGGCTTTAACATCGCGCGCTTCACTTCCGTAGACAACCGCTTTTACGGCAACGCGCTTTTTCTTAGAATAACCGCCTTCAACTTGAACTAATGTCGTCGCGTGGTCGAGTTTATTATGAATAAAATCCATAATCGGTTGAGGATTATTAGAGATGATATCCATCGTAACAGGATTATCGGCTTCAATATAAATCTTACGAATAATAAACGAGGCTACGATGGCGCTTAGAATACCAGTTAGAGCTAATTCATAACTTTGCAGACAAATTAATCCGATGATAATCATCGTCGAATCGAGGATTAACCCGCTTAAATCTTGTTTAATCGACGTGTATTTAGCGATGATGAAAGAAAGTATATCTGTTCCGCCTGTAGAACCATCGCCTAAAAAAGTGATAGCAACTCCCGCCCCGGTGAGAAGTCCTCCAAAGATACCAGAGATGATAAGGGTAATAAAATCGATATTCCCATTACTATCCAGATGCGAGGTGTAAAATGTATCGATCTTCACAAGCGAAATAAAATCTATGCGCAATAATAATGAATAAAAGGCCGGGAAGGCTAAGGTGCCTAAAAGGGTATAGAAAGAAAATTTCTTACCTAGGAGCAATAAACCTAATACCCATAAAAGCACTTGAAAGACTGCAATGACGATATCCGAAAGATCGAAACCAACCTTATCTTTGAAAAAGAAATTGATGATGACGCCAAGGGAGTCGATGCCTCCATTAATGATGTTACACGGCATTATGAATAAGGCATCGGCAAGCGCTAAAAGAAATGAACCCAGTAAAATTAAGGAGACATTTTTACTCATCCTCAACATTTTCTCTTTATTTTTAAACAACATATTAAACACCTCCTAAATAGCCTCAAGAAAAAATAATAGAAGAGAATCTACTATTCCTTATTTGGTTAATTTATTATAGCAAAATCAAGGCAATAAGCCAATATAACGCCAAATTGTCGGCTTTTTTTATCCTAAATATAATCGATCATTTCCATTGTAATATAAGAGAAAAACAATACTAATATTGTGAGAATAAAAAGAAAAACGAAGCTAAATCGCTTCGATTTCTTTAATAACTTTTTCGTTACCTTTGATGAGGTAGGTTTCCTCGCTTTTACAATACGGGCACACCTTCGCATAACGCACGGTTTCATATGTTTTCCCACAATGCGTGCAATAGGTCACCGCTTTTACGACTTCGATTTTAAGTATTGTATCTTTTAAGGGTCCCTCTTCTTTATGCACCGCCCATTTCCAGCAATCTTCTAGATATGAAGGAATAAGCGTAGAAACTTCACCAACTTCTAAGGTCACTGAATTGATGTGCTTAACATTATTTTCTTTGGCGATAACTTTAAGTTCATCAATGATATGAAAGATGATCCCTAATTCATGCATTCTTCTTAGCTTGTTTTTTAGCTTTCTTTTCTTGCTTTTTAAATTCTTTATGTTTCTTTTCAGAAGCTTTTTCTTCCGCTGTGTGTTTACCGAATTTAATCTTTAAGCCACGCTTAATCGCATATGGAAGAATATATTTGAATTTATCTTCACTTTTCACCATCTTTGTACATTCAGGGCGATCGCGATGAAGTTTAATCGCATCGAACATACATTTAGTCGTGCAGACGCCACATCCGATACATTTGTTTTCATCGACGATAGAAGCTCCGCAAGATAGACATCTCTTGGTTTCAATTCTTACTTGCTCTTCGCTTAATGTTAAGTGAGCATCTTTGAACGATTTTTTATCAATTGAGCTATCAAATCCTGCTTCTTGTCTACCAGCTTCATCATAAGAAGGAATCTTAATATTGTTCTTATCGAGCATGATGAAGTCGCGACGATTACGTCCGATGGTTAAGGAAGCACCTTCATGGACAAATCTATGGAGTGATTCAGCCGCGCATTTACCTTGTTCAATCGCATCGATAGCAAACTTCGGTCCGGTATAGACATCACCGCCGACGAAGATATCATCTTGGGCGGTTTGGAAAGTAAGACCATCGGCGATTGGATAATTACCGTGCCAGAATGTAACTTTGGAATCTTTAAGTAAATCTCCCCAAACGATTGTTTGACCGATGGCGAAGATAACTTTATTTGCTTTAACTTCAATCGTCTCGTTTTCATCATATTTAGGTGAGAATTTGCCATTTTCATCAAGTGTGGAGACACATTTCTTAAAGATAATTGCTTTAACATTACCTTTAGAATCGGTCTTGACTTCTTTTGGTCCCCAACCATTATTGATTTCAATATTATCTTCAAGAGTTTCTTCAATTTCTTGTTTGCTCGCCGGCATGCTTTCGCGGCTTTCAAGCGAGAACATCTTCACGCTTTTAGCGTTAAATCTCACCGCGGTTCTCGCGCAGTCGACAGCGACGTTTCCGCCACCAACAACCACGACATCACCATCGATGTGTTGGTCTAGCTTGTCGTGGGCGTTATGAAGGAAGTCGACGGCAACGGAGACGCCTTTTGCATTTTCTCCTTCAATGCCTGGAAGTCTACCACCTTGGCAACCGATTGCAAGATAGAAAGCTTGATAACCTTGTTTACGGAGTTCATCAAGAGTAATGTCTTTGCCAACTTCAACGCCGGTTTTAATCTCGACGCCAAGTTCTTTAATAACTTCGATTTCCGCTTCAATAATATCTTTTTCAAGTTTATATGAAGGAATGCCATAGGTTAACATACCACCACATTTTTCGTTCTTCTCGAAAATTGTTGGCTTATATCCTTTAATAGCTAAATAATACGCGCATGATAATCCGGCTGGACCCGCGCCGATAATCGCAATCTTTTGATCCCAGTGATCAAGTCTATTTGAGGCGATGACGACTTTCGGAATATAACGAGTTTTGCTATTCAAATCTTGTTCGGCAATAAATTTCTTGACCGCGTCGATAGCGACAGCCTTATCGATATTTCCGCGAGTACAAGCTTCTTCACAACGCTTATTGCAGATGCGTCCGCATATCGCTGGAAGAGGGTTGTCTTGTTTAATAAGAGCTAATGCTTCTTGATATTTTCCTTGGGAAGCAAGTTTTAAATAACCTTGAACAGCGACGTGAGCCGGACAAGCAGTTTTACATGGTGCAGTACCGCTTTCATAACAGTTAATACGGTTGTTGTCGCGATAATTTTCATCGTATTTATCGCGTCCCCATGACATATTATCTGGAAGTTCGTGCTTAGGATATTTGACATGGCTTCCATCCTTTTTGCATAATTTTTGACCGAGTTTAACGGCTCCTGCTGGACAATATTCAACGCATTTGCCGCAGGCGACACATTTCTCTGCATCGACACGGGCGACATATGCGCTTCTAGAGAGGTTAGGTGTATTAAATAACTGCGATGTTCTTAAAGCATTACAAATATTGACGTTACAGTTACAAATACCAAATATCTTGTTCTCACCATCGATATTGGTGATTTGATGGACAAAGCCATTGTCTTCAGCGACCTTTAAAATGCGCATCGCTTCTTCATAGCTAATATCGTGACCTTTCCCGGTCTCGCGACAGTAATCGGCAAAATCGCCGACGCCGATACACCAGTTATATTGGTCGTCTCCGCAGCCATCATCTAAGACGGCTCTAGAAGCTCGACAAGAGCATTGGCCGACGCCAATATGTCCTTCATATTTCTTTAACCAATAGGATAAGTGCTCTAAATCTAAAGATTTATTTTCCATCTCAATCGCTTTTTCAACTGGGATAACGTGCATTCCAACGCCCGATCCGCCAGGAGGAACGAGTTGGGTAATGCCATCTAAAGGAATAAAGGTCATTCTTTCAAAGAAAGATGCGACAGTTGGATGTTCTCTTAGACGAGGATTATCCATCTTCTTGCCATCTTTTGATAGCATCATTTCTTCCATGTTAAATAGTTCAGCGCTGCCAGGAACAAATAGAGGGAGAATATAACGTCTTTCACCTAAAGGAGCGGTTCTACCATTATGGTCATAATGATAACCATAGTCATATTCAAGTAGACCAATATAAGCCATTTCATCTAATAACTTTTGAAATTTTTCTTTATCTTTGGCCTTTTCCTTGTTCATCTTGCACAATTTATCGAATGTGTAAGGTGTACGAAGCTTCATCGTTAAAGCGACATCCGCCATCTCATCGGATACAATATCCGCTAAACCCCAATATTCAGGGTCTTCAACCTTGATCGTGCCAAACTTATGAGCAACAACATCGGTTATTTTCTTTCCAAGTTTAACAATCTTTGGGTTAGCAACTTTGTCGCTCATATGTGGAGGAACGACTGCTTTTGACATCTCTGGCATAAAATTTACTCCTTTTTAAAGTCGTCGATTGTCTTAATAAACCAATCAACCAATTTATCAATACCTTCCCCACTTTTCGCGGAGATAGGAATAATAACAGCTTTATCATTACGCATCTTAATATTTTTAATCGCTCGATCAAGGGAGAAATCAAAATATGGTGCGACATCCATTTTGTTAATAACAAATAAAGAACAAACCTCGTACATCAATGGATATTTAAGAGGTTTGTCATCTCCTTCAGGAACACTTAAGATATTCATGTTGATAAATGCACCTGTATCAAATTCAGCTGGGCAAACTAAATTGCCAACATTTTCAATGATAATTAAATCGTAATTAGTATCTTTAAGCGATTCGATACCTTGTCGAGTCATATCCGCGGTTAAATGGCACATTCCGCCAGTATGGAGTTGAATTGCTTCAACGCCTCCAATCTTCGAAATCGCCTCCGCGTCGACTGCGCTATCGATATCAGCTTCCATGACCGCAATTTTATAACGGTCTTTTAATTTCGATAAAACCGAGACTAATGTCGTCGTCTTCCCGCTTCCTGGCGACGACATGAGGTTAACTAAGAGAGTTTTCTTTTCCTTCAACTGCTCTCTTAGTTTTTTTGCCTCTTCATCATTGCTTTTGAAGATATTTTCTTTAATTTCAATGATTCTAATCTCGTCCATAAACTCTTTTGCTTCTTTATGGTAATGCTATTTTACTCGCTATTTAATCAATATAAAAGAAGTATTTATAAATCTTTATAAATTCTTATCTTCCTTCTCTAAATTATTTAAAACAAAGGCAATAATTAGCCAGAGGAATAATCCACCTATAACTGTCCATAAGGCAATATAGCCATCAGTAGGAAAATCCATCGATAAAAAGCCTTCTTGTTTAATTAGTGAAGCAAAGCAATCGACTAACCACATAATCGATGCCGCTCCATAAATAATAGTTAAAATTTCTAAATGGAGTTTCTTTCTATTTCTATTAAAGTAAAAGATACATCCACTTATTAAAGTGCAAGCAACAGCGGTTAAAAAATACATGTAATTATTCCTTAACTTTAATTGCTTTAATTCTTCGACGATATTTAATTAAATCAAAGGTGAAAATGCCGATAGCCCAAGCAAAAATTAACGCTAAGAGCATCGCTACGCCGACTGTAGCCATTTCAACGAGCATCTCTTGAGTAGCTTCTATAGAAGATGCTGCGCTTAAAAATGGAGGATAAGGCATAATCTCGCCATGGAGAAGATGTTCGCCAGCAAGTAGCAAAGAACCTCCATATAAAGATAATTCTAAATATCTAAGTTTTGTTGACCATTTTGTGTCAACGCCAAATTTTGAATCCAATGAAACTTCATAAGGATTCTTCTCTTCTTTTTTAGCGACGATGTGATGAGCAACACTTGCGCCACACGCGGCTAATAAAGTAACTGTAAAGCACGCCATAAATAAGCTCCTTAAACTGCAACAATTATCACAATCAAAATGATGAAAATCAATAGATAAATTTTATTTTAAGACTAATGAGCATAACAATTAATCAATTAAATTGCCTTTAGCAAATTCCTCCTGATAGCCTACATCACTAAAACAACTCATCAAATAAAAGCAAAATAATCTCTAAAATAACCATTATCTCTCCCTAACCCTTCCCTCCCTCAAGGCAATAGCAAAACGAAATCCATCCACCCATATAAATGCTTTAGAAGGCTCACAAAATCCTCATCCCTTCCACCCAACCATCCTCCCTTCAAAAAGCCAAAAAAGGTAAATAGTCCAATAAGAAAAAGGCGTCCCCATCTAAACAATTAGACAAGAACCGCCTTATTTAAATTAATATTTAGTTAAGAAGATAAACTAATCGTCAATCTAGTCGCGATAAATGGAGATGTGTTACCGCTTCGCGTCAACACGACGCGAATATTCGTTTCGCTACTAATCGTTAATTTCCCTCCGCTTAAAGTGAGCTGGGCTCCAGTAGTTCTATTATAAACTTTGTATACGTAATATAAATTCGTAGTGAAATCGGAGTTATCAACTAAGCTAAATTGATAAGATGTCGAAGTTGAAGCTCCCCCGATGGTCGCTGCTCTCATCCTGAGCGTCGTATCAATAACATATGTTTCGCCTAGATAGAATGTCAATAATCCCGTATCAAGGCTTGAAGTAGCTGTCGATAATTCAATCGATCGATAATTGTCGATGTCGCATTCAGTGCACGTACCAACACTCGATAAATCAGCTGAGTGATTGTGAAGCGATGTAATAGTTCCTGTGCCAATTGTATTGCCTGCTCCAGTTTTAATGTCGAAGCGAAGATTAGCTAAGCCTTCAATAGGCAAGGCAAAATCGATGCGTGTGCGTTCTGAACTTCCACTAGGCAAGACACTCGTATATGGCTGAGGCAATGTTATTCGCACATTTGCTTCATTATTGATATCGCTTAAATAAATCTTTAAAGTCGTTCCTGATATCAATTGAACTCCGCCATTATCGCTACTATTGATGGTAATGTTTGCTGTCGCACTTCGATAGGCAGTTAACGTGTTATCTTTAGCTAAAATCGTGCCTTGTTTTAACTCAGCAACAGTTGCTCCAGTAAGCGTGATCTTCACGTTATCATCGATAGTCGCTTTATCAACAACTCGACCGGTGTCTACTAAAGTAATGCCGGTAACAGTCAACTCTTTATTGATTCCATAAGCGTAAATTGTCTCGTTTTTAGCTATGCTACCTCTATGAATGCGCGTGGATATAGTAGTCTTTCCGCTCTCCTCGCTTGCAGAGATAACTCCGCTATAGAAATCCGCGCTATCATAGATGGCGATTTCCACCTCGCTAATTCCATCATAGTCCAAGGCGAAGTTATCGTTATCTAAGATTAATTTATCAACGCCTATCATATGCCTTCCAGCGTT
Source organism: Lachnospiraceae bacterium (assembly GCA_963643725.1). GTDB lineage: Bacteria > Bacillota_I > Bacilli_A > RFN20 > CAG-826 > Fiminaster. The sequence continues at coordinate 8,097 of CAVILR010000008.1, read as the reverse complement.
AGAAAATGTTTCACTATCAGGCGTCATTAACCAAACGCTAAGATTAGGAACATCTAGCACGGTGCGTAAATCGTAATGATGTAGCATTAAGTTACCCGCGTAAATAGATGAGCCATCAAAATATTTAGTTGTAAGTTTGAGCGAATATGGCGTGATTTTATATTCGCCAGTTACGACCTTTTCTTCCCATTCAATCGTCCCTTTTAAGGTGACGCGATATTCATATGTGCCTACGCTACTAGGGGCAGTAGATGAATAACTTCCCGTCCCTTTCTTTCGATATTCAATGGTTAAACCACCTTCTAAATTTGTATAGCTAATTTGGCTATCCAAGATTGGCTTACTCTTATAATCATAGACATAATCAACTGATGTAACGCTTAATTGACGGCTTTGAGGCGGCAATACATCACCAACGCTCCTCTCTTCATGTCTAAAGCATACTGAGCAATCTCTTTGCTCAACCTTTTTTGCTGTATACGTGGCTTCGCTTTTTGTCGTCCAATCGCTCCAGGTGTGAGCTGCTTTCTCGCTAATATCGGTATGACCCTCTTCCATGCACTCTTTCCAATGATGAGTTTCATCGTGAAGAAACTTATTTGAAAATGTATGGTCGACAACGCGAACATAATCGCAGACGTTACAACTTGTATCCATTACATCATCAAATACGTGCTCTTCTTCATCTTTGATGTCGGTGTGTCCTTCTTCAATGCAGCTTAGATAATGATGCGTTTCATTAAATGAATATTCTTTTGAGAATGTGTGTTTAAGCGTACGAATATATCCGCATATATCGCAGCTTGTATCCATCGCATCGCTATATTCATGAGCTTTCACTTCATCTTTGTCGTTATGCCCTTTTACGGTGCAATCGTGCCAATGACCGGTCTCATCGCTAGAATACACTTCTGAGTAATGATGTTCCTCCTCTTTGCTTGGTGAGCTGGAAGTAGTTTCTCCTCCGCAGCTAGAAAGGAGCAACGCTCCAACAACAAATAAAAATAATTTCCTAATTTTCATTTTTCCTCCTTCGAGATTTTCTCTCCATCTAAGGCGAAAATAACAATAAATAGAAATTAAATCTATATTCTGAAAACTTGAAAAAACAAATCTTCGAATAATATCGAAACAATACCTATAAAAAGGGTAAAAATTTAAAATATGTTTTTAACCATAAATAAATTGCAGATAAATCATTAACCGAAAATAAATTCCTTGTTATCTTATGATGCATTAACTTAAATACTTTCATTGATAAAGGCTCATTTAAAGGACCATATTATTAATATATTCTATATATTACATTAAAAAACGATTTTAAAGTCTACTCTAAAGTCTACTTAAAGTCTACTTTTAAAGTCTACTGTCTAAAAATAATTAGATTTAACAAAATCAATTCATATCACTTGTTGACAAACCATAAAATGTTGTTCGCTATATGCTATTTATTTGAATGCTCGCTTTCTATTTTAAATATTTATATTTATTTATCTTTATTTATTATTAAATATGTCATATTAAAAAATCGAACTATTTGATATTTATTGTTTTAATTTAAGTTCCATCGTGCTAATTTTAACAAAACTACGAGGGAATTTTTATGAAACACATCAAAAATTTAACGCTCCTACTGGCATTATCAATAACCTTGGGGGGGTGTAACGTTGATTCATCTATCTCGACTAATGAATCAACATCATCAAGCGAATCTACATCAAGTTCGAC
>CAVILR010000008.1:4013-6298 GCA_963643725.1 Lachnospiraceae bacterium | reverse complement strand
TTCTTTTAGAATTCTTTGGCGAGTTGCTCCCTTATCCTAGCGGCTTTTCTGGACAAGTTGCGATGTATCAAGATGAACTTAATGGCATGCCAAGGCTAACAATTGGAAATGTAGCTGATGAATTTACGATCAAAAACTATAATGAAGAGCTACAAAACAAAGGCTGGACCGGCGTTTATAACTATAACGGAGGAGGCGACTTAGTTGATAACGGAGGTGAGCCTATTTACTATTGCTTAAAAAGCGCGAGCGATGGGACAGGCGGCTATGTATTATCTTATTATTATATAGAGCCTACTGAAGAGACTGAGGATTGGGATGCTGAACCAGGATATAACGCTATTTGCGTTTATAAAAACGCACCAGCAACTGCCAGCGATGCCACATATACTGATGAAGATAATCAAAATTTCAAATCAGCCTTAACCACGATACCACCTCAGTTAAAACTTGCTGATGGAGCCGTTATTTATCAAGGTTCAAGAGATGTAATTGTATTGTCTGATTTCGGCGCCATAGATTTAAGAAAAGACAACTTAGATATCTTAAAAAATGATGGCTTTGCCATTGATGAAAATTTAAGCAAAACATATGAAATTCATGTGTTAAAGAAGACTCTAGATGATGGCTCAAGTATCCTCGCAAGTCTAGATTTCTATTATGGTAACAATATCACTCTTCAATATTTACCAAATGTATCGACACACGCATCATGGCCAAGCGAACTAGATGATGAAATCGAAGATAAATTCAATATAACTATTCCTGAATTTAAAGTTACAAATGTCGATGAATACAAATCATATGTTAAAAATGGAGTAACATATATTTACCAAATTATTGATGAAGGTGGTTCATTAGAAAAAGATATAGATGCTCTTATAATCGATTTAGGCCTATCTTGGGATAATGACAATGAATATTATACTGACTGGAACGAAAGATATTTCGTTAGTAAATTATCTGGCTACACCGATGATGATAAATACATCGTTGGAATCGTCTTTGGAGAAATGGAACGAGTTCATGATTTCATCTACGGTATTAATGAAGTAAGCACTAAGATTGAGAAGTTCTTAGATAAAAACGAAATAACAACGACACTTCCTTCACTTGATAGTTTAGATAACCTTGCATATCCGTATATAAGCTATCGTTATGAGGAAGATTATGATTCAATTAATATTTCATTCTTTGATCCTTCTACCCGTGATCCATCTACAAATAACATTGTAAATGTAATTTTAGAATATCTAGTGAATACATTTTTGAATGCTTGTTGGTACAAGGATAGCTCTAACTACGAATACGATAATTACTTCGAATCACCAGATGGAAAAATCGGTGTAGGATTAACGACAATCATAAACGTTACAACTCTTTCAATCACTGTAGGCAGCGGAATAACGCATGAACCTAAATTCTATTTTGACGGGGATGAAATTAATGCCTACCAAGGAGAGGAAATAACATTAAATTGTAAAAAAGAGATGCTTCCTTATCCTATTACTTATTCCTCCAATGTCGCAAGCGTTACTGTTGATGAAATTGGAAATGTAAAAATTCCTGATGACATCGCAATTGGTACAGTTATCACCATCACTGCAACAATGGCTGATCCTGCTGGAGAAAGAACTACGACTTGCACGATCACAATAACCCCAAATTATTCTTATCAAAGTGCATTCGACGCGGTTGCGAATTTATATAACACATACTATGGATTAACTGGCGAAAGCGCAATACAAGTAGTTTGTGATGAAACCTCAGAAGAATATGATGATTGCGGAAAAACTACATATTCTTATACCATTACCGCTACACCTAGTAATATCACATCAGTAGATGAGGCAAAAACTCTTGTTGATGCCAAATTAATCCCAACAGGATTTGAACTTCTTGATATACAAGATGATTGGAATATTCAAGAAGATGGAAGTGTTCTAAAATCGTTAAGTTTCTATAATGCGGTAAATGATTTGATTAAAATTGATTGCTACGTTTATGATGATAATGGAACAATAACCATCAAATTCCAAGGTAGTTATAGCGAAGAGCATTATAACGAATCAAGCGAAGACGATGGCGATTTCAATGATGAAGAAATAGACTAATCCATAATCAACATTAAAAGGGCGAAGCTAAAACAATAAGCTTCGCTTTTTTATAATCTATATCAATCGATTAAATCGATATCATTGAGCAAAATATCATCGCCCATTATCTAGATAAAGTATCGTATCCCGATGCAATAGATATTCGCCATTAGTAAATAACGAATAATC
>CAVILR010000008.1:0-3868 GCA_963643725.1 Lachnospiraceae bacterium | reverse complement strand
GTATTCAAAGCCTTAATCTCCTCTAAATCGCCATAAAATGGTTTTACATCTGTTGGTTTACTACGAAGAATAATCAATGAATAGCTAGCTTTAGCTAAGCGATAGGCCACCTCAACACTTTTCGGTAAGCCATCCTCTAAAGTTACATAGAATATGAGTTCATATCGATTCGTCTCTTTAACATATAATTGCTTATTATTTGAACCTTCTTTAATGCTTATCGGCGTGTCATTACTTATTGCGTAGACTTCATTCCTATTATTGTTCACCCCATTGCCAAGAGCGATTTCCGCGTTGACTTGACTTACGCGGACACTACTCATCGGAACAAAGAAGAAACTAACTGATGATGAGCTAATATTACTCTCATAGAGCATCGCGATCGTCTCATCGCCTTCAATATAGGTATCTTTCGTATAATAAAACGAAGATGATAAATTTGTGAAATTATGCTTAAAGATAATCGAATTCTCCGCGGAAGAATAATCATCGAGCGAACCATTGACTTGTTGACCGGTTAGACGATATTCAAGCATCTTCCTAATGCCGATGACATAGACTAACGGATATAGATAGTTATATGTTTTAACGCCATAATTACCATCATCATCCTTTGAGCCAATAACTTGAATGTAATTATTTGATGCATTAAAAGCGTTCACCGCATTGCTAACATTGCTCGGCGCAGCATCTATATCAACCTGGTCATATGCATGAGCGTAATAAATATCGATGCCATAAAAGCCATCATCTAAACTTTTAAAGAAGGTAGAGTCTAATAAAGTAATCCACGTCCCTGACCACGTATTATTAATAAGCGGGTCGACATCGAGTTGGATATTTGATGAGGAATTTATATATACGTTATTGGAAAAATAATTAATCTCCCCCGCGTTAGTATTAGCACTTTGTTGCAAGGGAACAGTATAACGATTAACTGAATAATCGATTTCATTAATTTGTTTATGCGTATAATCGCTTAGAGGATTGACACGGAATTTCATAAATGAGGTAAATTGCCCATTAATTTCAAAATGACGACCAGCATTTTTCGCGGCGAAGACAGGATATAGATAAATGATGTTATCATCCTTTTTAGATCCATCAATACCTAAGTCACTAGAGGAAGAAAGTCCATCGATATAGGCTAAAGAAGAGGAAGGCGTTATAACTTCTTCATGACTCACCGCTTGTAAACCATAATTACCAATTAGATATGGAGTGCCACTTGTGTCTCCCCCACCTTGACCGATAAGCGAACCGCTAGTTAACGTCTCATAACGTTCATAGTCGCTATATCGAGCCCTTGATGATGCTAAAGCTTTATCATATGTCCAACCGATAAATTCTGGACCAAAACCAAATTTATCTTTATATACCGATTGAGCGATTAACTTCGATAATTTAGAAAAGGGAATATTGTTTTCAACTTCAAGGAGCGTATATGTGCTCGTCTCTAAAATATTTAAATCAGCATTTTCTAAAATATAGCCAGTCCATTTCCTTTTTGGATACCTTTTTATCTTTTCAACGCTGTTATCGTCGTCGAAGCTTAATTTTCCAGTAGTTAACGATTCAACTGAGAGATGATAATAATGTTCACTCGAAGCATATTGCCCATTGTATATAGCGTTTCCATATTCATAGGCTACACCTTCATATTGATTATCAAAACGAACGCAATATTCCTCAGAAGAATTATAAGGATTGTTCGCGTGGTTAGCGATCAATAAAGGATCAGTAATTTCTTCGCCTCCATCATATAAATCGCTTCCCGTCGCATAATAGGGTGAGGCGAAGAAATATACCTTATAAACCGAGCTTCGATGATTGATATCGATATGAACATTTTGTCCGTATGTTGAAGCATCGCTAATATCGATAGTTTCATCGTTGTTAAAAACGAATAACGAAAAAGCGTTAGTTGAAACGCTAGTTAACAATGAGCACATTAAAAGTGAGAACAAAACTAACTTCTTCATAACGGTGACCCTTCAAGATAAAAAGAAATATCGATTGAACAATTGTTCAATGCTTCAATATTGCTTTTCATCTTCTCCTCGAGCATTTTTCGGCTTAGATGATATGATGGGGAGAATGAACCGGTGATGGGCTTACCTAAATAAGTTTCATTAAACCAAAGGTAAGAAAATTCAAGGGAAACTTGAAATCGCTCATTTACGGTTGGTGAGAATTGAACGAGTTTACTTTGATATGTGATTTGCTGAGGTAATGACTCTACTTCATTAAACACTGATGAATCGTCATATCCATGAAGCGATGCCCTTTTAGGTGAGATGATATCAAGTAGTGAACTAGATATTGGATAAGGATTGTTCTCTCCTAATGGAGAAGCAAAACTGATTCCACGGCTATCAGTGTCTTTAAGAGTAAGTTTAACGTTAAGCGATACATCGATAAGGCTCTCAAGAGGAGGAATATATTCGATAATAAAACTCCTTTTAATCGATGGATTATCATTTCTAATTAATAATGCATCCTCATAACCAAGTTCTAGATAAGTCTTAAAATTCACATTATCCAATTCGTTTAAATATTGACCATCTTTAAGATAGACGAGTCTAATCTCACCATAATCTAGGCTTTTCTCAATAGATATCGTTACATTACTAGACTCGCTAACAGCGTTATTTGAAAAGATAAATATTGAAAAACCTCCCCCAACAAGAAGTAAGGGAGTAAACATAGCGATAAGCGGCATAATTAATTTCTTTTTCATCTTTTCTTTTTCGCTAACTTTCTTTGCTTATCTCTTTCAATTAATAAAGATTGTTTAAGCGATATCTCTTGTCCTTCCTTACTTAAAATATCTAAGAAGCGCGACGAATACGGTTTGTTGAGACGATCGAATAAAAAGGCATATATCCCCATCATCAAAAAGGAGACGATGACGATGATGATACCGATGTTAGATTGCATATAGGAGATAAAATAGCCAAAGGCAACGTTTTTACTTCCTCTATATCCATCAGTTTGATGGACGCCTAATAGCATTTCTTTTCTTACCTTTAATTCACCTGTTAAAGATGCAGCATTTGCATCACCTCTAAAGGTGTATAACGGCTCATTATTTTCATCAAAATCGACATAGATTAGACGATGAACAATCGTGATATAGCCTCCTCCATTATTATCCTTCTTCATCTTGAAAGCCACGACATCAAAAGGTTTGATATTCGCTAATAACTTCTCATCTTTACTAATCGAGATGTATGAATATTGTTCGATTCGATCATCAGGATTAAGCTTACCTTCTTCATCAAATAGATAAGTATTGCCCTTATAGGCCGTTTCCATTGAACTCGTTTGGATGATAAGCACCGCATTATCGCCTAGCCACATCTGGTCACCTTGCGATTTTATCGATAGCGATACCCCGATCATCACGACGAAGAATATAAAGAAGAGTGAAATGAAACAATCGCTCACGAGGTTAACAATCTTTAATCTTTGTTTATCTTTGTTTATATCGTTATTAATATCTTCTAATTTGTTCGATTTATTCTTTAATAATCGTCGACGAAGAAAGATTGCTACATCATTTTTAATCTCATCATCATCTAAACCATTTTCGATGTTCTTTCTTTTGGCAACGAAGAAAAATGCCGCGAGGATGATAAAGGCGGCAGCGAAGAGAATGATAACAAATATAGCGATCAGCAGTATGAATAAATTGATACCGCTGGATCTAATCAATGCATCCATTTAATCCATTCCATTCACGGCATTTTCTAATAGCAATTAATCAGATAACACTTCGACTTTGTATTGAACGGTGGCAGTTGCCGCTGCAATCGTGTTCTTTAAGGTTGTGTATTCAGTCTTATCCTTTGGTTCAGTTAGATAA
>CAVILR010000007.1:0-34170 GCA_963643725.1 Lachnospiraceae bacterium | reverse complement strand
CTTTAAATTTGGGGCGTAGCCAAGTGGTAAGGCAGTGGGCTCTGAACCCATGAGCACTGGTTCGATCCCAGTCGCCCCAGCCAAATTTAACCTTAATAAAAGGAGAAGACATGAAAAAGAGAGTAGTATTTACCTCAATAATCATTGCGCTTGTAGTCATGGCTTTGTCATGCATTTTCCTCGCTCTACCTGGACAGTTTGCCGCGATTAATGGAACTGGATTTATCAATTCAAACGATTTACCAGTTTATAACGGCTATGAAATTCTATTCAATTATAAAGATGTCGGTGGAATCAATTATTTGCATGAAAATGCTAGCGGCCGCGTCAGCGCAGTTATCTTTATCATCATTTTCTTGATGGTCGCAACAATTCCTTTATTAGTTTTCTATAAAAAGGATCCTGCATTCGTTATATTGGGTGGTGCTTTAACCACGATTAACGGTTTTATCTTCTTAATGATGAAAATATGGCTAACAATCATCTATCCAAAGAAGGCCTTAACGATGAGCTGGACTAGTTATGTCTCTGGAGCATTCCTCTTAGTAGTCGGCGTCTGGTTAATTGTTCTTGGCTCACTTGAAATATCAAAAGCGCAAGCGGAAGCCATTCAAAAGAAAGCTCAATCCTACAATTATTTAAAAAATAAATAATAATCAAATAATCTTTACAATCTCACTCTTACGATGTGAGATTTTTTTATAAAAGATGAAACGTTTTTTATCATTTAGCGATGATAATTCATCTATACCTTTATTAGATAAACGCAGATAAAGGGCGTCACTATTTTTGTCATAAATATATTTAAGATAATCGTGTTTAAGCAAATAATTAACTTGTCTAGTAATCTTCTTTGATGATGACGACATCATTGTTCCATAACTTTTTAGCGATGAATATTGAATAGTTTCCGCGTCGCATTCACCTTTAAGAATATTATAAACCCCTCTAGAGGAAGGATAATGATTGGTCTCATTTAAAAACTTTACAGTGAATAAAACCTTATAATGTGATGGTAATAATTTAGATGAACTAGTTGCTTTCTTTTGCATATGCAAAAATAGTTTATCACAATTCTTGAATTGCTAAATAAGTGAGATATAATTTCAACATATGAGCAAAGAAGAAACTATTGAATTAATAAAAGCTACATTAAGAAAAATCCGTCCATTTATAAACCGTGACGGCGGAGATATTGAATTTGTTGATTTTATTGATGGCTATGTTTATGTTCGTATGCTCGGGGCCTGCCAAGGATGTTCATTAATTGATTCAACCTTATCTGAAGGCATTGAAATCATCCTTATGGATGAAGTTCCAGGCGTCATCGGCGTTAAGCTAGATAGCGAACTTCCAAAGCAAGAATCATCTAAATAATTCTAATAAATTAGAAATCTTAGGAAACTCAGAAGTAGAGTTTCCTTTTCTATCAAGCAATAGATAGTCGATGTGTGCATTTTTCCCAGCTAGACAATCGTTGAAAGAATCGCCAACATAAATGGCCTTGTCATAACTTTCGGTATAATTAGCTTCTTTTAAAGCTTCTAATATCGGTTGAGGAGATGGCTTAATTTCCTTACATTTATCTGAGCCAACAATAACCTTGAATAATTTAGGATCGATGTTTAAAAATTCTAGCACTTTATAAACATGTAAGGTGTCATTTGAGGTAACGATGCCAACATTGATATCATTGTTCTTAACAAAATCTAATAATTCATCGATTTCCGGAAATTTTTTCGTATATTTAATCGATTCTTCTTCATTTAATGCTTCTTTAATACGTTTAGAAAAAGCTTCTACGTATTCAGCTTTTCCATGCATTTTAGTATAGCCTTCAGTTATAGGAATACGCGAAAGAAGTTCAACATCATCTTCTTTAATATTTATATGAGCCTCCTTAAAAGCTTCATTAAACACATAATAAAGACATTTAGACGTATCTAAAAGAGTGCCATCAAAATCAAATAAATACAGATTGTATTTCTTCATAGCAATCAACTTATTATTTTGGTCCGCCGAATTCGCTTTTCGCGGATGTTTTATATTCTGAAGCCTTAATCGTCCCCTTCTTTTTAAAATATTCAGCCACCGCATCGCGAACATTTATCTTAGTGTAAATCGTTGTATCACCATCATCTTTAGCAAAATATGACGTATGCGAAGCTAGATAATCAGTGGTAATAAAATAATATTTTTCACTGCGATCGATGTTGCTAGTCTTTTCCACCGTTTGATAATGGGCGGCATTTTTTAAAGTTGAGGTGATGCCGCTACTAACATAACCAAGAAGCTTTGCCCCCGTTGTCTGCATGATTACAATCTCGTTATCGAATGGAAAAACATTATAAATATCGCCATAAGTAATAGAACCTGATTTAAGTGTACCGCGTATTCCTCCATTAACATTAGTAAAGGAAGCGTAACAAGTGATGTCAGGATAAACATCTTCAACTTTCTTATACATCACTTCCACCGCTAAATTTGCGGCGAGTTGAGGTTCGTTAATGTCCATATCGCCATCAAGTTTACCCATATAACGATTTTTTGATGGATTGATATATTTTTCTTTATATTGATTGTAAATACCTTCAATATCTTTATCGACATCGTATTCTACACTTGTAGGAGTGCTATCGCACGAATATCCTTCAACGGAGGAAACTTCATTTGTTGCCTTATCGATTTTAAGTTGAGCGTGAGGAAGTGAACGACCTTTGTCTTTAGATTCGAGCATCGGCACGACCTTATCGCCGAGCAAAACTTGATCGACGTAGGTTGTATGGCTATGACCGCCGAAGATTAAATCGACACCGATATCATCTGTGCCAACAATGCTTTTTAGATATGAAATATCATTATGGCTCGACCAGACGACGATTTGACAACCGCTTTCACGAAGCTTTTCTGCTTCTGATTTGACCGTATCGACCTCTTTTGCAAAATCATAATTAGTAACCGCTGATGCGATAATTGACGTTTTAATATTTTCACCTATCGTTCCAACGATACCAATTTTATAATCGCCGCGAGTAACAATCGTTGATGCTTCGACAAAATCAGCGATTTTATTCGTGGTTTTATCGATTAAATTCGCGGCTAAAAAAGGAAAATTAGCTCTTTCCTTATTATTTTTAATCCAATCAACTGTCCAATCGAATTCGTGATTACCAAGCGTCATCGAAGAGAAATTCATAATATTCATGCTATATGTAACTAAATTACCACGAGTAATATTGCTATCCGCGGTGCCTTGCCACATATCTCCGCCTGAAAGAAGAATTGTTCCGCCGACATTGTCATTGCGCTTAGTATCGTAATAAGTTGATAAGCGTTCTAAACCGAGCATTCCGCTTTCTGGCGTCTCGCTTTTTGAATATTCAACCGCGCCATGAAAATCGCTTATTTCATAGAAATCGAAATAAACATAATTATCATCTTCTTTTATTGCCCCATCACTTTTATTTTTTATTTCTGGTAGCGTAGGCGTGTAGTCGCTAGGAATATGCTCATCAACATTTATGTCTTCATTAGAACCACAGCTTAAAAGTAGAGGAAGAGTCAATAACAGGGAAAGGCATTTCTTTTTCATTAATTGCTCCTTTAATAGTTATAAGAGAAAATTTTCAATTCGATTAATAATAAGATAACCATCTTTATTATAAACATTTTCACGATTATATTTAATCGGCGTCTTGTCAAACTTCAAAATAAATCCGCCCGCTCCTTCAACGATAGCTTGCATCGCGCACGTATCCCATTCTTTAGTATTACTTGAAAAACGATAGGACATTTCCGCTTTGCCATGAGCGATTAAACATCCCTTAATCGTCGCACCGACGACGCGTTGATGCTTGATTTTATCGCTATGTTTCTTAATCGCCATTTGTTCCATTTCATTCGAATGAAAGCGCGAAACTAAGGTCGTCAAATCATCAAGCTTTCCACTACAATGAATTCTTTCAGGAATCGCTAATTCATTTTTTAAATAATAACTGCCGTCGCCTTTAACGGCATAATAAATCTCGCCGGTAACAGGAATGGCGATGACGCCTAAATAAACTTCATGGTCAATAGCTAAACCGATATTAATTGTAAAATCACCGGTATGAGCAACATATTCTTTTGTCCCATCAATTGGGTCGATAATCCAAACACGACTTTTTGATAATCTAGATTTATCATCAACCGACTCTTCAGTTAAATATCCATCATCTGGAAAATATTTCTTCAATAATGAAGTAATTAATTTGTCCGCTTCTTTATCAGCTTTTGTAACTGGTGAATTATCTTCTTTTATTTCAACTTCAAGATTGTTTGAATGATAAATATCAAGAACAACCTTCATAGCTTCTTTAATTGCTATAAGAGAAATTTCTAATTCTTTTTCAAGCATTTAAGGCCTCTTTTACCATATCATCTAAATCATTTACGACTTGCATTGCTAATGTAAAATCTTTTTGATTAGTAAGTCTTGCTCCAGCTGCGCATTTATGACCACCGCCACCATATTTTTTAGCTATTTTTTGAACATCTAAACCTTGTGAACGGAATTCGATACGAATAGTTCCCTCGGGGCTACGCGTAAATAAGGTCCAAACTGGACAACCGATGATGTTACCAACAACGTTCACGTTTTTGGAAACTTGATCAAATGTCAAACCAAATTTTTCATAATCCTCGACATCGGCAAAGCAATAAATAACACGATGTTTGGTGATTTTAAATTTAGCGACCAATAATGCTTGATATTTCACATAATTCGCATCGCTTTGATATAAAATATCAAATAATGGTTTAGGCTCAATGCCGATATCATATAAATCCGCGACTATACGATGCGTTTTTGCGTTTGTCGGAGCGTAGCGAAATCTACCTGAATCGGTGCAAATGCCTAGATATAATAAATTAGCCGCGCGCTGATTAATTTTTAAATGGAATTTTTGAGCAAATTCAACAATCATTTGGGCGCAGGCAATAGAATTGACATCAACCCATTTATAACCAATAAATGGAGACGATTCGATATGATGGTCGATTTTTACAATTTGTTTTGCCTTTACAATTCGTTGATCCATAATGCGTTCAACGTCAGAACAATCAACGATTATAGCTAATGATTGTTCAATAGTTTTATCATCGATATCATCGTATTTGCCAAGCCTATCATATAAGGCTTCACTGCCATAACCTAATGAATAAACTTTTTTATTCTTAAAATTAGTTCTCAATATCTCTCGTAAGCCTAAAGAAGAGCCATAACAATCGCAGTCTGGGTTAATATGCCCATAAATCGTTATAACATCATATTTTTTAATGAGTTTATAAATGTCTTTTGCTGCTTTATCCATTAATAAATCTCATCATCATTTTCTTTTTTTGGCTTATCGTAGTCGATATCCTCAGATTCTCCATCGTCGCCTTTTTCATCATCGGATTCACCAAGTTCCGCTTTAAGAAGTGATTTTTCTTCTTCATCATCTTCTTCATCGATATCATCGTCATAATCATCTTCAATTTTCGGATGAACAGCGTCAAATTTATGCCTTGAACATAAGTCCCAAGTGCCATCTTGAAGATGAGCAAAACGTCCGTCAATTGTTAATTGGGTATACAAAGAACTCATTTTCTGAGCTAAAGAAGCCTCATCGATAATGAGTTCACTTTCTTTTAACGCCTTGTTAAATAAATCCTTGAAAGGTAACGATTTCTTTGATGCAGTTAAGACATCAAATGCGCTAGTAAGTAATGATTTTGTTGCCATAGATTTTTACCTCTTTCTATATAATCTACATTTTCGTTGGAGCGCTTACTCCAATTAAATTCAATGCGTTGCGCATAACAATTTGTCCAGCCTTAGCGAGTGCTAATCTAGAGCTAGTCAATGCTATATTATCGCGGTCAATAAGTCTACATTCTGTATAAAATGAATGAATTAAAGCCGCTAATTCTTGGATATAATTAACTACTAAATTAGGCGAACGTTTATTCGCTGCATTAGTAACTACTTTATTGAATTCAATCAAACATTTTAATAAATCCGTTTCGTGTTGGTCTTTTAATAGCGATGCCGATAGATCTAAAGGAATATCTTGAGCTAATTCAAGAACCTTAGATAATCTTGCATGGGCGTATTGAGCATAAAATACTGGATTAGATGAATTTTGCTCTAAAGCTAGATTGAGATTGAAATCTAGATGTGCACTTCCGGCGCGCGATACAAAGAAATATCGGACGGCATCAACGCCAACTTCTTCACATAATTCACGAAGTGATACACCCGCGCCAGTGCGCTTGGACATACGAACTTCTTCACCATCTTTTATAAGGCGAACAATTTGTATAAGTTCAATTTCAAGAGTCTCTTTCGAATATCCTTGCATCATTAAAGCGGATTTCATTCGGTTGATATAACCATGATGGTCGGCGCCTAAAACATCGATTAGATAATCATAACCGCGACTAAGTTTATTAAGATGATACGCAATATCAGGCATCATATAAGTAAATGAACCATCAGATTTAACAACGCAACGGTCTTTATCATCAAGAAATGCTGATGTTTTTAAAAATATTGCACCATCTTGTTTATAGGAATAATCCTTGAATTTATTATTTAGCACGTCTTCAACATGGTGATTTTTACGAATATCGCTTTCTTTGCTGACAACATCGAATGTAACGCGATAGTCTTTTAAATCTTTCCATATTTTATCCAATTCTTTCTCGACGCCATAATTTGTGATAAATTCAAAATTTTCAGGCGTATCGAGCAAATATTTATCGCCATATTCATCTTTTAGCATATGAGCGATATCAATAATGTCTTGAGCGTGATATGCATCTTCAGGAAGCTTAACATCTTCCCCAAATAATTGTTTATATCGAATTTGTAATGATAAACCTAATGTATGAATTTGATTGCCAGCGTCATTTAAATAATATTCGCGAGTGACATCGTATCCAGCAAAATCATATATTCGACAAATGCTATCGCCAACCGCCGCGATACGGGCGTGACCTAAATGCAAATCACCTGTAGGATTTGCTGAGACAAATTCGACATTTACTTTCAAATTATTTCGCGGCGAACGACCATAATTCTTATCTTCATTAATAATCTTCGCAATTGATGAATTAATCGCATCTTTCTTAAGAAAGAAATTTATAAATCCAGGTCCAGCAATCTCAATTTTTTCTAAACCATCTCTATTTATTATCTCGATTAATTTGTTTGCTAATTCAAATGGCTTAAGAGATAATCTTGAAGCATATTTTAAGGCGACATTACTCGCATAATCACCATGAAGAGGATTTTTGCTATTTTCAATGACGATATCACTAGCTAAAACATCTAGTCCTAATCGACTTAGTGAATCGGCTAATTTTTCTTTCAAATTCAATTCAATGTTCATAACTTAAAGCAACATTATATGGCGAAGAATATTTGCATGCAAATTATTTATGCTTTAGCATGACAAACGCTTGAGCCTTGCATGCCTTCCCCTCACCAATTGGTCCGATACCATTATAGGTAGAGGCCTTAATCGAAACGTTAATAGGTTTTGTATCTAATAATTCCGCAATCTTTTCTCTCATCGCTTTAATATGCGGTTGAAGAAATGGTCGCTTTGTCGCGATTTGGACGTCTAAATTGTTAATCTTAAATCCTTCCATTCGCATAATTTCGACAACTTCGTTAAATAATTTAACGCTAGAAATATTCTTGTATTTTGGATCATTGTCTGGAAAAAGTGAGCCTAAATCACCATAGGTCATCGCTCCTAAAATTGCCTCCATAACTGCGTGAAGAACTACATCAGCATCGCTATGGCCATCAAGACCCATCTCATTTTCAATTTCAATTCCACCTAGAAAAAGTTTTCTTCCTTCTTTAAATGGGTGAATATCTTCGCTAAAACCAATACGAAACATGTCAAATCCTCCTATACATTAAATTTAAAGAAAGCAATATCTCCATCTTTCATTAAGTAGTTTTTGCCTTCAATGCGCAACTTCCCGGCTTCTTTTAAAGCCAGTTCGCTTCCATATTGTTTGATGTCATCGAATGAATATATTTCCGCTTTGATAAAACCTTTTTCAAAATCGGTATGAATAATTCCTGCGCATTGAGGGGCGCTCATCCCGTTTTTAAAAGTCCACGCTCGACATTCATCGCTACCAGAGGTGAAAAAGGTCGACAAGTTAAGCATTTTATATGCCGATTTAATAACTTTATCTAATCCTGATTCGCTAGCGCCTAAAGAAGCTAAAAATTCTTTTCTTTCTTCCTTTGGAAGCGATGATAATTCATATTCAATTTCGCAAGAGACTGGTATAGCGATTGTCCCTTCTTTTTCCGCTATTTCTTTTACAACATTTAAATAAGCGCAATGTTCTAAATCCATATAGTCGCTATCGCTGACGTTGGCAACGTATAAAATTGGTTTCAGTGTCAATAGATGATAATTCTTAAAAGCGTATTCATAATCTTCATCTTTAAGCGAAAGAAGTCTTGCTGGTTCACCTTTTTGTAATATTTCTCTTAAAGGTTCTAAAAGAGACATTTCATACACTGATTCTTTATCCTTGTTGATACGCGCTTTATTTGCGATATTAGCAATACGCTTTTCAACGGTTAATAAATCCGCCATCGCAAGTTCAAGATTTATCGTTTCAATGTCGCGTTTAGGGTCGACGCTTTCTTCGACGTGGATAATTTCATTAGAATCGAAGCAACGAACAACTTCGACAATCGCATCGCATTCGCGAATATGAGAAAGAAATTGATTGCCCAGTCCTTCACCTTTGCTCGCCCCTTTAACTAAACCGGCAATATCAAAGAATTCAAATGTCGCTTGAATCGTTCGCTCAGGTTTAAATAAATTAGACAAAAAGTCTAAGCGTTCATCAGGCACGGCCACGACACCTGTGTTTGGATTAATCGTGGCAAAAGGATAATTTGCCGCTTCGACATGTGAATTTGTAATGGCGTTGAATAACGTCGATTTTCCAACGTTGGGTAAACCAACTATACCAGCTTTTAAAGACATAATTTCTACCTTTGAGAGTATTTATTGTAAATAAGACAATAATGATTGTAAAGAATAATTAAAAAGCCCTTTTATAAATAAAGGGACTTTTTATAAATATATTTAATCTATGCCGCTACTTTGACATGTGCAGCCTTAAAACCTTTGTCGCTTGTGAGAAGCTCAAAATCAACATCGGTGTTAGGCTCAATAGTCTTGTAACCATCCATCTCTAAGGATGAATAATGGAAGAAAACATCTTTTCCATCATCGGACTTAATGAATCCGAATCCTTTTTTTGGATTAAATCGAATGACTTTACCTTTCATAATTCCTTTCCTATTATCTTAAGATAATAAAATTTATAATTTTTCAATCGTTAATGTGCCATACGTCTTTTCGCATTGGCCAATTGAAATTTTATAGCCTACTAAAGTGCCATCGTTGAATTTATCTCCGTAATAGAAGAAATTCTTATTAGCTTTAAATGAACTACCATTTTTATAAAGTGTATCATTATTCGCAGGAATTGGCGAGCCTGTTTTGCTAGATTCGATAAATGTGTTCTCTCCACCCGCCTCCATTAGATGCACTAATTTAAAGTCATCTTGATGCGAATTTAAATACGCTTTGGATGGAGAATTAGACGGGCCAACTTTGTATAACGAGCCTTCTTTAAGTTCATCAACAAAGCCGACAATTGTATATCCGTTACGCACTTTTTCCACCAATTCAACAACGCGTGAGTCGATGTGGTAGATGCGGAATCCACTTTCAGTGTACATGCGGAATCCGTTGCCGGCGTATGGTTTAATCGCGTCCTTATAATTTAGTAAATTAGGAGAATAATATTCGATAATTATATATTCATCGCACGGCGAATTATTCCAAGTATCATTAAGCAATACTGCATCGCCATATTTAGCTGATGTTCGTAAAGTCAAATTAACTTTGTCACCTTTATTTGCCATTTTCACATAATATGGTTCAACCCAACCAAGCGACATTTTAGAAAATATATTTTCATCGCCAACATTGTTTGAATGCATCTCGATAGCGCCGCTCGGATCCCAACTATTTTCATCATAACTATAATAATCATCTAAGCCAAGCAAATGACCAGTCTCATGAATAATCGTATGGCTATCAACTTTATTCTCGCTTGTATAAGCGGCATAAGGATAATTATTTTGGACGCTTTGAGTGCCATAAATAAAGTTATAAGAAACCCACATGTAAGAATTGATAACGGGATTAGACGCTCCAACATATTTAGAATCGCCCCAATAAACCCAAGCCCAATAGCCATTTTCAATCGTCTTTCCTAAATAAGTAAATTCATCTGTATCGATTTTATTGCTATAAACAAACACGACCGAATCGATATAACCATCATCGTCTGTATCAAATTCTTTACGGAGATCATCGTATGTAGTGTCTTTCTCAAAGATTTTGTAGACAACCTCATCAGGACGAGATGAATTATCAACAATATTTGCAACCGCTAAAGCGTCGACTGTGTAATTTAATTTTAACGTAGGGGCGAGAGAACCGCTGATTTTAAGTTTCCCATAACTCGATGTTTCATAAAAGGAAGAAACCGATTGCCAACCAGTTTCCTCAGCCTTGCCAAAAAAAGCGATATTGACGCGATTTAGCATATCGCTAGTCCATTTAGGACCATCGCTGCATTCAACTGGGACAACTAAGATCTTGGATTCACCAACGGATTGAAGAGATATTTGTCCAATGCTTTTATTTACATCCGCCAGATTGAATTTAAAGTTGTTAATTTTATTATATCCACTACCGTTATCATCTTGAAAAGCATCAATATCATCTACATTTTCTTGAAAACTGATGATATCTAATGCGTTGCATGAGCTCATTAAAAACGAAACAAATGTCAACATGGTAAGAATCGATACACGTCTATAACCCATATGCTTATTCTACAACAAATTTTATATAATAAAAATTAACGTCGTTCCCTTTTCATAAAGAATCCAAGGATGATTGCCCCGATAACTAAAGGAGCAAAAAACCAAATCATCCAAATGTTGATCTCTGTATTTAATAACACCTCTAAATAAACAGAAGCCGTGACAAAAACAACAATTAAACACGAAGATATAAGGCTACCAAGCCAAATCCGATTAGCTAAAAAGAATATTAACGTTAATGTTGCTATAACAGGTGTGGTCCAAACAAAAGCCATCCACAGTCGATCCTTGTTTGGCCATTCTTTATATATACCGATAATAAAAATAATTAAGGCCACAAAAACTACCGCAAGGGTTAGCAAAAATAAAATAGCGAGTTTGCGAAATAAATTATCGATTTTAGGAACCTTATATTTCTTTTGTTCGTCTTTATCTTCGTGAAGAAAATAATCAACAGTTACTCCAAATAGCTGGGCCAATGCATATAGCGTCTCAATTTCTGGGACTGCTTCCGCCCTTTCCCATTTAGAAATAGCTTTATCAGAATAGTTAATTTTCTCTGCTAATTCAGCTTGTGTCCAACGATTCTTTTTTCTTAGTTCGACGATGTTATTTGCTATGTTTTCTCTTATATCCATACTTCTCTACCATTCGTAGAATTAATTTTTTAATCAATTAAAATTTCCATTTTTATATTAATAAGGTAACAATAATTATGCAAATAAGTTTATCGTTTGAAAATAGAATTCATATTTAACCCTTTTCTTTTTTGCCTTTTTTAATGAGTAAATATTTTGTGACAATAAAACTAACGAATAAACATAAGAAAACGCCTAATGAAAAGGTAATAATAAATGGAAATGGATTGAAAGAATAAATAAAACTAGTTTTGAGCATATCTTTTAATGAATAAGAGATCGCTAAATCTACAAGCACTATCTCGATGTTAGCGAAGAAAATGGCTATTAGACCATGCGATAAAGCTTGATAGACGAAATTTAAATTTATATCTTTTTGTCTAATTCCTAAATAGGTAAATAGCGATATTTCGTTTTCGCTTTCAAGAACATTTAACATAATTATTGTTCCGAGTAAAAGTATAGATATAATCGTAGAAATTAAAGAAAAAGCGAGAAGAATTATATTCGCATATTTAAGTGTTGAATTTATGCTTGATGTCAAATCTTCGCTAGGGCTAGAAAAATTTAATTCCTTAAACAATTTATTATATTCTTCGCAAAGAGACTCTTGATCGACATCATCATCTAATTCAAAAACCACAGATGACGGGGTTAGATTAAACATTGAAATTCCTAATTGATCGCGAAAAAAGGAAATTGACCAATTTGGATAATGATAAATATAGTCTTTATCCTCATCGACAATTCCGACGATTACCATTTTGGTTTGCCGATATTCTTTTTCAATGGTTTCGTCTTCATAATATGTTTCATTTGCTAACCCAGCATAATAAAGTTCCTTTCCATAACAATCACCGCCAAATTTATCATTAAGTCCGGATGAGATAACAATTTCATTTAAGTGATTTGGTGGGCGCCCAATAATAAATTTATCCATACGAGAGGAAAAGCGAAAACCATCGCCAAGAGAATTTAAATAATTGCCATTGATAACTCCATTAGGTAAAGATATGCTCAAACCGTTATCATTATTCATCGTATCTGCATCTATCGCGTCCTCAATTTTTCTTTCGTCAAGAGAAATAAAGGCGTTTTTAGAAAAACCGTTCAAAACATTTGAGGCATAGGATGAATAGCCGTAATTTGAAAGATAATAAAAGGAAGTTAAGCGATTATCGATATTTGCCAAATCGTTAATAATTCCTGTATTTATCGCGTATTTATCAGATAGAAAAACTAACACGCGCCTCTCTAAACAAACTTCGCCAATTTTGCATAAAGATGGATGATAATAATTGTTCGTTCTTTCAAAAACATAATCGTGATTGTCTTTGTCACACATCAATCTATCGATAAATGTTCCTGCATCTTCAATCGAATTCAAAAAATAAATCTTGTACATTTCCCATGGATATTTAGCGGTTTCTCCATCATTGCTTGGCAATAGCATCATTTTTTCAAATACTGATTGATTCCATAATGGCGAAGAATGATAAATACAGCTCTTATTGCTTTCTTTAATACCTTTTACAAGAAATGTTTGTTCATCTTCGTATTGCCAAGAAGCGTTCATAACTTCTAAGTTTAAAAACAAATCATGAGAACGAATATAATTGCCTAATGAAGAATAACTTCGTTGAATTTGAAGTTTGTAGCAAAGATTGACGACATCGACATAATCTAAACCTAGAACAACCTCATCACTATTTAATTCATATATCGAGTAAGGATAAGTAATATTTGAATCATTATTTAACCATCGATAATCATTAATCGATCTTGTTGATAGCGATTTAATAAAATATTTCTCGCCTCTAATAGGAAAATAAAAGTCGTTTTGATCTTTGAAAAAATCTTCGAAATTAACTAGATAGGAAACACCATACCCATCGACATAATTTTTATAGCGTTGACTTAAGTCTTTAACGCGTTGCTCGGAAGCGCTAAACACGCCACCAAAAATATTCGAATTTTCGCGTTTTAACGATACGGTTATTTGTTTACCATTTGTTAGCGAGGAAAAGGCATCTTGAATTTTAGAAGATATGCCACTTGATAAAAGGGTTGAAACGCCAATTCCAGTCAGAGATAAAGAGAGAATACCATTTGTTATTAAGGTACGGAATTTCTTTGATTTCATTCGTTGAAAGGCGTGATGCAAGTGAAACTTTAACGGCAATTCTGGCTTTCGCTTTTGAAATCGATTACCGATGACGGTCTTGCGTTCATTTTCTTTTACAAATTCTTTTATTTCGTTAGTCTCGATAATTCCATCTTTTATTTTTAGTATTTGATTGGCGTATTGAACCGCAGACGGATCATGAGAGGCAATAATAACAAGAATGTTTGCTGAGAGTTTTTTTAAAATTTCATATACGTTTTGTGAATTTTTGTTATCTAGTGCTCCCGTTGGCTCATCGCATAATAAGATGCTAGGAGAATTAATTATCGCTCTTGCGATGGCCACGCGTTGCTTTTCTCCACCGGATAATTTGTTAACATTCTTATTGGCGAGATTTCGAATGTCGAGCATGTTCATCACATCGATAATTCGCCTTTTTTTAATTCGCTTATTTTGATTAGAAACACTGTCTAATGGGAGTGCTATATTTTCATATACAGTTTCTAAATTTAAGAGGTTAAAATTTTGAAATACATAGCCGATATTTTGTATGCGAAATATTCGCATCTGATCATCATTTAACCTAGAAATGCAAGTATTTTTGATTTCAATCGAACCATGATACAAGCGTTCTATTCCCCCGATAGCGTTTAGTAATGTACTCTTCCCTGAGCCTGACGCTCCATATAAAAGAACTAAACCATTTCTTGGCAAAGATAAATCGATATTATCAAGAACAGTTCTTGAACCATATTTCTTGCTCAATTTCTTAATCGTAATCATTCGTCGCGTAACTCATCTGTAATAGAAATATGTCGATAGAAAAGAATTGGAATTAAAACAAACAAAGTAGAAATGACAAACGAAATGGCAAATATTGCAATCGGAAGACCGAAATAAAATCCTTGATATTTTAATAACGGAACATCGATTAAATTATTCAAATTAAAGGATTTTGAAATTAAGGAATTCAGCAATAATTGGAGAGGATAAAT
The DNA here is from genome assembly GCA_963643725.1 of Lachnospiraceae bacterium. Taxonomy (GTDB): domain Bacteria; phylum Bacillota_I; class Bacilli_A; order RFN20; family CAG-826; genus Fiminaster. The sequence goes on along the minus strand of CAVILR010000007.1, from coordinate 19,437 downwards.
CAGTAATAACGATATAAAAAACGATAATAATAAAGTTATGCTATTTAATTTAAAATATATCGATATAATCTCGCTGTTTCTCGCGCCTAAGCACGTTAAAATTGCTGATTCCTTTTTCTTTTGAATAAAGCTCGAAAGCGAGAGGATTCCGATTATAAAATTAACTCCTAAATAGGCGATTAAAACAAAAATGAATAAGGCGCTGGAGAAGGAGTTCATAAATGTGATATATGACTCTTTTATTTCGTAAGCTGTCGATTCGATTTGTAATAATCTATCATTATCTTTAAGTTCTTTAATCAATGAGAAAAATTTATCGCTATCTTCTTCATTTTTTAAAAAAACATTCATTGAATAAGAAGAAATAGTATCGTCACCACTAGCCTCTTCCACCATTTTATAAACGGATATATGCCTTTTTTTGCTTTTAGATATATTATTGAGAATTATTCCGTTAAGATATTCGCATAATTTTGGATATGAATAATAAATCTTAGGTGTATTTAAAAACGAAAACTCTTGTACAACATCTTTAATTACAAAATCAATTTCATAGGAAATATTATCTTTTACAATCGGATTATTTGCGTCGCCACTAGCGATAGAAAACGAAGTAAAATTTGATACATTTATGCGCTGTCCAATAGCTTCATCTTTGCTAAGCGAAAGGAGGTTGCACATCTCTTGATTTATAATCACTTCCTCCAGGAGCGTAAATTCATCGCTATATAAAGGAATCATCATAAAATTTGATAAGCTTTCATCGTTAAAATAAGCATTTGGACATAACGAAAACGCATAATTCAAATTTGGCGCAAAAATTAAATAATCATTATCTAATATATTTTCATCAATTTCTTCAATTGTTGGTCTTACATTTTTCTCATAAGATAATGGCGAATTTTCAATTTCATAATAACTTTTAAGAGATACTGTCGCGTATTGGACTGAATAATTATTTTTAAGTGCATTGCTTTGCGACTTAGTTGATCCATTCGAAAAACCGAATGAAATAAAAGTAGCTAAAAATCCAAATACGATCGATATTGAGGCAAAAAAATTCTTTAATCGATTTTCTTTATAATATTGAACAACAAATTTCTTTAACCAACCTTTTCCTTTTTTATTCTTGTTTCTTTTTAAAGCCAATGATGTGCTACATCTATGTATTTTTTTATCTAATACTATTTTCCCATCTTTAAGTTCGATGATGCGATCGGCATATTTTTCGACAAGTTCCTTCTCATGAGAAACGAGTAAAACACACGTTGTCTTCGAGATTTCTTTAAACATCTCCATGACTAATGTTGAGTTTTGACTATCTAATGCACCAGTTGGTTCATCCGAAAGAATAACCTTAGGAGAAATAATTAAACTTCGAAGGATAGCAACTCTTTGTTTTTCTCCTCCAGATAATGTCCCGACTAATTGCTTTTCAATATATTCAAGATTAAATTTTTTAAATAATTGATGGGCTTTTTCAATAGCCTTTTTCTTGTTTTCTCCTCTTATTAGTAAAGGCAAAATAACATTATCGATTGATGTGAATGAATCGAACAAATTGTAATGTTGAAAAACGAACGAAATATCATAACTATGGTATAAAGAAAATTTCCGATCGTTATATTTAAATATATCTTTATTCGAGTAAATGACTGTTCCTTCTGTTGGCTTTTGGATGCCATAAATGATATTTAAAAGACTCGATTTACCCGAACCTGATTTGCCTAAAATCACAACAAGACCGGCATTATCAATTTGCAAATTGATGTCGCTTAAAACGGCTTTATTATTAAACTTTAGGTTAACGTTACTCAAAAGGAAAATTGACATATTCTACCCATTAATAGGTAGTATTCAATTCTTAAAAAATGACAAAAATTATTTTTTATCGATAACTCTTTTAAATCGCTGATTAAAATTATCTCTAGATATAATCAATACTTTTTTACAACCTTGACACTCGATTTTTAAATCGGCGCCGACGCGGACAATTTTAAAAATTTTAGAGTGGGCAAAACAAGGATGAGGTTTTTTCATCTCAACATAATCGCCAAGTTGATAATTATAGTCCTTCATTATTCATCTTCCATTTTAACAGCAGCTGGTATTTTTGGTAAACCAGGCATCGTCATAACCTTTCCGGTTAAAACGACAATAAATTCCGCCCCATTGGACAAGGAAACATTTTTAACGTGGAGCGTATGATGAGATGGAACACCAATAAGCTTAGGCGAATCCGATAACGATAATGGTGTTTTAGCGATGCAAACAGGCAAATTGCTTCGATGTAAAGCTTCGATTTCTTCAATGTTTTTGTTTGCTTCTTCGCTATATTCAACTGCTTCTGCGCGATAAATTTCTTTCGCGATAATCGAGATTTTATCTTTAATACCGTTATTAACATCGTATAAAGGATGATAATGTGATTCTTCATTTAAAAGTTTCTTAACTTTATTAGCGAAATCAATTGCTCCTTTACTGCCTATAGAATATGAATCGACAAATGTTACAGGATAATTATGTTCATCACACCATTTAGTTAAAGCATCAATTTCATCTTCATCATCGCTAGAAAAATGATTGATAGCCACCAAAACATTTAGTCCAAATTTCTTTAAATTCTCTAGATGAGTTTTTAGATTAATAACGCCGTTATTTAAAGCGTCAACATTTTTCTCATCTAAATGTTCGAATTCTACACCTCCATGTAATTTCAACGCTCTTATTGTTGCCACAACAACAGCTAAATCAGGTTTAAATCCTCCAGTAGGTGAACAAATATCGAGAAATTTTTCAGCGCCTAAGTCCGCGCCGAAGCCAGCTTCAGTTATCGTTACATCAGCTAAACGCAACGAAGTAGATAAGGCAATAATCGAATTACAACCATGGGCGATATTGGCAAACGGTCCTCCGTGCACTAACACCGGATTATTTTCAGCAGTTTGCACTAAATTAGGCATCAATGCATTTTTCATGAGTTTTAATATGGCCTTAGAAATTCTTAATTGTTTCAAGTAAACGGGCTTATCGAGGTATGAATAAGCAACAATTATGTTATTTACGCGCCTTATAAAATCATCCTCATTTTTGCATAGACAAAAGATAGCCATCAATTCGCTAGCAACAGTAATTTGAAAATGATCGATGCGAGCGATTCCGTTATTCTTGCCAAGAGCAATTTCGACATCTCGAAGAGCGCGGTCGTTCATGTCAAGCGCTCTTTTCCATAAAATCTTATCAGGATTAATGTTTAGTTCATTGCCTTGATAAATATGGTTATCAATAATTGCACTTATTAAATTAATAGAACTCGTAAGGGCGTGCATGTCACCTGTAAAATGAAGATTGATGTCTTCGCTCGGTTCAACTGTTGCCTTCCCTCCTCCAGTCGCGCCACCTTTAAGGCCAAACACAGGACCTAATGATGGTTCTCTTAAACATAATAATGAATTAACGCCTATGGCTCTTAGTCCATCGTGAAGAGCAATCGACATCGTCGTCTTTCCCTCGCCTACTTTCGTGGGCGTAATCGCCGTAACCAAAACTAATTTATTATTCTTTTTTATATCTTCTTTCAAAATATCATCAACATCAATTTTCGCCTTAAAACTCCCATAATTTTCTAGTTTTGCAGGGTTAATTGATAAAATTTTTGCTATCTCATTTATATTTTTTAACATTTCGAAACTCCTTTTAAATAATTAATTAAATCATCTGCATCCTCATAAAAATAAACATTTTTAAACTGATGCTTGATAAAGGTAATTTGACGCTTTGCATAATTCCTGGTGTTCTTTTTAATTAATTCAACAGTCTCATCTAAAGTAATTTCATTTTTAAAATAAGAAATAAATTCTTTGTAGCCAATCGCTTGTAGACTTTGGACATTTTCACCATATTTAGATATTAAATTTTTAACTTCACTAACAAGCCCTTTCTCAATCATCTTATCAACGCGAGCATTGATTCGATTATAAAGTTCATCGCGATTGATTAAGGGAGAAACAAAATAAACATCTTTATAAATCAATTCATGATTTTGTAAGGCAATAAGTTCACTTTTAGTTTTATGAAATTGGTCAAAAATAGTTAACGCTCTTTCGACGCGTTTACGATTATTTGGGTGTAATTTATTTGCTTCATCTGGGTCGATTTTAACTAACAAGTTATATAGTTCTTCGTTACTATAACTGATGTATTTATCACTAGAAACATTTGTCTCATCGTTTTCCTTAAATTCATAATCGTATAGTAAAGAACGAATATATAAGCCTGATCCACCGACGAGAACAACGTTTTTTCCGCGCTTAATTATCTCAGCAATCTTTTCTCTTGCTATCTTTTGATAATCAGCTATAGAAAATTTTTCATCAGGAGAACAAAAAGAAAACAAATGATGTGAAACGGCACTCATCTCCTCTTTTGTAGGCTTAGCTACACCGATATTCAATTCCTTATAACATTGAAATGCATCGGCATTAATTATTTCGGCATTCATCTTTAAAGAGACATCAATCGATGTTTCTGTCTTATTGCTACATGTAGGGCCAACAATTACAATAATCATTTTTCTAATGTTTCAGATATTTCCCTAAGTAAGTCCTTAACCTCTAGATACAACTTATTGTAATTTATAATTACTGGGTTTGAATTAAATTTTTGAAGCAATGTATTCAATCTTTTGGCATCCTCAGTATCTTTTGATTGATGAATTTCACTACAAACTTTTCTTTGTAATTCCTTTATTTCCTTATCAAGTTTATTTAATGATTCATCGCTTTCGATTAGCTTTTTTAATCGAAAATACTCCATCACAGTTGGATCGGAGTATAGTTCTTTTTTTAATTTAAGCAATTTATCTTCCAATTCAGTCATCAACAATCTCTCCGATCAATGAATAAACATGTGACTGATTGATTTTCACATTAACTATTTTGCCAATAAGAGAGCTATCGCCCTTAAAGTGAACGAGTTTATTGCCTTCAGTATATCCTGAATACATCGATGGATTTTTTTCAGATGGACCATCCACCAAAACGGTGTATTTTTTCCCAACCATCGCTTCACTTGATAGAGAAATAGTTTTTTCTAATTCCTTAACTAATTGTTGAAATCTGATCGATTTATCCTTTGAAGAAACATTGTCTTCATTCTTTGCGGCAGGTGTTCCTTTCCTTGGAGAATATATAAAGGTGAATGCTGAATCATATTTCACATATTTGACCATCTCAACAGTTTCTAAAAATTGTTCATATGATTCGTTAGGAAAGCCAACAATAATATCTGTTGATAAATAAACATTAGGAATTTTATTACGTATCTTATCAACAAGTTTTTTATATTGATCAGCGGTATAGCGCCTCCCCATAAGATGAAGTATCTCATCGCTGCCGCTTTGAACGGGGAGATGAATGTATTTCATGATATTATCGTTTTTAGCGATTACGTCAATTGTTTCATCGTTAAAATCCCAAGGATGTGAGGTTAAAAATCTAATGCGTGGAATGCCGATTTTAGCGACATCATTTAATAGAGTGGCAAACGAAGAACCATCGTTTAAATCCTTGCCGTAAGCATTAACATTTTGACCTAATAAAGTTACTTCTTGATATCCAGCATCCTTAAGCATTTGACATTCTTTTAGAATATCTTCTTCTTTTCTACTCCTTTGTTTTCCTCTAGTGTAAGGGACAATACAATACGTGCAGAATTTATCACATCCATACATGATATTCACAAAAGCTTTATAAGAGGATAAGCGGGTGCTAGGAAGATTTTCTTCGATGTCACCTGGAAGTGATTTCACATCTGCAAGGCGAACACCTTTAACTATCAACTCATTAAGTAAATCCAATAATGATGTAATATTGTGCGTTCCAAAAATCAAATCGACATGTTTATATTTATCAAAAATAGTTTCGATGATATGGCGTTGTTGAACCATACAACCGCAGATGGCAATTATCGTATCTTTTTTATGTGCTTTTAACGCTTTCAATTCGCCGATTTTTCCAAAAACTTTATCTTCCGCATTTTCTCTAACCGCGCATGTATTAAGAATAATAACATTCGCTTCAGCAATCTTCTCGGCCTTATTAAACCCAGCTTTTTCAAGAATGCCAGACATAATTTCTTCATCGCGATAATTAGCTTGACAACCATAAGTAAAAACAAAATAAGATTTTTCCTTAGCAAATTTAGCGATAGCAGAAGGAACTTTTATTTCATCGTATTTAAAATCAAACGATATATTTCTTCGCCTTTCTAAATTCTCATCCGGTAATGATTTAAATTCACATTTCTTTGCCATAAATATCCTAAATAATATTCTTGATTGTAAAAATTTCTTTGCATTTCTTGGTTAAATTATCGATATCAAGCACAATTGCGTTAACTACGGCTTTGCCTTCATCGTTTAAGGTGAAACAAATATTTGAACCAAAAACTGTTTTGTTAATGACCGATGTTTTTTCAAAACCTAAGACACCATTATAGTCTCCACACATCCCAATATCGCTGATAAAAGCGGTCCCTCGATCAAGGATTTTTGCGTCATTAGTTTGCACATGCGTATGCGTGCCGACAATCGCACTGACGAGTCCATCAAAGACATAAGCGAAACACATTTTTTCGCCAGTGGCCTCGCCATGATAATCGACGATGTGTATGGAATCTTCATCTTCGATGTCACTTAATAATTCATGAAATGATTGATAGGGGGCAACAACTTCCTCTTTCATAAATGCGACACCTAGAAGGTTAGTGATTCGTATTTTAACACCATCGACTTCAAATACTCTCGAACCTTCTCCACCGATATCTTTAATTAAATTTAAAGGACGTATTAGGCTATCAGCGTCATTTATGTAATCGAGAATATGCGTCTTTCCTAAATAATGATTTCCTAACGTAATCGCATCGATACCATAATCTAATAATTCTTGATAATGGTTTTTATTTAATCCTTTTCCGTGAGTAACGTTTTCGCCATTAGCGATAACAAAATCAATTTGGTATTTCTCAACTAAATTATTAATAGAGTCACGAACAGCTCGTCGTCCTATTTTGCCAACTATATCGCCAAAGAAAAGGATGCGCATATACTTTATTTTGCAGTTTCAATCGCTCGATATTCGCGAATGACATTAACTTTTATTTGTCCAGGATATGTCATTTCGTTTTCGATGCGTTCACGAATATCGCGAGCTAATTTAAAAGCTGCTAAATCATTAATTTTATCTGGCACAACCATAACGCGAACTTCACGGCCTGATTGCATAGCATAGCATTGATAAACGCCATCATATGATTTACAAATATCTTCGAGTTGTTCGATACGTTTAATATAATTTTCAAGCGTTTCACTTCTGGCGCCAGGTCGAGCGGCTGATAACGTATCTGCAGCTTGGACAAGGTTAGAAATAACATATTTAGCATCAACATCGCCATGGTGAGATTCGATTGCATTAATTACGACATCAGGTTCACCGTATTTCTTCGCAAGTCTTGCTCCAAGTTCGACGTGAGAACCATCTTGTTCAAAGTCGACAGCTTTACCAATATCGTGAAGTAATCCTGCGCGTTTAGCCAAGTTTTGATCCAATCCTAATTCCGCGGCCATAATTCCAGCTAAATAAGCGACTTCCATCGAATGATCATAAGCGTTTTGACCATATGAAGTTCGATATTTTAAACGCCCAACATACATCAATAAATCTTTATTAATTTTTGGTAAACCGAGTTTAAATGCCGCTTCTTCACCAGCTTTACGAATGCTTTCATCCATTTCATCTTTGACTTTTTGACTCACTTCCTCGATACGACCAGGTTGAATACGACCATCGCGAATTAAAATATCCAATACGCGGTGAGCAATTTCTCGACGAATTGGATTAAAACAACTAACTGTAATAACCTCTGGCGTGTCATCAATGATTAAATCGACACCTAATAGCTGTTCTAATGAACGGATGTTTCGACCTTCACGGCCAATGATTCTGCCCTTCATCTCATCACTTGGCAAACTTACAGAACAAACTGTTCTTTCAGTAACCTCTTCTTGAGAAAATTTACTAATCGCTAAGCCGAGTAAGTTTTTCGCTTTTTCGTCAACCTCAGCTTTTGCTTCATCTTCTTTATTTTTAATATATGCAGCAATTTCCATCGACATCTTGCTCTCAACGCGAGCAAAAATTTCATCGCGGGCTTCTTTTACAGATAATTGAGCAACTTTTTCGAGTTCTGAAATAATTGAATCAATTTTCTCTTGAAGAGTATTTTCTTTTTTATCGCATTCTTTTAAACGACGATTTAATAACTCATTTTTCTCTTCCAATGAATTTTCCTTATTTAACAAATTGGCATCGCGCTTATCAATATTGTTTTCGCGTTGATTTAATTTGTTCTCTAATTGAGCGCATTCTTGCTTTCTCTCTTTAATATCCCGCTCCGCCTCACGACGCATTTCAGCGACAGTTTGTTTGCCATCTAATTGAGCATTTTTACGAATTTGTTCGCCTTTGATCTCTGCGTCTCTGATAATTTTGTCCGCTTTTTTATTTGCTTGTTTTGTTTGAAAGGCCGGGACAAATTTGCCAATCAAAAACATAACGATAATTCCAACAACAAACGACACTGGAACGAAAATCGCTAGACCCATTTCTAAAGTCATAAATTCCTCCTTAATATAATCTTCAATAAAAAGATAATTAGTTAATGTTATTACCTAATAAAAGCGTTAAATAAATTAAGCCCGAATATTATTTATTAATAGATAAAATCTATATTTTTTTATAATAATTGGTAATAAGTGCCTTTCGACACGTAAACATTATAACAATTATGTTGATAGAATGAAAATGAGAAATGTCCATGTTCAAAAGCATTTTAAAAGAATTTAACAAATTGTTAAGAAAACTCGAAAGCAATTTTATTTTCTTAACTAAAAACATAAAATAAACATAAGCGAAATGACAAAAGAAACAAAAAACAATATTAAGAATTACAAATATAAGGCTGAATTAACAAAATGGACTGAAGAAAAACGTGTTAAGAAGCCTAAATTTTATCTTTTATATTCATTAATAATTCTTTGTCTTGCTTATATTGTCGATGAAATTGCCAGCGGCATTTTTGGTATCATTCAAACCGATGCAGCGCTTGCATTCTTTCCTGATGACGCAAACGGACTAACAATTGTCATGACATTAGCAAGTGGCATCTCAATTTTTAGTTTCTTGTTTAGAACTCTAGCAGATAAATACGGAAGAAAACCATTTCTTTATATAAATCTTCTCGGTATGGCGAGCGGAATGTTCTTTTGCTTTATTGCTCCTAATATTGTCCTATATGTCATAGGGCTAGTAATTATCTTTTTCTTCACGCCTTGTGACATTCAAGTTCTATATATTGTTGAAACATCTTCTGAACGAAGAAGAGCTCTTAATCTCGCTTTTGCTAAAGCTATAGGTGTTGCTGGAATAAGTTTAGTATCAGTATTTAAAAGCACGATTAATGTTCGCGGATGGCAAGGCGTATTTCTAATCCCAGCAATTATTGGTCTAATCATCGGCTTACTGGCCTTATTCTTTGTTAAAGAGACAGACGTATTTATCGACAATAGGATAAAAGTATTAAAAGATAATCTAAAAGCATCGAAGAAAAATGCGAAACAAACAAAGGAAATTGAAGAAAAGAAAAACGATGAAAGCGGAATAATCCCAGCGTTAAAATACATGTTTAATAAAAAAATTCTCCTATGGTTGTTCATCGTTTTATTCACATTTTCTATCGCCTCGATTGCGCAGGGCAATTTTGCCATTGTTTTAAAACCGACGAATGACATATATGAAGCGATGGGAGAAGTTGAATATGGCTATGTCGTGTTAATGTATCCTGTCAGCTGCGCGATCACCATCGTTTTAAATGGTCTAATATCCGATATTTTTGGACGAAAAAAAGCTGGAATATTCGATACAATTCTAGCTTTATTAGGAATTATATATTTTCTTTTCGGTGCTAGAATAAATTGGAATCCGTTTGCCTTAGGAATACTTCTCGGAGCATTTATTGGAGGCTATCTATCTGGGCTAGATACGATAAATGTTATTTGTACGGAAGTTTCCCCAACTGGTATGCGTTCATCGATAATGTCAATTATTAGTATCGCCAATAGTGCAGGAACGAGTCTAGGAACTGGGTTATTATTACTCTTTAGAGAATTTATCCCCTCATTTGATATGAGCGTATTTCTAATGATTTTAGTACCACCGATGCTCGCGATTTCTCTATATATTCTCCTTAAAAAAATACCAGAAACAAAAGGTGTAAATTTCGAATTAATCGATGCGAATGGCAAAAAATAACAATTTGCCAATCGATAGAATTTCGATATTTTAATATTTATTATTCACGAATTTTTTTCATTAATTCGTCCGCTAAATCTGGATGTTCGTCTAGATAATTTTTCGCGGCATCTTTACCGTTAGCAAAGCGATTTCCATTATATTCAAACCATGAACCGCTTTTAGTAAGAATGCCCTTAGAGACACCAAGTTCTAATATTTCGTTGTTCTTGCTAATACCTTTACCAAAGATAATATCGACTTGGCAATTTTTAAAAGGAGGGGCAACTTTGTTTTTCACAACTTTGACATTTACAGTATTTCCAATAATGGATGAACCATTTTTAATAGCTTCCGAACGGCGAATATCGATGCGAATTGATGCATAGAATTTTAAAGCTCTTCCTCCAGTTGTTGTTTCAGGATTGCCGTAGATAACTCCAACCTTTTCGCGGAGTTGATTAATAAAGATAACGGTACACGAATGAGAATTTAGTATTCCTGCTAATTTACGCATGGCCTTCGACATGAGTCTAGCGTGCAAACCAACTTGGTTATCGCCCATTTCACCATCAATTTCTGCTTGAGGGACTAAGGCAGCGACGCTATCGACGACGATGATATCAATCGCTCCGCTATTAGCTAACATCTCAACAATTTCTAATGCTTCTTCACCATTTCCTGGTTGTGAAAGAATTAAATCATCGATATTAACACCTAAATTTTTTGCGTATAGTGGATCGATGGAATGTTCAGCATCAACAAAAGCTGCTCTTCCACCTTTCTTTTGGCATTCAGCAATCGCATGCAAAGCTAATGTTGTCTTACCACTAGATTCTGGACCATATATTTCAATTATTCTTCCTTTTGGATAGCCGCCGACACCTAGAGCCTCATCAATTAATAGAGAGCCTGATGGTATGACATCGACATCGATATGGGGCCTTTCACCAAGTTTCATTACTGAGCCCTTACCAAACATGTGCTCAATTTCTTTTAATGTGCTATCTAAGGCATCTAATTGTTCATTTTCATTCTTTTTCATTTTGTTGACCTCGTTTTACTCTTTAATTAAAAAAGAAAGTCAATAATTTTTCATCTTTTAGGGCTAATTATTGAGACTAAATAGGACTAATTGTTCCATTTTCTTTACGCACATACTTTGTATGTATTCTCTTGTTCCATTTAGACTAAATTTTGCATATGTAATCTTGTTATTAAAAGCGACTGCGATATGAACTTCACCAACAGGCTTATTATCAATATCACTAGTTGGTCCAGCATTGCCGGTGACGCTCACACAGACATCTACATTTAAACGCTTCTTTCCACCTTTAGCCATTTCAATCGCTGTTTGCTCGCTGACAACACCATATTTTTCAATAGTCGCCAAACTAACATCAGCAAGATTATGTTTCTCTTCTGAAGCATAGGTTACTAACGTTCCTTTGAATGCTTTGCTCGCGCCGGCTACACTAGTAATTGCTGAACTAAATTTCCCACCAGTCAACGATTCAACAGAGCCTAGTGTTAATCCTTTTTCTATTAATATATCTAAAAGATGTTTAGCATCAGTGTTAACGCATTCAAGAGATTTAGCGCAAGAAATTGGTTCTTCATTTTTTTCTTCATGAGAAACTTCTGTTTCCTCTCTTAAAGGACTTTCATCCTTAAAAACTTTTCTATTTTGTATCAAATAGATAATACCTGAAAGCAAGGAGCCAATCGTGGCCAAATAGAAAAGAAGGTTAGAAACTTGTAAATATTCAGGCCAAGAATTATCAAAATATGAAAATGGCCAATCGTTTAATAGCAAAAACGGAATGCTGATCATTTGTAAAACTGTTTTAACTTTTCCAAAAATATTCGCCGAGACAACTATTCCTTTTTGCGATGCGACGAGTCGCATTCCATCAACCAATAGGTCGCGGGCAATCATCAAAATCACACAAATCATCAATATGGTTAGCATCATTCCATCTTTTCTTTGCACTAACGCATAACTTTGAGGGACGAGAAGAAAAATCATCATCGCATCATTAAGCAATTTATCAGCTATTGGATCTAAAAATTTACCAAATGTTGTAACTAAATTATGCTTTCTGGCTATGTGCCCATCTAAATAATCGGTAAACGCTGCCAAAATAAAGACGGCAGCAAATATTAAATAAACTAAATTAATGTTAGTTCCTGCAATTTCAGGAGCTACAAAATTAGGGAGGCACGCTAAAACGAGCATCGCAATAACTGAAAGTAAAATGACAATCATGCGTGTAAGAGTTAATCTGTTAGGCAAATTCATAAATTCCTTTCTTGAGTACCGGTCCTATAAGCCATGTTTTGTCGCGGGCAATAATTTATCTATGCGTTATCGCATGTGTTTTAGGATTCAATTCTCCTTTTGCACTTCCCCTACCAAATTTGGGTTTCTCGCTTGCGGGGTTTACCATCGTTTCACTCCAACATTTCTATTGGTATCGTCACTGTGGCACTTTACAAGGCATCATCATGACCGAAGTTTTAGATTAGCCTCGCCGTTATGCACTCCTGCATACCTGACGTTATTTTTTCCGTCAGCACAATCACTATCACCATCGCAGGTGATGCGAGCATGGACTTTCCTCTAGCTAATAAGCCAGCAATTGCCCAGACCGGTGTTATTTTATCCTTGAAGGATCTACTCCTCTTAAATATAAGGCTTTCTCTAAAGCGCTTATCCTTTGTAGGAGTTCTATGTTTTCACTCGAGACATTGGTTGAATCTTTAATCCCTTCGATTCTTTTAGAAATCTTGGCAATTTCAATGTCTTTTTTTCTTAATTCATCTTTTTGCTTCTTCACCGTATTCTCAAGCGAAGCGATATATTGCTTAGCTTCAGCATAGAATGATTCATAGAAACGATAATCATCAAGAATTTGATCGAGCGTAACATCTACTTGGTAGGCATCATAACCTTTAACGTTTTTAGTAAACTTTAAATTTAATAGTGTATTAGAATTAAAATTTATTTTACTAGCCATTTACTGTCTCCAAGCAGTTTTAATTATATTAAAGCAATAAAGATATAACAATTATATTCTTATTAATAATTAACGTAAGCAATGTTATAATGCAGTGCGATGAAAGATTTAGAAAAAAGAATTCAAAATCGTCGTTCACTCTGCTTTTTAGATTTAGAAGGAACACAATTCTCTCACGAGATGATCGCTATTGGGGCGGTTAAAGTAGATTTAAGAAAAGATATGACGATTAAAAAATACCATAAAGGTTATTATTCTTTAGTAAAAGCCAAAAACAAAGTTGGCAGAGTTGTCAACGATTTAACCGGAATAACTGAAGATGAATTAAAGAAAAATGGGAAACCATTTCGCGTTGTCATCAATGAATTAAAACAATATCTAGGAAGAGCATTTAGTAAAACGATATTTGTTACTTTTGGCAATCACGACCTACGAATATTAGCTCAATCATTAGCCTATAATTTGGATGCGCCAAAAGAAGATGTTCATCTAATGATTAAACATTCTTTTGATTTAAGCGACTTCATTTCTACTTTCGTTAAAGATGATAAAGGTAATACGTATTCCTTAGCGAATATGCTAAAAGTTTTCGGCGTAGATTTTAAAGGAACGCAGCATAATGCCTATAGTGATGCATTGAATCTAGCTTATTTATATGATGCATTTCTTAAAAATCCATTGATAGTAAAGACTGAATATAAAAAAGTATTATCAAAAATGCATCATCTTCCATTACCAATTAAAAAAGCGATTGAAAAATTGTCGAAAGGGATGTCGGTTTCTCCAAGCGACTTCGATATGATGATTGAGGACTCTATTAAATGATTAAATACCCTAATGGTAAAACGCCAGAGAAAGTACGAGCAAAACATCATAAGGTAAAACTAACCATTAAAAGCGGTAATCGTGGAATGGTTTTAGAAAATGAAATCAATTTGACAAATGCCTATTATAAACAAAAAGGTTTATGTTTAATAACAAAAAGACCGACGCCAATAAATGTAGTTAAAGTTGATTACACCCGTGGCGCAAGAATAACTGATGCCTATTTTGAGAAGCAATCGACAACTGATTATAACGGCGTTTACAAATCTCGATACATCGATTTTGAAGCTAAATCGACGCACTCAAAAACGTCATTTCCTTTAAACAATATACCACCACAACAAATTGAACATTTAAGCGCAGTTATCTCTCACGGGGGAATTGCTTTCTTTCTAATCCAATTTGCTCCGCTTAATGAAACATATTTATTAGATGCTAAATTCGTTATCGACTTCAACAAGGAAAGTGCGCGTCGCTCGCTACCTATTGAATATATAAAAACGAATGGTCATCTCGTCAAAGAGGGCTATCAACCTCGATTAGATTATTTACCAATTGTTGATGAAATTTATTTTGGCAAATGATTAAAATACTTGCAATTCTTGGATAAAGAGCAAATTTCACACTTAGGAAATCTAGCAGAACAAATAGTTCTTCCAAATTCAATAAACTGATGATTTGTTTTAATTAATCTCTCTTTTGGAATAAATTTAATCAGTTTTTTCTCCACATCTAAAACATCATCGTTAATGCGCGCAAGATTCAATCGCTTCGCAATTCGATTAACATGTGTATCAACAGCTAGATAAGGTTTATGAGCCCATTCAGTGAGAAAACAATTCTTTGTTTTATTGCCAATACCTGGCAAAGATAGAAGAGAATTTTCATCTAGCGGAACTTGGCCACCATATTCGTCGACTAAAATTTTAGATATTTCTTTTATATTCTTGGATTTCGTTTTTGCTAAACCAATTGAAGATATTATCTTTTCAATATCTTGAATGTCAGCATCATTAAGTTCATCTAGTGAAGAATAGGTAGAGAACAAAATTGCTGTCACCTTATTGACGGCGATATCTGTCGTTTGAGCGGATAGCATAATGGCTATCAAAAGTTCATAATCTTTGCTATATTTTAAAGAACATTTCGCATCAGGATAATGTTCATCAAGAAACGAAAATAATGTATTTTTATCAATCATCAATCCATTTAGCCTTGGCGATTTCAATCGTTTTTTCTATATCATCATCCCAACTTTCCTTTACCGTCGAGATGCCTTCTTTTTCCATATCGTCACGGACTTTCCATTGAACTAATAATTTATCAACACTTTTTAATGTTTTCTTTCCTTTTGATAATGTTTGATGTAAAGCTTCAATTATCGTTTCATCAGAAAAACCATCATTTACCCAATCATTAACTAATGAAAGTTCTAAAGGAGATAAAGTTCTTTTTAATTCTTTTTCAAAAACTTCATATATATTGTGTAAATATTGCTTTTTATTCGTATTATTCGCAAATTCTTGCTCGCGAGCTAAAGTTACTTGAAAAGTATCATATAATTTCTTTTGTAAAGGTTTTAACGATACTTTAACTTTTGGAGCAACTTCATATAGAAGCAATCCTCTTTCCAATAAATGAACAAGAATCTTATCAAGTTCCTTTGTTGTTAAATTCATTTTTAAAGATAATAAATCTGGTGTCACTAATGTGTTCTTTTGCCCCAATAAATGGTCGATCATTAAAATGACCGCTAATTCATTCTCAGTCAATTTTAGCTTTTTATAATATTCAAGAAGGAGATATCGGAAGTCTAATGCTTCCATTTGTGCGCTTACCATAACAACATTATCTTACATAAAAAAGAGTTTTGTTAAAACTCATTTTTCATCTTTCGAAACTCTTCCTCGACCTTATGAGGATTTAACTTGTCAATTAAGTGTCTATTGTTCTCAATTGCTTGAAACGATTTTTCTTCAATCTTAAAACCTAACTTCTTTTCAAATCGTTCCGCGCGAAGAATGCGTAATGGATCTTCTTTTATGCGAACGACTGGATTGCCAATGAAGCGAATTATCTTATTTTTCAAATCGTTAATTCCATTACAAAAATCGTGAATTTTATAATGTTCATCGATATAAATTGCATTGATTGTAAAATCGCGACGAGGGTAATCTTCTTCAATTATTGTTGTAAATTCAATGTTCGATGGATGACGAGAATCGCTATATAAGCTTTCTTTTCTTAAAGTTGTTATATCAATTTTCGTTTTCCCTCTTTTTAATTTAACTGTTCCAAAACGAGAGAAGGTAAAATCGGCGTCAAATAAAAAGGTCTTCATCTTCTCGGGAGTGGCATCAGTAGTAAAATCGTAGTCTATAACTTCTCGAGATAACAAATAATCGCGAGAAGTTCCGCCAATCATATATAGACGAAAACCATTTTCGTTAAATAACTTCGCTAATGAATCAAATATTGATTTATCCATACTAAAAATATAGTTGGATTTTTCTTAAAAGAAAAGGGACAAATAAATTGTCCCTGTCAATATTAGTTGACTTTAGCTTTGAAGCACTTTGAAGGTCTAAACGCAACAGTAGCGCTGGCAGGAATGACGATGTGTGATCCATCGGCAGGATTTGTGCCTTTTCTTTCTTTGCGTTCTCTCTTCTCAAAAATTCCAAATCCGGAAATTTTGACTTCTTCGCCCTTAGCGACTGTCTTCTCAATGAGTTTTAATAACTCTTCGACGACGTTTTCGGCATCGAGATGAGAAACATCAGCTTTTTCACTAACAGCTTGGATTAATTCTGCTTTGTTCATAACTTTCCTCCATAATCCTATACCTAATTATACACGTTCTCGCAAAACAATATCAATTGGAGTTCCATCAAGTTTAAACGATGACCTCAAACAATTTTCCAAATATCGCATATATGAGAAGTGGGCATATTTAGGTTTATTTACAAAAAGTACAAATGTCGGCGGACAACTGTTTGCCTGGTTCGCGAAATATATTTTTAATCTACCATGATTAAAATCAGGTGCTTCATTCATCGCTTGAGCATCTTGCAAAACGTCATTTAATAGACTTGTTGGAATATGCGTATCATACGCAATATGGACCGCATCAATTTGCTCAAAAATTTTATTAATATTTGTTTTATTTTTTGCAGAAACATAGACGATTGGGGCATAATCGATGAATTGAAACTGCTTGCGAATGTTCTTGCTAAATTCACTTTGGGCCTTTTCATCCTTTTTAATTAAATCCCACTTATTAACGACTATAATAATGGCTTTTTTCTTATCAACTGCATAACCGACGACATGTTTATCTTGTTCAATAATTCCCTCATTAGCGTCGATAACAAATAAAACGATTTCACTTCGATCAATTGCATTTATTGCCCGAAGATAAGAATATTTATCAACACCTTCGTACACTTTTCCACGTTTTTTGAGTCCAGCCGTATCAATAACTACATAATTTTTATTGTCTCTACATAGCTTTGTATCGACAGCATCACGAGTTGTTCCGACAATATCAGAGACGATGACGCGTTCTTTATTTAACAAAGCGTTAACTAAAGAAGATTTACCAACGTTAGGTCGTCCAATTATTGAAAACGTAATTGCATCATCATAAACAGCATCTTCTTTTTCTGGTAAATTTTTAATGATTTTATCGAGTAAATCACCGATACCAATACCATGAGCTCCGCTGACAGCAATAGGTTCACCAAAACCAAGTGAATAAAATTCACTCATATTCAAAAGCATATCCTGGTTATCAATTTTATTGACCGCTAGAATAATCGTTTTTTTGCTTTTGAAAAGTATTTTTGATATCAATCTATCATCGTTAGTAACACCACTTTTTCCATCGCAAACATAAACGATAATATCAGCTTCATCGATAGCGATTTCCGCCTGCATACGAATTTGTTTTTGAAATGGTTGATCTTTTATCTCAATTCCCCCAGTATCGATTAAACGAAACTGTTTTCCAAGCCAACTTGTCGTCTCATAAAGACGATCCCGAGTAACTCCCGGCTGATCATCAATAATCGAACTACGCCTGCCAACGATACGATTAAAAATCGTGGATTTGCCAACGTTAGGACTACCAATTAAAGCTACAATAGGTAAAGACATTAAATACCAACCTTATTTTTAATAATATCTAAAACCGCTTGAATTGCGCCTTCAATTGTTAAATCGGATGTATCGAGTTGAACGCTATCTTCGGCTGGCTTTAAAGGTGCAAAAGCGCGAGATGAATCGATTTTATCGCGTTTAGCAATATCATCGACAATATCTTGATATGAACAAGCGATGCCCTTTTCCATATTTTCTTTATAACGGCGATCGGCACGTTCTTTTACCGATGCTATCATAAATATTTTTACATCAGCATTTGGCAAAACATATGTTCCAATATCGCGTCCATCCATAACTACGGATTGTTCACCTGCCATCTTTCTTTGAAGTTCAACTAAAGCCAAACGGATATCTTTATAAGAAGCGATATAACTGACATTGCTACTAACTAATGGCTCACGAATAACTTTAGTAACATCCTTACCAGAGCACAAAACTTTACCATCTGGAAATAATTTAATATCGACTTCAGGTATCAATTTAACGCATTCGCTTTCATTTTTTGGATCAATACCTTTATCGATGACATAACTTGTAAAAGCGCGATACATTGCCCCCGTATCGATATATGTAAAACCTAATATCTTTGAAACTGCCTTTGAGACAGTCGATTTCCCTGCAGCAGCAGGACCATCAATAGCAATAACGACTTTTTTCATAAATAAACCCCTTGTATTAGTTGAACGCTAAGACTCCAACAAAAATTAATAATGCTAAAAGTATAACGCAAATGATAATAGAAAAGACTATATAAGATGTTGAAACTGTTTTTCTTCCTTTAAGTGGAGATATTATTTGCGGTTCTTTTTTCTCATATATCTCATAAGCATCCATAATTTCATCAAATGAAATGGAGGATGTATTAGCGTTATTTTCATCATTAATAACCTTACTAATTCGATCGGATGTTTTCTTCTTGCTCGTCATTCCATTATCAAATGATGATTGAATTTCTTCTCGATAAGATCTGAACTTTTCAACACGCGTTTCTTCCATATATTTTATATTTTAATATAACAATGCTCGATTTTTAAATAAAAAAGGCGCATTAAGATTGAATAGTTAAAAGTGCTTGTTTATAA
>CAVILR010000006.1:0-36298 GCA_963643725.1 Lachnospiraceae bacterium | reverse complement strand
ACTCACGACCTCTTGGTCCCGAACCAAGCGCACTACCAACTGTGCTATGCCCCGATTAAAAATCGTCTAACCCAAATTCAAAAAGCGACATTTGATCGGTATCGCCCAATCCTTTGAGTACTCCTAGTTTAGTCAAATCTTCGATATTTGTCATGTTAAGTTTACTTCTTCTTGCTAAATCCTCCTTGGTGATGAAGGCTTTTTCGTTACGCGCTTCAACAACGGATATCGCCGCATTTTCGCCTAGACCATCTAAGACGGTAAACGGAGGAATTAGAGCATTATTTTCCTCGTCGACGACAAATGTTGTGGCATTTGATTTATATAAATCGATATTGCTAAAGCGATAACCTCTTTCATACATTTCGATCGCTACCTTAAGCATATTGAAGATATCTTTATCTTTTGGTGATAATTTTTCCCGAGATGCTTTACGGCGTTTAATATCATCGTATTTAGCGATTAAACTGTCAAGTCCCCCGATCATCGAATAAATATCATACGCTTTACATCTAACCGAAAACCATACGGCATAAAATACTAATGGGCGATAAACCTTAAAATAGCCAACGCGCACCGCCATTGTGACATAGGCCACCGCGTGAGCTTTTGGGAACATGTATTTAATCTTATTACAAGAATCAAGATACCATTCAGGAATATTTTTAGCCCGCATTATCTCTTGATATTCAGGTTTAAGCTTCTTTCCCTTACGGACATCTTCCATTATGGAGAAGGCGACATTATCTGGAAGTCCCTTCTTAATTAAATAGGTCATGATATCATCACGACATCCAATTACTTCACGAATATTGCATTTACCACTTCTAAGGAGGTCTTGGGCGTTATGTGCCCAAACATCGGTACCATGCGATAGACCAGAGATAATAACTAAATCTGCGAACGATTTAGGTTTTGCGTCAATCAATATTTCATTCGCCGCGTCGGTACCAAATTCCGGTAGGCCTAAAGCGCCGGTTATAACTTTTAGATAATTGCCCTTACGCTCAAGCGCTTTATCGCTAGAAAATAAGGAGATGACGCGTTGATCATTTAATGGTATGGCGTGAACATCGATATTCGTCATCTCAGACATTAGTCTTAACGCCAACGGGTCGACGTGACCTAAAAGGTCAAGTTTTAATAATGTATCATGCAACGCCTTTTTATAATCTAAATGGGTAGTAAACCAAGAATTATCTTTATCATCCGCTGGATATTGAATCGGGGTAAATTCGTATATCGACATTCCCTTAGGCAAGACGACGATGCCTCCAGGGTGTTGACCAGTCGTGCGCTTAACCCCGACGCAACGAGAGGCTAAATAGGCGATAGTTGACGAGGATATTTCATCAGGATTTTTCCCATGTTTTTCAAAATAACCTCGAACATACCCAAAAGCAGTCTTATCTTCAACGCCGCCAATCGTTCCCGCGCGAAAAACGTTATTTTCACCGAATATGCGTTTTGTGGAATCGAAGGCTTGTTGCTGATAATCGCTAGGGAAATTTAAATCGATATCTGGAACTTTTTCACCATTGAAGCCTAAAAAGGTTTCAAAAGGAATATTCGAACCATCGTGAATCATCTCTTCACCACATACTGGACATTTCTTATTCGGCAAATCGTAACCCGATAGCACATCTTTATCATCGACGAATTCATAATGTTTGCATTTTGGGCAGCGATAATGCGGTTTTAATGGGTTAACCTCAGTGATACCAAATAGATGAGCGACAAAAGATGAGCCGACACTACCTCGAGATCCGACCATAAAGCCTTTTTCATTTGCTTCTTTAATAATTTCACGAGCGATGTAATAAGTGACAGAATAGCCGTTTCCAATAATACCATTGAGCTCTTTGTTCATGCGTTCGATGACAAAATCAGGGACATTGTCGCCAAACATCTCATGAACCTTTTCTTCACAAGTATTTCTAAGTATTTCTGGTGAACCCTCAATAACCGGCTGTCTAAGCTTGTTATCGATAGGAACAATTTCTTCTATTGAATCAGCGATTTTATTGGTGTTTGTGACAACGATTTCATACGCTTTTTCCTTACCAATAAATTCAAAGGCATCAAGCATTTCTTGCGTCGAACGGTAATGCTGGTCAGGAGATGGCAAATCCATCTTTTTAAGAAGCAATGGATGTGGTCGACCTCCGACCGCGTTTGTGGATATATAAATATCGCGGGTAATCTTATCGCCTGGATCTCGATAATGAACATCGCCAGTGGCGACAACTGGTTTACCTAATTCATCGCTAGCTTCGATGATATCTTTAACGATGCACTTTATTTCTTCTTCGCTTTCGATCTTTCCAGAGTTAATTAAATAGCTATAATTGGCTAATGGTTGGACCTCGATATAGTCGTAGAAGCTAATGACTTCTTTTAATACTTCTTTGCTTCGCGTCTCCGCGGCGTCAAAGACTTCGCTATTAAAGCAAGCGGAGCCAATTAATAAATTTTCTCTTAATGAGGCTAACTCAGTTCTCGGGGTCTTTGGCAAGTCGGCGAGATAGATGATGTGCGAATCGCTGATAATTTTATATAAATCTTGTAGACCTTGTTTGTTCTTGGCTAAGACCGTTACATGTTGAGGACGCATATGCTTATACATCGTCGTCGTAACTTTAAAGGAGGCGATGTCTTGATGTTTGAGCTCGAAATTATCCTCTGTTAATCTAGCGAGCATCACAAGCCACACGTCGCTTAAAATGCGCGCATCATAATCTGCTCGGTGAGCATCATCATCATTGTATGATGTTAGCCCAAGATTACGCGACAAAGCCCCTAAACTATGCTTCCTAGATTCTGGGAACATGTATCTAGATAAAGATAAGGTATCGATTAATGGATTAGAAATCTTGTCTTCACCATTTCTCCTTAATGCTTCATTTAAAAAGCCGATATCGAAGTTGATGTTATGGGAAACTAATATGGCATCACCAAAGAAAGCTTTAATCCTTGGAAGAACTTCTTTAATCGTTGGAGAATCTTTGACCATCTTATCAGTTATTTTGGTCTTCTCTTGAATAGCTAATGGAATTGGCATCTCCGGATTAATCATAATATCAAGCGAGTCAACGACGTGACCATTGCTTACACGCACCGCGCCGAATTCGGTTATGCCTGAATAACGGGCGCTTAAACCAGTTGTCTCTAAGTCGAAGACGACATAATCCGCGCCTTGAAGTTTTCTGTCCACTGGATTTAAAGCGAAAGGCAAATTATCGTTAACCATGTATAATTCAGAGCCATAAAGAATTTTAACTCCAGCTTTTTTACCCGCTTCTTGCGCTTCTGGGAAAGCTTGCACAACGCCATGATCTGTCACGGCAATGGCTTTATGGCCCATGTTTTTAGCTAAAGCTACATAATCTACAATGCTTGAGACACCATCCATCGATGACATCTTGGTATGAAGATGGAGTTCAACGCGCTTATTCTCGCATTTATCATCTCTTAAAGATGGAGGAGCGAGCAATTCATATCCTCTAGCATTGACCACTAATTGATGGCTATATTTATCAAATTCAGCCGTTCCGCGAATGCGGACATATAATCCATTTTTAAGATTTTCGATATCTTCTTTTGAAGCGTATTCGTTTTCTATGAGTTTAACTGATACCGCAGCGCCGTTTTTCCCTAGTCCCATCGTTAAAAGCGATAACCCGTTTCGAATAGTTCTAGGCTTATCGATACCAAAAAGTTCACCGTTAATATCGACATTTCCGCTTTCAGGAGTGATGTCGGAAAGATTATCGATTAAGTTATATGGCCGATTGTCAACGCGCCACGAAGATTTGGCATTGCCTTTACGATGTTCTCTTTCAAGCTTTTGAAGATTAGCCTTCATCGTCTTAATATATTGATCTTCAAATTTCTTTAATTCTTCTCTTTGGGTTTCCTCAGCGACTTCTTTTGCATCTTTATAATATGATGTCTCGCTTCCGTCGACATCTTCTTTAAGCGTCTCTTCGGTCACTTGTATAGCTTTTTGCTCAATCTTTTCAAGTTTTTTCTTGGAAATATTAACAACTTCCTCTTCCTCCTTAATGGAAGTAGAAATATTGAAGCGATAATTTAAAAATTCTAAGAAATCTTGAAATTCTTTTAAAGTATTCTCATTTTCTTTTTCTTCATTCTCACTTTTAAAGACGAATTCAAGCGTATCTTTATCGCCCACTAAATTTATTTCACTAGGAAAGCGATAATGTTGGCGATGCCATTCATAAAATAATTGAATCGCCTCATAAACTGTCGGCTTTTGAACATAGGAAAAGATGATTTTATATGGATATTTGATATTGGCTAAATGAGCAACAAATTCATCTAACAATTCATAGTTCCATGGCGTCTTTTTAACGATGAGCATATCGACTTGCTTTTTATCAAAGGCGTTACGCGAAACTAAATCGAAGTCGAGATCAAAACGTTCGATATTCTCGAGCTCAATCGATTTAAGAAAGCGCACCATCTTGCTATTCATAACTAACCCTTAATAACTCGAGCAATATCAAAGCCTAAGATGGCAAACATTAAGACAAATAATAAGATTAAGCCAATCGCTGAAACGATATTTTTAACCTTGCTAGGTATTTTCCATTCAACAAAAGGTGTATCGACATTGGCTTTTTTGTGCTCCCTTCGTTTATAGGCGTTAACTCCACCCTCTACACAAGTGACTAGAAGTTGCCAACCATCAAGCCCAGGGAATGGGAGGAGATTAAAGATCGCTAAGTTGACGGATATTAAACCCCAAAAGTATAAATAATAATTAAATGTATAGTTAGTTAAAACAGTACTTGACATAGTAAAGATGCCGACGACGCCACTTAAATCTTGAATATTACCTCTAAATAAGGTGGCAAGGCCTTTAAAGACGGCGATTGAAGCTTCACCAAAATCTTCAAATGTTCCTTTAAGCCTATCGCCAAATGGAGCCCATTCATCAATGAGCTTTGTCGACACGCCTAAATCTTTCCAAATAAAGGAATTACCGCTTTCGACTGCAGTTAGATTATAGCTAACAGTTTTCACTTCGCCTTCAGGGGTTTTTAGCCTTGTGCTAACCGTTACTTCAGTGTTTTCCGCAGGACTCAATTTCTTGGCAATATTTGGATAATTTGCTAAAACTACGCCGTTTTCTTCCCACGATTTAAAGACTTCTAAATTCTTAATTTGATCCGTGTCATCAGCAACGAAAAGGGTTAATGATTCCGATAATTTTGGTTCGCTTGCATTCGTATTAGGATACCAGCATAGAACATATTTATTGTCTTTATATGTTACATCATCATCAAGGATATAAAAGGCTCCTTGGAATGTCTTTGTAACCTGTCCTTCTTCTTCATCGATATAAGTAAGAGAATCATTGATATATACTCGATAATTATTCTCAGGTCCAATTGGATAAAATTTATCGTCGGTATTGGCCCCTTCAATTAATGAGCTCTCACTGACATGGAGAGTAGAGGTAACTAATGTTTGAGGGAAACATATATTCGATATAGCAAATAAAATCAGAGCTAAGAAAGCGTTGAGCAAGATACCCGCAGACATAACCAGTGCCCTTTTAGGTCTAGAGATGCCATCAATGCTTCGCTCAGGTGGAAGTTCTAACCCGTCTTCTAGTTCAACACCTTCACCATACATCGATACATATCCGCCGAGCGGAATAGCGCGAATAGAGAAATAGGTTTCATGGCCTTTTCTTCTAACCTTCAATAACTTAGGCCCAAAGCCAATTGAGAATTCTTGGCAGTAGACATTAAATAATTTGGCAGTTGAGAAATGACCAAATTCATGGATAACAATAAGTAAGCCAAAAGAGATGATGAATAAGAGTATTGATAATATCCATTGCCACACGTTCATAATCTAGATGCCTCTCTTCTCGCTTTTTTATCAATCGCTTTTATCTTCCTAAAGGAAGGATTATAGTTTGCTTTTGTCTTAGATACAACTCTATTTACGATGTCGATGAGTTTTAAGTAGGAAACATCGCCATTTAAAAATCGTCGGACAGCGACTTCGTTAGAGGCGTTTAACGCGGTTAACTTCGCGACGTCTAAATCTTTTAATAACGATATAGCTAACTCAGTTAATGGGTAACGACTTGCCTCGTAGTTATGAAAATGGCAATCTTTTAACTCATCAAGCGATTTAACGCGGAGAAGTGAATAATCGTTCTTCCCCTCAAATAGAGCATATTCAATTGGTTTATGCATATCGGGTTTACCATAATCTAAAATATAGGTACCATCTTTGAGTTTTATCGCCGAATGGACGAGCGATTCATCGTGCATCAATATTTCGATTTTATCGTTACCATAGTCAAATAGATAATACGCCTCAATGACTTCAAAGCCTTTATTCATCATCGTCGCTGAATCGATAGTTATTTTTGCTCCCATCTTCCAAGTCGGATGATTCAAAGCGTCTTTTGCTTTAACATTTTTAAGCTCATCGCTATTAAATTTTCGAAGGGCTCCTCCGCTGGCGGTAATTAGAATTTTATCGATATCTTCTTTGTTAACCTTCGCTAAACATTTAGCTATCGCCACATGCTCAGAATCAATTGGATATAATTTTCCGTGGCCCTCAGATAAAAGTTTATTGATGATTTTTCCTCCGACCACCAAAGCTTCTTTGTTGGCTAAGGCAAGGATTTTATCTCTTTTTAAAACGTTAATCGCCGGAGCAAGTCCAACAAAGCCGACGAGCGCGTCAACTGCCATATCGTATTGAGCGAATTTAACTAATTTTGCTAAGCCATTTTTACCATAGAAAAATTTAATATGAGGATAAGATTTTGATAATTGTTTACTCTTAGCTTTATCAATTAAATAAATCATCTTAACGTCGCGATGATTTTTAAGAATATTCGGTATTAGCTCGCTCTTATTTCCAACAGAAAAGGCGGTCAATAGGAAAGAATCAGGATATTTATCGATTATATCGATAGTCTGCTCTCCGATTGAACCGGAGGCTCCTAATAATAGAATCCGCTTTTTCACTTTAAAAAGTCCCAACCGTTATTGATGAAGATGAGCATAACAGCGATAAAACCGCTGGTGAAGATTAGTGAATCGACGCGATCGAGAATTCCACCGTGTCCTGGAAGAATCTTTGAAAAGTCTTTGACGTTATAATTTCTTTTAATTGCTGAGAAGGCGAAATCACCGCAATTGGCCATGATTGGCATGACTGCACTAAGAAGCAAAATATAATACCAATGCGATAAATCTAAGGATGGTAGTAATGGGTAATTAGTTAGAGCTAATATAATAGCAAATGCCATAGAAAAGATGAAGGAAACAGCCATCCCTCCAAAGAAGCCTTCCCACGTTTTCTTTGGCGATATGCGGGGATTTACCTTCTTTTTACCAAATAATAGACCGATAAAATAAGCGCCGATGTCATTAGAAATCGTCCCTAAAATAACATAGATAAATAATAAGGATGATTGGAAAAATTTAAATAGAGGAGTCGATGTATCGACATCGATTTTTTGAAATTCTTCAAATGGAGAATAACGTAAATAAAGCATTGATTGAATGCATAAACTGACGACGATAATCATCGAGATTAAATAAGTAGTTTTCCCAACATCAAATTCTTCAGAAGCAAATGAGAAAAAGAAAAACACCCCTGCGGTTATTAAAATTAAAACGATTGAGGCATCCAATGTCTTAAATTCCGTGGTTAAAAACGTATTCCATGAAACAGAGTTTTCTGATGAAGAAGAGATAATATTGTTTTTAATAAATATCCAATAGACAAAAGAAAGACTAATGATAATCGTGGCGATGTAGACAAAATATTTAATACGTGTTTTCAAATTTAGTATTTTTACGAGCTCATATGAGCAACAAATTGATAGCAAAACTGATAGAGCAAAGAAAAACCATCCACCTAAAAATAAAGAAGGGACAACTAAAATTGCTAAAATAATCGCTGTTATCGTGCGCGTACGCATGCTATATTTTGCTTCTAAAGGTATTTCGTTGGGTTCGATTAAAGGCTTATTCTTTTTCATCGGTCAAACCTCCATAACGACGGTGTCGATTATTAAATTCTTTTAAGCAATCGTTAAAGGCTTCTTTTTTAAAATCTGGCCAATGAACTTTAGGGAAGACAAATTCTGCATAAGCGCATTGCCAAAGCAAGAAATTAGATAATCTCTCTTCTCCGCTTGTGCGAATCATTAAATCGACATCAGGCAACCCTTTTGTGTATAAATAATTCGCAAACGTGGAATTATCGATAGAATTGATATCGATCTTTTTATTAACAATATCTTCGTGCATTAATTTTGAAGCGCGAACGATTTCATCTCTTCCCCCATAATTCAGACAAATATTAAAGACATAATTTGTATTATCTTTTGTCTTGTTTATTGCTTCTAAACACGTAGTTTGTGTTTTAAGAGGTAGTTTAGATATATCGCCAGAAATTAAAACCTTAACTCCGTCTTTCATCAAGGTATTAATTTCTTTTTTAAAAAACACTTCAAGGTAATTAAATAAATGATTTATCTCCGCTTTTGGGCGTTTCCAGTTTTCAGTGGAAAAGGCGTAAAAAGACATAACTTTAATGTCGTATTCTTTGCAATAATTAAAAACTTCAATGATGCGATTGCACGCTTCTTTATGACCTTTATATCGAGGTAGGCCACGCTCTTTTGCCCATCGGCCATTCCCGTCCATAATAAAAGCGATGTGATCGATGCTTTTGTTTAGCTTAATTTTCTCGTCCATAAACTAGAAAATATTATACACGTTTAGGCGCATACAAAAAACATATATGTGCGAATAATGAGAAATTTTCTAAAAGAAAAGGAGGCATTACCTCCTTATATCGACATTATTTCTTTTTCCTTATTAGATGTTATATCTTCAATATCTTTAATCGCTTCATCGACGACCTTTTGAATTTCATCTTGAATGCGTTTTTTCAAGTCATCAGTGTATTCTTCACTATCCTTAATTAAATCGATATAGTCGCGTCTGATATTGCGGATAGCGACTTTTGAATTCTCTGACATCGCTTTCGCTTTCTTAGCTAAATCGCGACGTGTTTCTTCGGTTAATGCTGGGATAATTAAGCGGATGCAATCACCCTCCACAATTGGATTTAAACCAAGATTTGAGGCGGAAATGCCAGCGGCGATAGCTTTTAAATCACCACGGTCGTAAGGTTTAACTACGAGTTGACGAGGTTCAGGAGATGATATCGCCGAGATATCTTTGATGAGCATCTTATCGCCATAATAATCGCATTCGACGCGGTCGAGCATTTGGGCATTAGCCCTGCCTGTGCGCAAAGTGATAAGTTCACCTTTGAGCGAATCGATTGTTTTAGCCATTTGGCCTTTTGCTTCTAAAGTAATTTCATCCATAATTTCATCCCTTCATTATCGTCGTGCCGATGTCTTCACCATTGATGACCTTAATAAAGTTTTCTGGTTCAGCCATATTGAAGACGCGGACATCGATATCTTTATTCATTAAAAGATTGACTGCGGTTAAATCCATAACTTTTAAATTCTCTTTAATAATTGAAGAACAAGTGATGGTTTTATACATTTTAGCATCTTTATTAACTCGTGGGTCATCAGAGTAGATACCATCTACCCCATTTTTGCCCATGAGGATAGCTTGAGCATTGATTTCAATCGCCCTTAAGGCCGCGCATGTATCGGTGGTAAAATAAGGTTTCCCCGTTCCGCCTCCAAAGATGACAATCGTCTTATCTTTTAAATAATTATCCGCGATTGTAGGCGAATAAGTTTCCGCGAATTGTTCCATTTTCACCGCGGATAATACCGTTGAGTTAACTTGAAACGATTTAAGAACATCCGCTAAAGCGAAGGAATTAATAATCGTTCCGAGCATTCCCATCTTATCGGCGGTAACTCTATCGATGCCGTGGCTTTGATTAACTAAGGCACCTCGACAAATATTGCCCGCGCCGATAACGACAGCAACTTCTACACCGCTTTTAGCGATATCGGATATCACTTTTGCGATTGAAAAAAGAGCCTTGCTATCGTGAATACCTTCGTGTCCATCTCCAGCGAGAGCTTCACCGGATAATTTGATTAAGATTCTTTGGTATTTCATGCAAGACTCCTTACATTAATTATTTAATTTCCTTCATGACTTCTTCAGCGAAGTTATCAACGCGTTTTTCAATACCTTCTCCAACCGCGTAACGAATGAATTTGATAACATTTGTTGAATTGTCTTTTAACACTTGTCCAACCGTCTTCTCATCATTGAGTAGATATGATTGAGCGGTTAATGTTGATTCGGATAAGACTTTGGCGACTTTGCGTTCAGCAATAGAGGCTAACATATCAGCAGGTTTATTGGCTAATTTCTCATCTTGTTTCATGAGTTCAACTTGAATAGCTTTTTCATGAGCGATAGCCTCAGCAGGAATATCTTTTTCACTAATATAAATAGGATTATTCGCAGCGATATGCATAGCGATACCTTTAGCTAATTCAGGATTGTTTTTATCTAAGAGTACTAAGACAGCAATCTTGCCACCCATATGGATATAAGCGCCGAATTCTTGATCATCGGTTTTGCTAACGATTTCAAATCGACGATAATCAAGTTTTTCACCCATGCTAACTGTAGCATCGGTAAATAGTGATTGAGTAACTTCTTTAGCCTTATCGATGCAGCAAGGATTTTTAGCTAATGTGACATCTAAGACATCATCCACTAATTTATGGAATTTATCGCCTTTGGAGACAAAGTCGGTTTCGCAGTTGATTTCGACGATGCATGCTTTGTTGCCATCGACTTTAACTGAAGATAAACCTTCTGCGGCAATTCGTGAGGCCTTAGCTTGAGCTTTAGCAATACCTTTTTCGCGGAGCCAATCGATGGATTTATTGACATCTTGACCATTTGCTTCAAGAGCTTTTTTGCAATCCATCATACCCGCGCCGGTACGATCGCGAAGTTCTTTGATTAATTCGATCATGCTGGCCATCTTAATTAGCCTCTTCTTTCTTTTCGACCTTCTTAGCAGGAGCTTTCTTCGCTGCGTCTTCAACAGGTGCATCCTTAGCTTCTACTTTTTCTGTGTCCGCTTTTGGGGCAGCTTTGCCTTCTTCGCGCGCTTTTCTAAAGGCTTCGCGTTGAGCTTGAAGCTTCTCATAACGTTCTTGTCTTTCTTGACGTGCTTTGCGGATAGCAGCTAATCTCTCGGCATTTTCTTTATCAGCTTGACGGATAGCATCCTTCATCGTAACTTCTTCGCCTTCATCTTTAGTGTAGGCAACTTCAGTGACACCGCCTTTGGATTCGACGATAGCATCTGCTAAAACAGTGATGATTAATTTAACTGAGCGAAGTGCATCATCATTGGCAGGAATTGCATAATCTAATACATCTGGATCGGCATTTGTATCAGCGATACCGAATACAGGGATATTTAATTTACGAGCTTCGGCAACGGCGTTATGTTCGAGTTGAGGATCGACGACGATAACAGCGTTAGGGAGCTTGCGCATTTCTTTAATACCATCAAGGTTTTTAGAAAGTTTGTCCTTTTCTTTCTTAAGTAAGGCTACTTCCTTTTTAGGTAGACGATCATATGAACCATCGCTTTCTTTAGCTTCGAGTTCTTTTAGTCTACGAATACGGCCTTGGATAGTTTTGAAGTTAGTTAAGGTTCCGCCTAACCAACGATTGGTAATATAAAATGAGCCAGAGCGAAGTGCTTGTTCTTCGATGACTTCTTTGACTAGTGGTTTGACGCCGACAAATAAAACTTTGCCTGATTCATCAACGATTTTCTTTAAAGCGAGATATGCTTCTTCAATCTTTTGAGCGGATTTTGCTAAATCGATAATGTAAATTCCGTTACGTGCACCATAGATGTATTTGCCCATCTTAGGATTCCATTTTCTCGTGTTGTGACCGAAATGGACACCACCTTCGAGTAATTTTCTCATGGTAATTATTGGCGCATTTTCATCGTGCATAACCAAATCCATGACATTTTCTTGTTCCTCGGTTTTAACCTCTTCAGCTTCAACCGGGGTGACAACTTCTTTTTCTTCGTTCATCTTGTGAACCTCCATTTGTTTTTGCCTCCATCACTTCCAACATCATCCCCCATACTCGACCCCGTGGTCATGGGACTAGGATGATGAATCCATGATGTGTGTAGTCTCTTTTTAAAAAGAGCGTTATTATCTTATCATAGTAGTCAACTATCAACAAATAGTTTTTACTATTTACATTTCCGAAGACATAACATCGGCAAATTATCGTGGTAAATTCCCATAATTTATTTACATCACCTTAATTGCTCTCATCGTATTTTGTCATTCTATATATCTTTTTGTCATTTCAAATATTTTTTTGTCATTCTATATATCTTTTTGTCATTCTGTATATAAATTTGTCATTCACAAAAAATGACATAAATATCGATTTATTCTGAGTATTTACTCTTTTTTTACTGAACGAGGATGAGATATTTTAAATTGATTCATCATCGATTCATCTGTTACATGCGTATATATCTGGGTTGTATTTAAAGACTCATGACCTAAAAGTTCTTGAATAACTCTAAGATCCGCGCCACCTTCAAGAAGATGGGTTGCAAATGTATGCCTTAGTAAATGAGGATGTAAACCATAATTACAGCCAGTTTTCTTCTCGATTTCTTTTAAAATGTATTCGACTCCTCTAGAGGTTAATGGTCGCCCGTTGGCGCTGAAAAATAAGTTGTCGAATTGAATGGATAAAGAATATTTTTTCATTAAATTATCCCGAGATTCGCTCACATATCTTTTTAATACCTTTTGTGCGGTCGCACTAAAAGGGACAATTCGTTCTTTTCTCCCTTTTCCTAATACGCGAATATTTCGCCCACGAAAGTCGATATCAGACATCTTAATATTGACTAGTTCGCTTACTCGGACACCGCTAGAATAAAGTAGTTCAAGCAAACATTGATCTCGAAGCATTAGTTCGTCGTTTCTTTGACTATTTAATTTAAATAATGTGTCTATTTGTTCGATATATAATGCTTTCGGCAACTTCTTTTCACTTTTTGGTGAGTGGATAAACGTAAAAGGATTTGTCTTAACAGTGTCTTTACTAACTAAATAATCATAGAAATGTCTTAACGCGGATAAGCGTCTTGCGCATGTTCTTTTAGATATGTTTTTGCTAAGTTGATTGGATAAATAATTTCTTATAATCAAAGTATCAACATCATCGATATCGACGCCTTCTGGATAAATAAATTTATAAAACGAAACGATATCGTTTTCATATGAAGTTATCGTTTTACTTGAATAGTTCAAATAGTTTTTTAAGTAATCTAAAAATTCATCAATTTCACGGATGTTAGTCATCGACTTTATCTCTCCATTCTTTGATTAATTTTAATGATTTATTTGCTAGTTCCAATCTATCTTTATTAGAAGATAAAAGGATGCCAAAATTAGCATTCATTGGTGAAAAATTGTGGGGATTTGCGTGGATAATATAATTATGTAACGCTCCTAGCATCGTTTCTATAGGAGGAAAAATAATTTGTTTATGTTTCAAAAGTTGCTCAACAAATGAAGCAACTAAAATGCCCATCGAGGCGGATTCAACATAGCCTTCAATACCACTTAATTGTCCGGCGATAAATATATCCGAATTATTTTTTAAAGACATATTTTCATTCAAAGCAATCGGTGAACAAATATATGAATTACGGTGCATGAGTCCATAACGCACAAAACGGGCATTTTCTAATCCCGGGATTAAGGAAAAGACACGCTTTTGCTCAGGATAGGTTAGATTAGTTTGGAAGCCCACAAGGTTATATAAATTGCCGATTAGATTATCTTGCCGAAGTTGAGCGACGGCGTAAAATTTTGGACGCGACAATATTTGTAAGCCTTTTGGTTTTAATGGTCCATATCGAAGGGTGTCATATCCTCTTTTGGCTAACACTTCAATTGGCATGCATCCTTCAAAATAGGATTTATCAAAATCGTGAACATGAGCGAGTTTAGCGTTAATTAATTCATTATAAAATCGATCATATTCGTCTTTTGAAAACGGGCAATTGATATAGCTTGCATCATCTTGTTCATAACGCGATTTCTTATAAGCGATGCTCATATCGATCGAATCTTTTTCGATAATCGGCGCGGAGGCATCATAGAAAAATAGGTTGCTCTTACCTATTGTATCTTCAATCTTTTTACTAAGGGATGGACTCGTCAAAGGGCCCGTAGCGATGATATTTATTCCCGGAAGAAAATCTTTTATTTCCTCATTATGAATTATCAAATTAGGAAATTGTTTTAATTTATTTGTAATGTAGTTAGCAAATTCTATTCTATCGACACTTAAGGCATTGCCGCTTGGGACAGAAGTTTTAGATGCAGCTTCCATGGTTAAGGAATCTAGTTGACGCATCTCCTCTTTTAATAAACCACAGGCATTGTCTAAGCGATTTGATTTTAGTGAATTAGAACAAACAAGTTCACCAAAAAGAGAAGTTTCATGCGCCCCATCATTAACTTTTGGCCGCATCTCATATAGATGAACTTCATATCCTTTTTTAAGTAGATAATAGCAGGCTTCGCTCCCGGCTAAACCAGCCCCGATGACATTAATTTTTTTCACGCAATCATTATATATTAAAAAGTTAGTGAGCAACCACTAACTCTTCTTGTATTTGTACTTGTAATACGTTTTGCGTTTGAAGGTTTTCTTACGGACGATATTTTCACTATAATCGCAATGTGGGTAATCGCTACAACCGATGAATTTTGAATGCTTTCGGTTATATTTATAGACGAGAGGTTTGCCACATTTTGGGCAATTTTTCCCGGTATATTCAATCGGCTTTTCCTCTTTTTCGGTGTATTTGCATGTCGGAAAATTCGAGCAGCCGATGAAAGTGCCAAATTTAGATTCTTTATAAACTAATGGAGCACCACATTTTGGGCAATCTCTCCCAACTAGCTTGTCCGTTTCTTTATACATCTTGTCATATGCTTCGTCAGCATCTTTCATAAACGGATAATAGAAATCAGTCAATAGTTTTAACTCCGTCAATGAGCCAATTTCTACTTTATCGAGGTCTTCTTCCATCGACGCTGTATAGTTAACGTCAACAAATTTAGGAAAATATTTATTTAATACCGTCGCTGTTCTTATTCCGGTCTCTGTGGCTATAAGAACACCGTTTTTAGTTTCAATATATTTATGAGCTTTTAATTTTTGGATGGTCGAAGAATAAGTCGAAGGACGGCCGATACCATTGTCTTCCATGAGTTTAACGACTTTACCTTCATTATAGTGAAGTGGCGCTTTTGTGAATTCTTGATTGTTATTTATCTTATCGATATTAAAGATATCGCCAACCTTTGCTCCCTTTAATGTATCGACATTATCTACATCATTGTCGTGTTTATAGATAATTGTGTATCCATCGAATATTTTTCTTTTGCTCTCGGTTTTAAATGTCACATCATTTGAGACAAATTCATAGCTAAGAATCTCTTCTTTTTTGCCCTTCATCAATGAGGCTAATGTGCGTTCATAAATCAATTTGTATAAATTAAATTGAACAGGAGTTAATAAATGCTTGATGGATTCAGGAGTTCTTTTTAAGGATGTTGGTCTTACCGCTTCGTGAGCGTCTTGTTGTCCTTTAATCGAGACGACTTTAACTCTTCCTATATATTCCTCGCCATAATTTTTAGCGATATACGCTTTCGCTGAGGCGACAAATTCTGATGAGAAGCGTGTCGCATCGGTACGCATATAGGTAATTAAACCTTCTGAACCGTTGACGCCTTCATATAATTGTTGAGCGGTTTTCGATGTTAAATCGACGCTCATACGATAGACGTTAAATGCTTCAATTTGTAAGGCTGGAGTAGAAAAACCTGGCTTTGATTCCGTCGTTTTAACGCTTTTGGTTATATTTTTAATTGTTACGGTTTTATCGAGTGAATTAATGATATTATCGCATTGCTCTTTGTTTTTAATTTTGCCATCGTTAAGCGAAGCGGAATAAGCAATTGTCGCCTGATTATTATCATTAGAAACATCGAGTGACAACGTCCAATATTCTTCAGGGACGAAGTGTTCAATTTCCTTATCGTGATCGACAATCAGTTTTAAAGTTGCAGATTGTACGCGTCCCGCCGAAGGAGCTTTTATCTTCTTTTGCATGATATTTGATAATTTAAAACCGATAACGCGGTCGATGATGCGTCGCGCCTCTTGGGCGTGTACTAGATTCATATCGATAGTTCGTGGATTTTCTAAAGCATTTAGCACTGCGTCTTTTGTAATTTCATGAAATTCAATACGCGTCGCTTTATTAACGTCTAATCCCAATACGCGAGCTAGATGATAAGCGATGGCTTCCCCTTCTCTATCAGGGTCACTTGCGAGAATAATATCATCCGCACCTTTGGCTTTTTCTTTTAAAGCGAGAACAGTTTTTCGCTGCAAAGGTGTAATTGAATATAGAGGTTTAAAGTCGTTATCAACATCCACGCCAAAACCATTTTTACCTTTAGTTGACAAATCTTCGATTTGCCCTTTTGATGCGGTTACAACGTAATTATTTGCGAATTCTTTATTAAGAAATTCGGATATTGTTGTTGACTTGTGAGGTGATTCGACGATGATTAATTTCATAGTTTAAAATGTGCTTCTTATCAATTTCGTTATACAACTATATAGACAAGATTAAGCAATGTCAAAAACATTTATTTATTAAAGAATTAATATATTTCTTTAAGTTTTTTTATCTACTTTTGCTCGCTTTCTTTTCGATGGCCAATTTCATCGTAGACGTCGCTTGCTTTTTCAATCAATCTCGCTCCATCGCTAATAAGGCGGTTGCATAGAGACTCTTCGTTTGCGTGCGTTGGCACACAGCATATCGATTTTCCCATCTCAAGAGCGTAAGCGACAGTGATCGAACTGCCTGATCGATATTTAGCCTCGGTTAAGACAATCGCGCGAGAAAAAGCGGCGATTAAACGATTTCTAAATGGGAAATGGTCTTTATCAGGAGTGGTCATACCTGGATACTCGCTAATTAAAAGATGATTCTTTTTGATCTCATCATATAATTCTTTCTTTTCTTTTGGATAACAATTATCAATGCCTGAGCCGAGCACAGCAACCGTTCTCCCGTTTTTAGATATCGCACATTCATGAGCGATTGAGTCGATGCCTTTGGCCATGCCAGAAACGATGACAAATTCCTTTGCTAAATCTTCGGTAATTGATTTTGTCATCTTCCTTCCGTATTCCGAGCAATTTCTCATCCCGATGACGCCGATGCACTTCTTGTTATCGCTGATGAGATTAATATCCCCATAATAAAAGAGCACAAATGGTGGTTTGCCAACATCTTTTAGACATGTTGGATAATCTGCGTCGATTATCGTTACATATTTACTATTAATATTTGCTAACGCTTTGTTAACCTCATCATCATTGATGTGATCTCTTTTTGTTCTAATAGCTTCATAGATTTCATCCCATTGGCCATTATATTTAATCGACAAGAATGTTAATAAATCTCTTCCTTTCATAATCTACCTCCATTAATAGGTAGTAAGAAGGAATTAAAAAGGGACAAAATAATGAGACTAAAAATCTTCAAATAAATTCATCGTCTTATAATAAACTTCTTTAACTGGGCGATAAGAAAATCGATGAATGTTTTGAATTGGCCCATACTTTTTTAACGCATCTAGATGCTCTTTTGTTCCATATCCAGCATTTTTTGAAAAATTATATTGAGGATATTTTTGAGACAAATCATCCATAATCTTGTCTCTAGTAACCTTAGCTAATATGCTCGCCGCGGCAATAGGCAAAGCTTTAGCGTCACCTTTAATAATTGGAATAACTTCAACATCAAAGCCTTCTAATTTCATCGCATCGGTCAATATTAAATCGTAAGGATGTTTCAATTGTGAGATAGCTTTTTTCATCGCCACTTTGGTGGCTTCATAAATATTTATTTCATCAATCGTTTTCGCCTCGACAATGCCAATTCCATAGCTCAATGCATTTTCTTTAATTACATCAAATAACTGTTCTCTTTTTTTCCTAGATAATTTCTTGGAATCATTAATTTCTTTATTATCATACGCGCGCGCGAATATAACCGCCGCGGCGACAACCGGTCCCGCTAAAGGTCCGCGACCCGCTTCATCCACTCCGACGATTAAAGAAACATCATCGCTATAAAACTGATTTTGATATGTTAAAGACATCGCTTCTCTCTTTCTAAACTTATACGTCCTAATTTACCGTTTTTAAATTCATTAAGTAATAAGATCTCCGCTTTAGAAATATCGGAATAAGATTTAAGAAGTAATCCGCGATTTTTTGCGATATCCACCAATATCTCAATATTGTCTTTATTGAGCGATGTTAATTTATAACGGTTAATAAGTGCATCTGGATAATATTGTTTTAAATAATTCAATAATTCATTAGCTAAATAATCAGTGGGTAAGATGTTTTCGTTTATCGAGCCACATAAGGCAAGATTTAATGCTTTTGATTTATCATCATAATTTGATTGAAGAATTCCCGGAGTATCTAATAGCTCAAATTGATCGCTTACCTTTATCCATTGTTGCGATTTAGTATAGCCCGGTTTATTTTCCACGCCGGCGGCTTTACGCTTGGCAATTTTATTTATCAAGGTCGATTTACCGACGTTAGGTATGCCGATGATCATCGCCCTAATCGGTTGCTTTTTCATTCCCTTATTAATATATGTTTGTTGCTTTTTGCTCGAGATAGATTCCGCGCATTTGATGATGCGTTGCACATCTTTATTGTTATTTAAATCTGCGAATATTGTGGCAAATCCTTGCTCATTAAAGAAATCTAACCAGGATTTACTAATAATAGGGTCCGCTAAATCGGCTTTCGTTAAAACGATTAATCGATTCTTAGATTTAGTTAAATTATACAGTTCTTTGTTTCTTGAAGAATAAGGTATTCGCGCATCTAAAAGTTCGATTAAGCAATCGACGAGTTTTAATTTATCTTGAATTTGAATCGAGGCCTTTTTCATATGGCCAGGATACCAATGAATGTCTTTACTCATCAAAAATACCTCGGCCAATATTTATGAACTGAAATAGGTGTTAAGTTCTTATCCTCATCATAGCCAATTGTCGCTTTGCCGTTAAGTCCTTTGACAACACCAATAATCCAATCTTTAGAAATTGGGCCATTAATCCTTGAATCGGCTGAATGCGATCGGTTATCACCCATGACAAAATATTGATCTTCTTTTAATGTATAAGATGAGGAATATAGCGAAGGATAAATTGCTTTTTTAATCATCGCTTCATCAATAGGTTGATTAATTAGTTCAAATTCGCCATCTTGATTCGCTACATAAAGCGAGCCATTGTCTTCTACTTTATTGCTAATAAAAAAAGTTTCACCAGGCAATGCAATAACTCTTTTAATTTTGCTGGTTGTATCATTTTTACTATATTTACAAACAATGATCGAAAATCGAGAAATACCATTAATCGCGTTTTGATGCGTATCCATAAAGCCATAGTCGATATCATAGCTTCCAAGTTCCGCGGTCGAGCCAACCTCGCCATATAACTCGCCATTTTTGTATTTTGCATCTTTATTTAATGTTGGATACATGCTTTGACCATTGACCCAAAATGGAGTGTAATAAAATGCATTAAAGAGTAAAAAAGATGCTAAACAAATTGCAGTAATTATTATTAAAGAAACGGCGATTATTATAATCCGCCTAATCAATAGATTACGTTTGCTATACTGCTTAAGTGTTTCAGACATAGATATATTATAAATTTTCTCGATATAAAAGAAAAAGCCCAAATGGGCTTATTCTATAATACGTATTAGAGAATTTCTTTAATACGCGCGGCTTTGCCAGATAATTTACGTAAGTAGTTAATTCTACTACGGCGAACTTTACCACGTTTCACGATTTCAATTTTAGCAATTGCTGGTGAATTAACTGGGAAGGTTCTTTCTACGCCGACACCCGAAGAAATTTTTCTGACGGTGAAGGTTTCACTGACGCCGGAGCCACGGCGTTTGATAACGACGCCTTGGAAGACTTGAATACGTTCTTTCTTGTTTTCAATGATGCGCACGCTGACTTTGACGGTGTCACCAGATTTGAATTCAGGGACATCTTTTTTGATTTGTCGAGCAGTGATTTCATTAACGAGATTTGCGTTCATGTTCTTTTTCCTCCTTTTTCCATATATTTTCTTAGGGCGTTCATATCATTTTCGATCTTTTGGTAGCGGAACGTCTGCAACGCGATTTAATCACGCAAGTGAAATAATAGCAAAAGAGTTATTGCATAGCAAGAGCAATTTTAAGCCTGTTAAGCAAAAATACTTGACAGAGAAGCTGCATCGATATAAAGTATTGCCTGTTAAGGAGATTAAAATTATGTCAGTAAAAATTAGACTTACCCGCATCGGCCGTCACAAAGAATCAATTTATCGAATTGTCGTCGCCGATAGCAGATTCGCTCGCGATGCCCGCTATATTGAGCAAATCGGTTATTTTGATCCTGCTAAAGGAGAAGAAAGCGCCGATATCAATGAAGAAGCAGCATTGAAATGGCTTCAACGTGGAGCAATTCCATCAGATTCCATCCGCACTTTATTCAATCGTAAAGGCATCATGGAAAAATTTGCCAAGTCGAAGAAGGAATCTAAATAATGGATTATCAAAAGATCATTCACACCATTGTTGATCCTTTCTTAATCAATCCCGACGCTTTATTGATTCGTGAAATCAAAAGCGATGACGATAAGGAATTAACTCTTTTAATCGTCAGCGAAAACGAAGATACAGCTCGCTTAATCGGCAAAAAAGGCACGGTCGCCAATGCGTTAAGAGAAGTTTTATCTGTAGCCGGTAAAAACGAAGGAATTAGACTTCGCTTAAAATTCGAATCATTTGATGAAGAAACTAAATAATGGATTATTTGCTCGTTGGAACAATTGTTAAAACTGTTGGTTTAAAAGGCGAAGTTAAGATATATCCAACAACCCATTTTCGTGGCTCTCGTTTTAAAAAAGGAAGCCACGTTTTTCTTAAAAATGATGATACGTATATAGAATTTGTTGTCAAATCGCATCGAGAGAATGGTGAGATGGATATATTAACTTTTGAAGGATATAACACCATCGAAAGCGTTGAACCATTAGTCAAAAAACAACTATTTGTAATTAAAGATAATAGCTTCTTAAATAAAGGCGAATATTTTTATATCGATTTAGAAGGATGTAAAGTCATCTTCGATAACGGTCAAGAAATCGGTATCGTTAATAAAATAGAAGAATATTCTAGCTATGCCACATTGAGAGTAAAAACTGATAAGAAAGATGTTCTAATTCCATTTGTTAAAGCATTCATTAAAGATGTCGATATCGCTAAAAAGCTAATAACAATTAATTACATGGAAGGACTATTATGAAAATAACTATCCTTACTCTATTCGTCGATATGTTTGATGGCTTTTTAAATAATTCGATTATTAAAAGAGCGATAGATAAAAAAATAGTTGAAATAAACGTCGTTAACATCCGCGATTATACGCTAGATAAATATCATCGCGTCGACACTCCACCAGTCGGAGGAGGGGCGGGATTAATCTTAAAATGCCAGCCAATCGTGGACACTTTAAGAAAATGTACCGCGAGCGATAGCCACAAAATATTGCTCTCGCCTAGAGGCGCAACATACACGCAAAAAAAGGCGATTGAATTAGCAAAATTAGATGATATCACCCTCATCGCTGGCCATTATGAAGGTGTCGATGAACGAGTTAATAATTATATCGATGAGGAAATATCCATTGGCGATTATATTCTCACCGGTGGCGAGATTGGCGCGATGGCCATCGCCGACTCAATAATCCGTCTACTTGATGGAGCGATATCTAGTGAATCGCTTAAAGAAGAATCGTTCACCTCATCTTTGCTTGAATATCCTCAATACACGGAACCATTTGATTTTGAAGGTCATCAAATTCCTTTAATCTTATACACCGGTAATCATGAGGCGATAGAGAAATATCGAAAAAAAGAAGCTTTAAAGCTAACAAAAGAATATCGCCCTGACTTATTTAAAAATTATCAATTGAGTAAATCAGATAAGAAGTTGCTAAAAGAAATCGAGGAAGGTATCGATAATCCTAAATGGTTATTATCCGCCTTAGAAAAGGGTAAAAAATTCTTAAAATAAATTAAAACTTAGGTGGCAAGTTCCCATTAAATGAAGGTGGAATTCTGCCACTTTTTTGATATTGTTTCATCGCCTTCATCATCTCTTTTGTTTGCTCGTATTTTTTTAATACACGATTGATGTCGGCGTTAGTTTTTCCTGAGCCCTTAGCAATTCTAACCTTGCGCGAATTTTTTAAGATTTCTGGATGTGCGCGTTCTTCTTTAGTCATCGAATTGACGATGGCTTCAAGATTCTTCATTTCCTTTTCCGCCAAAGCTTTTTGCTCGTCGCTAATTTTTGGCATGCCTGGAATTAATTTAAGAAGGCCACCCAATGAGCCGAGTTTCTGCATTTTCTTCATCTGAATTAGCATATCATCAAGCGTAAAATTGCCAGAGATGAATTTTGCTGCATCTTTACGCGCTTCTTTCTCATCGATTTCTTCCTGCACTTTTTCAACGAGCGTCATGACATCACCCATGCCTAGTATGCGATCAGCCATGCGGTCAGGATGGAAGACATCTAAATCCGATAATTTCTCACCGACGCCGGCAAATTTGATAGGAATGCCGGTTAAATATTTAATCGATAAGGCTGCGCCACCACGGGCATCGCCATCGAGTTTGGACATAATGATGCCGGTTATTTTAAGTTGAGCGTTAAAGGTGTTAACAACGTTGATTGCATCTTGCCCGCTCATGGCGTCGACTAAAAGCAGTGTTTCATCAGGACAAATTTCCTTTGTGATATCGTTAAGTTCCTTCATCAAAGGCTCATCGATTGCTAAGCGTCCCGCTGTATCTAAAATGAGAACATCATAATGTTCGTTATAGGCTTTTTCCTTGGCTTTAATGGCGATCTCAACTGGAGAGACATTGCTTCCAAGCGAGAATACTTCGACACCAATCTGTTTACCGATTTGCTCTAATTGATCGATCGCGGCAGGTCGATAGACGTCCCCGGCGGCAAGAAGAACCTTTTTACCGAGCTTCTTCTTCATTAATAAAGCTAGCTTACCCGCGGAGGTTGTTTTACCACTTCCTTGAAGACCAACGAGCATAATAATCGTCGGTTTATTCTTTTGATAGATGAGCTCAGATGAATCGCTTCCTAACAGTTCAACGAGTTCATCATGAACAATCTTTACGACCATTTGCGAAGGATTTAATTTGGTATAAACTTCTTCGCCAATCGCCTTTTGTTTAACCTGCTCAACGAATTCTTTAACCACTTTAAAATTAACATCCGCCTCGAGAAGCGCTATTCGCACTTCCTTAAGCATCTCGTCCATGTTCGCTTCACTTAATCTAGATTGACCACGGACTTTTTTAATAATTCTTTGAAAGCGTTCGCTAAGAGATTCAAATGCCATTTTTTATTTCCTCTTCTAATTCATTAATTATTGTTTTATGTTCATCATCAAGACTTTTAAATTTATCAAAAGCTTGGCAAAACTTTAATGTTTCTTCAAAATGCTCAAGTTTTTCTTTGCCTTTATTTAAGGCATCACTAACCGCGGTTCTTGATGTATTTCGATTCTCAGCAATCTCACTTAATGAAAGATTAGCTTCATAATAATCATTTAATATTTCTCGTTGAGTCTTGCTTAGAAGAGAGCCATAAAAATCTAGCAAACGATTGATGTGAATTATTTCTAAAATAGTCTTATTCACTTTTATCACCTAAGCATAGACCATAAAGATATTTGTCTAAATCAAATTCCTCTAATTGATCCATCTTCTCTCCTAAACCAATAAAGCGAACTGGTATTCCTAAGGCATCTCTAATCGCTAGGATGATACCTCCTTTAGATGTGCCATCCATTTTTGTGATAACAATACCAGTCAATTTAATACAATCTAAAAATTGTTTCGCTTGAATTAATCCATTTTGCCCAGTTGTCGCATCGATAATAAGAAATGCTTCATGAGGAGCATTAGGAATCTCTTTTGATAATACGCGAGTGATTTTAGCTAATTCGTTCATTAGATTCACTTTGTTTTGTAATCGACCAGCGGTGTCGACGATAAGTAAATCCATCTTCTCTTCCTTAGCTCTTTTTGCTCCTTCAAAAGCGACGCTCGCGGGATCAGATTGTTCCTTGCCCACGACGATTGGACAATGTAGTCGATCCGCCCATACAGTTAATTGCTCAATCGCTCCCGCGCGGAATGTATCCGCCGCGCATAACATAACTTTTTTGCCTTGAGAGATATACCGATACGCTAATTTAGCAATCGTCGTCGTCTTGCCAACGCCGTTGACCCCGGCGACGAGTAGAACTGTTACACCATCTTTAACGAATTCGATTTCGTTATGGATGTTTCCTCCCTTGATGGCATAACCTAAAAACATCTTATCGACGACTAATTCATTAATTGTCTTCGGATCTTTAATATTCTTTTCTTTGCTCTCATTAAGCACTTCATCGATGATTCTTAGCGAAAGATCGATTCCAACATCGGCTTCAATGAGTATTTGTTCAAGTTCTTCGAAATAATTTTGATTAACTTCTTTATATTGCTTCGTCAATAAATCGAGCTTAGAAGCAAAATTCGAACGCGATTTAGCTAAGCCATCGACATAATTGTCGTTTTTCTCCAATGGCTTTTTTGAAAATTTATCTTTAAGTAATTTTATTAAACCCATATTATTTCATCGCCTTTTTATTCAACGCTTCTTTCGCCGCCATTTGTTCGGCTTCTTTTTTTGAGGAACCTTCGCCAGTGCCTAAAACTAAACCTTCAAAGGTAACCGAGGCAATAAAGTGACGGTTATGCGATGGACCAGTTT
Source organism: Lachnospiraceae bacterium (assembly GCA_963643725.1). Classification (GTDB taxonomy): domain Bacteria; phylum Bacillota_I; class Bacilli_A; order RFN20; family CAG-826; genus Fiminaster. The sequence goes on along the minus strand of CAVILR010000006.1, from coordinate 11,207 downwards.
CCTTAACGATGACATATTTGACCGATTCGCGATGTTCGCTTTGCATCTCCTCTTGAAGACGAGATTTATAATCTTCCATATCATCCATCTTAAATTTTTGAACATCTTTATATAGAGTCGAGATTAAAAATAGACGTGTCTTTACAAATCCTTGGTCAAGATACATCGCCCCAATAAAAGCTTCAAAGACATCTTCAAGAAGATGATTAGATAAGGCAATATTCCCAGTGAAGGAATTACCAACTCGGATATATTTATCAAAATGATATTCCAAAGCAAAAGAAGCTAGCGATTTAGTATTTACTAATGAGCTTTTAAGCTTGGTGAGCGAACCTTGATCTAAATCTGAACGCGCTTTATAGGCAAGCTCAGCAACAACACAACCCAATACAGAATCACCTAAAAATTCTAACCTCTCATAATCGTGATGCTTCGTCTTGGCGTCAGCATTAAAAGAAGAATGGGTAAAAGCCATCTCAAAAAGAGTGATGTCTTTAGCTTTAATCTTAAATTTATTAAGTAATTCCTGGATATTTTTCATTATTTTAAATTATTTTTAATCTCTTGAACGATGTTTTTCTTCGCTAAATTATAAGCGATCATCATCGAATAGAAGAACGATTCTTCATCGGCGTTTCCATGAGCCTTAACAGGTATTGTGTTAACCCCAACTAAGAAGGCACCTCCAACTTTTTTATAATCCATTTTATCTTTTAAGGTATTAAATCCTTTTTTCGAGAAGAGATAACCAATCTTCGATTTAGTTGATGAGGTAAATGCATCGCGAATCATCTTCGACATCATCTTGGCCATACCTTCGCTAGATTTAAGAAAGATATTGCCAGTGAAGCCATCAAAGACGATGACATCGGCGTCGCCAGAAAGAACATAACGGGCTTCGATGTTGCCCTTAAAGTCTTTATCTTCTTTAAGTAAATTATATGCCTCTTTAGTTAATGGAGAACCTTTACCTTCTTCGCTACCATTGCTGGCTAAATAAATATTTGGATTTTCTTTGCCATAGACGACTTTGTAATAGGCTTGGCCCATCTTGGCAAATTGATATAATTCATTAGGCGTATTTTCATTGCTCGCACCGACATCGAGTAAGACGGCATATTTATTTGCCACTAATGTAGGGAAAGGAGTAATTAAGGCTGGTCTATCAACTCCATCAATCTTTTTGATGATAAGCGTCGTTAAAGCTAAGAATGCACTTGTTGAACCTGCAGAGACGATCGCATCTGCGCTTAATTCTTTAACCGCGTTAACAGCTTGATAAACTGATGAATCTTTCATCCGCATCGCTTCAAGAACGCTGCACTCCATCGGGACAACGCTTTTGGAAGGGACGATGGTGACTTTATCTTTTAATGATGATAGAGCCTCTTTATCGCCAACCGCAATTATTTCTGCGTCGTTAACTTCATTTAAAAATCGATTAACCGCGCCGACCGTGGCTTTTAGACCATTATCTCCACCCATCATATCAATAACTATTTTAATCATGATTAAAATCTCCTATGAACTTTCTTATTCTATCACGTAGTGAAATAAAATTAACATAATCTTTCCCTATTTCAATTAACAACGTGCTCATAATCTAAAGTCCAATTATCAATTTCTATTCCTTAACCTTTAACATGTTAAATATTGGTTTGATTATGCTAACAAATTCTCAACGTTATTATGTGAGCATAAAGGTTCAGAGAGGAAGTTAAGAATAAGGATTATTCTAAATGTGAATTTTTTTACTACAAAATAATATGAATAGCATAATAGCGACATTAATTATTTTTTTGTTGAAGATAAAAGAAAGTTTTTTGCCTTTCAATTTCTCTTTTTAATTCCTCCTCGCTTGGTAAATATGTTTTATACTTCGCAGCATCCAATTGATTACTTATATGAAGATTAGAATATCTTGCAACATCTTCATCAGTATCAGAGCATAATAATATTCCAATTGTAGGATTATCAGTATCTTGTTTTTCTGTTTCGTCATACATTTGAACATACATATCCATTTGACCAACATCTTGGTGATTTAATTTGCCTGTCTTTAAATCAACAAGAACAAAGCATTTTAGAATATAGTTGTAAAATACTAAATCTATAAAATAATCTTCTTTTTCAGTGTGGATTCTTTTTCAAGAAGCAACAAAGGCATATCCTTTTCCTGATTCCATTAAGAATTTTTTTAAATTTTCTATTAAACAGTTTTCTAAATCTTTTTCGATATAATCATTGTTTTCTGGAAGATTTAAAAATTCTAAAATGGTAGGATTTTTTATGAAATCTAATTTCTTATCATCCTCTAATTCTTTTGTTTTTGATAGCATTGCTTTTTTTACAAGATTTATTTTTTGGGATTTGAGGATACGATAATAATATTGAGATGACACATTTCTTTGTAGAGTTCGAACACTCCACGCTTCATTATTAGTTTCGTTTTCATACCAAATTCTCGCGTCTTTATCATCAATTTGTAATAAAACCAAATAGTGAGACCACGAGAGGCAAGATTCTGCAGACAGTGTTTGCAAAATGTTTGGATATGTTTTATAGAAGTCAACAAAGCTATAAAGATTTCTACTTTTAAAACCAGAGCCATATTTTCCAGTCAATTTTATAGATAGATTTTTAATAATTTCCAATCCATAATTTTCACTTCGACTCTTTTTTAATTCTTCATCATGAATTCTTTTCCCTATCATCCAGTTTCTTTGAATTAAAAGAATATTAACAGATTGATAAGCAATATTTTCTGATTTTTCAATTAAAATCGAAATATCAGTAAAAACATCATCGCTTTCACTTACAGTAGGCAAAGTTGGTAACCTAATTGTGTTATCGCAGCCTTTGTTTTTAAGTGTTTCAAATTTGTTAAGAACATCATAGCTTGGATTAAAATGGCCATTTTCAAACCTATTTACAGTCGTAAAATCAATACCTAATTTCTTGGCAAGCTCGACCTGCGTAATTTTATTTTCTTTTCTAAATCTTTTTAATTCATCTTTAAACTCCATATTATCCTACTCATTATAATATTTATAGCATAAATGCTATATTTCTAAATATAATTCAAGTTACTATATAATTAACGTTCAAATATAATCGATATATCTAATTCCTATTTTAAAAGGAAGAAGCTATATCAAAGAATTAGCTAACATAGTTTACGAAAGTAACTTTTGAAACCTCTCGTTTTCTATCTCTAATTTAATGTTTTTAAGATAGTTATAATATTCAGGTTCTCTAGCGTGAGCAACGACATATTTAGCGTCCTCTTGGGCGGCTTGGAAAATCTTGATATCGTTAACTAAATTAACATAGGTGAAATTGGCGATACCAGATTGTTTAACTCCAGTTAACTCACCCGCGCCGCGACGACGCAAATCCTCTTCAGAAATATAAAATCCATCGTTAGAACGAACTAATACATTTAATTTATCCAAGGTATCTTCATCATCGTCATCATAGACTAATAAGCATTTGCTCTTAGAGCCATCGCGACCAATTCTTCCACGGAGTTGATGAAGATTGGCAAGGCCAAAATGATTGGGGTCATAGATAATCATTAAATTTGCATCTTTCACATCGATGCCAACTTCGATGACGGAGGTAGCAATTAAAATCGGGCAATCTCCTTTGATGAAGTCACTTAAAGCAAAATCCTTCTCATCTTCATCTAAATTTCCGTGCAAAAGTGCGACTTTTCCAGGGTAACGGAGCAAATATTTTGCATATAACTCTTCAACGCTTACCGTCTCATTATCGTTTTCGATTATCTTCGGGGCGACGATGTAGACGCGTTTATTATTAGATAATGAATCATTGATCGATGATAATAATTCCGGATCTTTTTCCTTGATTATTTTTGTTACTATATCCCGCTTCTCACACGGGAATTCACTTAACGAAGACACGTCCATGTCGCCGTATAAACTTAACGCCAAAGTCCTCGGTATCGGGGTCGCACTCATCAATAATAAATCCGCATTATCACCTTTGTTTAATAATTGAATTCTTTGGTTCACGCCGAATTTTTGTTGCTCATCGATAATAACTAATCCTAACGATAGATAATTAATATCTTTTGAAAAGAGGATATGCGTGCCAACAAGGATATCAATCTCACCATTAATAAGAGCTTTTCTAATCACAGATCTTTCTTTTGTTGAGGAACTACCACTTAATAAAACGACATTGATATTAAATGGTTTAAATAGCTTCACTAAATTATGATAATGCTGCTTAGCTAGAGCATCAGTTGGAGCCATAAACGCCCCTTGTGAACCCCTTAAATAATTCGCGTGAAGAGCAACCATCGCGACGAGGGTCTTCCCTGTCCCAACATCTCCTTGAAGAAGGCGATACATGAGCTTATTTTTGTTCATGTCAAAGATAATTTCTCTAATCGCTATCTTTTGATCGTGGGTTAATTTATATGGTAGTTGCTTAATAAATTCACGGGATTTATCTAAATCAATCATCTTTTTCGAGGAATATTCAAGCTTAGAATTTTCCTCGCGAATCATCTTACTTTTCAAAGTGAAATGAAGACATTCTTCATATTTAAGTATTCTTAATCCTTGATAGACATCTTCAATTTTGGTCGGTTTATGTATGAGCTTTAAGGAATCTAATTTTGGTAATAAACGATATTTAATCTTAAATATCTTAGGTAAATCATCATTTAGACCGGTCTTTTCTAAAGATTTAAATGAACGGTTGACCAAGGAGATAAATTCATAATTAGATAAGGCTTGTGGTAAAGAATACACTGGTTTTAATTTATCTTTATCTGGCACATCTCCCTTAAAGATACTCGACAAATTGATGAGCCTTTTATTCTTGTCATAGACGCCAGCAAGGGTTACCTCATCTCCTCTTTTAAAAGAAAAGCGAAGATAATCGCGATTCCAAGCATTGATAACGAATAAGTGATGATTGATAGATAAAAGATCAAATTTTACTAAATTAACTTTATTAAAACGAGACACATTGATGTCGGAGGTAATCTTCCCTTTAATGACAACATGTTCTTTATTATCTAAATCAGTCTCACGAGTCAATGAATAATCTTCATAACGGTATGGAAGATGAAGCAAAACATCTAAAGGCGTATAAATCTTTATACTATTAAGAGCCTCGACAATACGTTTTGACTTTGACAATACATCCATAAAAAAAGGCCTTATGGCCTTATTCCACTCCTACGAGAAATGAATAGACAGGTTGATCGCCGCGAACGATATCAAATTCAAGTTCTGGGAATTTGTCCGTCAATTTATTTTTAAGCGTCTCTTCTTCACTACGAGTAACGTCCTCACCGATAAAGATAGTCACTAAATAGGACTCTTCATCGACCATCTTATCGAGAAGTTCTAATAAGGAAGTCACTTTGTTTTTTAAGCAAACGACAATTTTTTTGTCATAGATGCCGATATAATAGTCCTTAGTAACTTCAAAGCCATCAATGACAGTATCCTTAATCGCATAGGTAATTGAACCAGATTTTAAATGTTCATAGGATTCTTTCATCGATTTGACGTTTTCATCGACGTTAGCATCTGGATTAAATGTTGAGGCGGCGACTATTCCTTGAGGAATCGTTTTTGTGGTGATAACGCGAACATCGATTTCATCCTGCAAAACATCGCTAGCTTGGAAAGAGGCCATGACAATATTGGAATTATTTGGTAATACATAAACAGTTTTAGCCTTAGTATTTCTAATCGCTGAGATGATGTCTTCAGTTGATGGGTTCATCGTTTGACCGCCGCTGACGAGTTCATCGACACCTAAATTTTTAAAATATTCATCGATACCTTTACCGCTAGAGATAGCGACCATCGCACTTTCTTTTTCTAAGGTCGCCTTGACGGGGTTAACATCTTTTTTATCTTCATCGTTATTAACTTTTAAATTCTTTACATTAACATTATTGAATTCACCAAAATTTTGCGCATAGGTGAAGACGGCTCCGGGAGCGTCTGTGACGATCGATACTTTAACGATTTTATCCTCGCGCTTAACCTCGACATTTTGGCCATGTCCTTTTAAGGAAGAGATAAAGCGAGATTCAAGAAATGATTTCTTCTCATTTAAGCCACCTAATAATAAATCAAAGGTAAGTAGATATCCTTCACCTACTGTCGGTTCTTTTTGATCGATTGATGTGGCGAGCTTTTTATCAATGAATTTACCTTTTAAGGCACTTAGCATGCCTTCAAAGATTTTAACGAGCCCCGCGCCACCGCTATCGACGACACCAACTTCTTTTAAAACCGGCAATAATTCAGGAGTTCTTTCAAGGGAAGCGTTAGCTTCCTTTAAAAGATATTCCATCGCTTTTTCAATCGATGAAAAACCATTTATCGCTCCATTAAGCGCTTCGCTAGATTCGCGAATAACCGTAAGAATTGTTCCTTCAACTGGTCGCATAACGGCCTTATAAGCCACTTTTGAACCATTAGAAAAAGCATCCGCTAAATCATTAATTGAAATATTCTTTTTATCTTTTAGCGAAGAGGCAAAACCTCGAAATATTTGACTAGTAATGACGCCAGAATTGCCTCTAGCCCCCATCAATAGTCCGCGAGAAAATAAATTGGCAATCGTATAGACATCGTCGTCATTACGATTTTGAATCTCTTTCGCTCCGCTGGTGAGGGTAAGATTCATATTCATTCCCGTATCCCCATCAGGAACCGGGAAAACATTTAAAGCATCGATCTCGGGATAATGATTGTATAAATTGTTGCTCCCGGAGATGAGCATAGATTTTAATATTTGACCATCAATTGAACGCATTGTTAATTAACCTTCTTTAAGCTTGTCGCGTAGACATTAACATATTTAACGTCGATGTTAAACGTCTTCTTCACGATATATTTGACGCGCTTTTGGACTTCGAAGAGCACTTCAGTAATCTTCACATCAAAAGCGATGACGATATATAAATCGATGCTGACAGTTCTTTTATCTTGACTGACGAAGACACCTTCTGAAAATGAACCATTCTTTAATAGTTCAATAATCGCTTCATGAGTGGAACTTTTTTTAGCAATTCCAACAACCCCATAACAACTCGTAATCGCATCTGCGACTGTTGAGGCGATGGCTTCATTAGAAATGTCTATAGCACCGTATTTAGTTTTCTTTTTAATTGGCATAAATAAATTGATAGATAAGTAAATTATCTACGGCTAAATATAGCATAAAGATTTTTTAATAGCAATTATGCAAAAATTAAGCAATAAGGAACAAACGAATAAATCAGTTCTTACTTGATAACATTTTGCTTACTAACGCCTTTAAAATCTCGTCCTTCCTATCGCCATATACGACGAGCAGATGATTGCCTAATGGAGAAGATATTAGGTTAGCTACACCATCTTTTAGATACACTTTTATTTGTGTTCTACATAGATTAGTTTTATACATGTTTTTAACAATTTCACCAGCATAAACCACGAATTTATCCATCTTAGCGTTGATTTTAAATATTGTAATATTGCCCTCTTTTAGCTCGCCATGGATGCCAACGCCGATGCCGCTTTCAAAGTGAGTGTCGAGGCTATAGTCGTTACACATATCTAATGGGAGAGTGCAATGCGCTAAATAAGCGGTATTATCATTCCTATTAAAATAACTTGGATTGCATTGAAATGATGGTTTATTAAATAATTGTTTAATAATCATCATCGATAATAGTGAAGGGACATCACCTTCACAAGAAGAAGGAATTCCTTCACTATTTAATAAAGCTAGGGCGATGCAACCTGTTGAATGAACTCTATTAAGTAAATCAAAGCAACGAACAGTTAATGCATCTAATTTATATTTGCTAATTATTTCCTTTAACGCCTTATAAATCTTCAAAGCTTTAATCATCTCTTCTTCATCGATTATTGAATTAAGCTTTTCCTTAAATTCGCCTATATCATCGATGGAAGCTTCACTAATTCCTTCGAGCAAATCACTAAAGGGAATATCGATGATAGATACATTGAATACATCTTTGACTCTTTTATAATTTACTTCACTTGCGATAAGCCAATCGGATGGCTTACCCACTACTCCGATGCGCTTACCAAATAATAATTTAATCTTCTTTTTCAATGGATAAGTCTTTGATGAATCATTATCTTTTTGATTAAGCAAAGCATCTCTAACCTCATTTGGTTTTCCTTGATAAAGAAAACAAGGAATATTTTTCTCTTTTAAAAAAGAAACAATTTCTAAGGCGCTGGGGAGAGAATTATTCATATTCGTCGCAATAATATGGTAAGGTGGCTCATAATTTTGATAGATATGAAGAAATATCTCTTCGCTTCCACCTGTTTCAATAAAGAAGATATTGCCTTTAAAAGGAATTGATCTATAACGTAATTCATTTAAAAAATCTTCTGTTTCTTTCGCGACTTTTTCATTCTTAGAAGAAACAAGAGATTTTAAGAATATAAATTGTTTTTTATACATCGCTAGGATCTACATTGGCTAAAAGAAGTGAATATACAACTTCTTTCGATGCGGTTTTATATTTGATGTTTGCTATCATCGTTAATGGAATCGTCTCATTATATTTAGGAAATAAATCAAAATTAAAATTGACGGTTTGTTGAGGTATTTTCTCGCTTATCGGGGCAACGATAGAAACGTATTCATTTTTGTCAAAGCTCCATTCGATATCCGCGATTATATCTTCATCGCGTTCAAGCTTAAACCAAGTTGATAACAATAATGTAGTTGAGAATATTGGCTCCTGTTTACTTTCTCTAGAAGGGAAATAAGGTTTATAAATAACGTTATCAGTGTTTGTCGTATTATACATAACCGTTACGCCACTTCTCCCGCGACTAACTAGAGCAATCGCCGCCGAAGAGGCTACCTCTTCCACAACTTGCTTATCAAAAGGATCGACCTCACCAGAGCAAGAGGAGAGTAATATCGAAGCGCCAATAAGGAATAAGCTTATCTTTTTCATAAGATAATTATACATTTTTTTCATAGCATTAAAAAAGACTATCTAGTGTTCGTAGATAGCCCTTTATAGTAAATAATAATTATTCAACAGTTGGAAATGTAAACGAGGTTGAGCCAATTTCTTCGACTGTGAATGTATCTATATCATCGCCATCTTTCATAGATAAAGCAATAGTATTAATCTTTTCTCCATTAAAACAAACTAATACATCATTAACGGTTGCACCTTTTTGAATATTGTCATTGACTACAACATCTGATGTCCTTGTTGAAGAGGCAAAATAACCGTTTTTCGTCTCATCAAAACTAAAATCAGAGAATCTACCAACAAATGTAAATAGGTACTTAAAATAGAGAACATAGTAATCAAAATTATAGGCATCCGCAGTAGCGTCCTCTTTTGTAAATTTACCGGTTGTTGGATCTTGATCATATTCGTATATTGTATCGCCATCATATTCAAGATACATTTCATCAGTAGACGATATATTTCCATCGCTATTATAAGTAAATTCAGTTCTATGTAATCCCGTGGAATTAAACCTAAAAATAGAAGTGTTCTTGCCATCTTCGAATTGTTTTGATGTAAAATTCTTGGCAACTTCGTTAAACTGAGCATCCCATATCTCTGAGGTGATTTGCACAACTGTGCTAGTAGTTGTAGAAGATTCTTCTCCAGTAGTTGAAGATGAAGATGTTTCGCCATTACAACCGCTTAAGAGTAAGGCGGCTGAAGCTAATAAGAATATAGTTTTTTTCATGTTTTTCCTTTCTTAGTAAATCTAATATGTGTTAACACGCTAATTCTAATATATATACATATATATATCAACGCCATTTAGCGTTAACCCCTCATATCACTAAGTAAGAAAAAGAAAAAATCATTCGATTAAATCGATATTGTATTTAAATTTAGACTAATAGAGATGACTATAAAGAGTCAAAAAATATGCCCATAAAAGAAAAAGCCCAGCAGCTCGCTATTCTCCCCGACAAGTCGGATACCTTCGCCACTACGGTGCTTAACTTCTGTGTTCGGGATGGGAACAGGTGTGTCCACCGCGCCATCACCACCAGACTTTTTCTTTAGAGAAGATTATTCTCTAGAAACTAGATATTATCCTTAACATATTCCAAGTTATATTACATACCCTATTATTTTACTTATTCTCGATTCGTAAATCTTAAAATTTTATGAAATTAAGTCCTCGACCTATTAGTATCAGTCGACTGAATGCATCGCTGCACTTACATCTCTGACCTATCAACCCGTTAACATTACGGGGGTCTTACTTCTTGCGAATGGGAAGTCTCATCTTGTGGCTGGCTTCACGCTTAGATGCTTTCAGCGTTTATCCATTCCATAGGTAGCTACTCGGCCATGCCACTGGCGTGACAACCGACAGACCATTGCTATGTCCATCCCGGTCCTCTCGTACTAAGGACAGATCCACTCAAACTTCCTGCGCCCACGACAGATAGGGACCAAACTGTCTCACGACGTTTTGAACCCAGCTCGCGTACCACTTTAATGGGCGAACAGCCCAACCCTTGGAAGGTACTTCCCCTCCAGGATGTGATGAGCCGACATCGAGGTGCCAAACCTGGTCGTCGATGTGAACTCTTGGACCAGATCAGCCTGTTATCCCCAGGGTAGCTTTTATCCGTTGAGCGACGGCCTTTCCACGCAGAACCGCCGGATCACTAAGCCCGACTTTCGTCCCTGCTCGACTTGTAGGTCTCGCAGTCAAGCACCCTTATGCCTTTGCACTCGAAATACGATTTCCAACCGTACTGAGGGTACCTTGGGGCGCCTCCGTTACAATTTGGGAGGCGACCGCCCCAGTCAAACTACCCGCCTAACACTGTTCCCCGACCTGTGAGATCGAAGGTTAGATTATCCGTAAACCAAGAGTAGTATCCCAACGTTGACTCCACTGAAACCAAAGTCCCAGCTTCAAAGTCTCCTACCTATCCTGTGCATGACTTACAGATAATCAATATTAAGTTATAGTAAAGCTCCATGGGGTCTTTCCGTCTAGTCGCGGGTAACCTGCATCTTCACAGGTATTAAGATTTCACCGAGTCTGCTGTCGAGACAGCGCCCAAATTATTATACCATTCATGCGCGTCGGAACTTGCCCGACAAGGAATTTCGCTACCTTAGGACCGTTATAGTTACGGCCGCCGTTCACTAGGGCTTCGATTCAAAGCTT
>CAVILR010000005.1:780-36465 GCA_963643725.1 Lachnospiraceae bacterium | reverse complement strand
AATATCCGAATGTTAATTCAATGATTAAATTATGTCAAAGCAATATTGCTTATACGAATAATGTTTTTACTATTCCTTATTATTTAGCTTATTTAATCAAATAATTTATTGAGTTTTATCGCAAAAGAAAAGCTGCTTAACACATTTATGCTAAACAGCTTTAGCTGATGTTATTTGCTTAGTGATTTAAGCATTACTTCATTAAGTTTTTTGACGAAATCTTTTTTGTCTTTGATGTCAAATCCTTCAAGCAATAACGCTTCATCATATAATAGCGAACCGTATTTCTTCGTTTCCTCGTCATTGTCTTCAAGGGCCACTAATGCTTTAAACAATTCGTGTTCAGGATTAATTTCTAATACTTTAATAGCTTTTGGACCTTCGCCATTATTGCCCGGTTGCTCATCTAGTGTCTTCTCCATGTTGAGCGACAATCCTTGTTTTGTGGATATACAAACTGGCGAATCCACTAATTTAGATGAGAATATAACATCATCGACCTTGCCGTTGAGCGATTCTTTAACGTTGTCTAAGAATCGTTTATGAGTGGTCGATAAATTATCGACTTTTTCTTTCTCTTCTTTATCTAAATCTTCATTAGCTGATTCATCAGAGATGGATTTAAATTCTTTTTTGTCGTAATTTTGTAGCATCATTATGGCGAATTCATCTATCTGCTTATCTAGAAGTAAGACATCGATATTTTTGTTCTTAAATTTTTCAAGTTGAGGGAGGAGCTTAATTTGATCGAGTGTTTCTCCCGCGGCAAAATAAATATATTTTTGATTTTTATCCATCTTATCAACATATTCTTTTAAGGAGATATATTTATCGTCTTCGCTATTTAATGAATGGAAGATTAATAAGTCTTTTAATTCTTCACTCTTAGCTCCATAGGTTGAATAAATGCCGTATTTAAGATGTTCGCCATAGATGTTCCAAAACTTAATGTATTTCTCGTTATCAGTTTCTTTAATCTTCTTAAGTTCATCGACTAACTTCTTTTCGATATTACTAGCGATTTTCTTTAGCACCGGTGAGGTTTGAAGAATTTCGCGTGAAATATTTAAATTGAAGTCATCGGAGTCGACAAGGCCTTTGACGAACTTTAAATAATCAGGTACTAATTCAGGGCATTTATCTTTGATAAAGATGTTCTTTGCGTATAGTTGCAATCCCTTTTCATAGTTTTCACTATATAGGTTATAAGGGGCGTGGCTAGGAATGAATAAGAGGGCGGAATAAGAGACGAGGCCATCCACTTTTACAAATAATGAGAACAATGGATCTTCATAGTCGTTAAATTTGCTCTTATAAAATCCTTTTAGATCATCTTCACTCACTTCGTTTTTATTTTTCTTCCATAAAGGTATCATCGAATTAAGCGTCTTTTCTTCGATTACATCTTCATATTTTCCTTCGATGTCTTTACCATCTTTATCTTTTTTAGGCTTAGAGGTTTTGACCATCATCTTGATTGGATAACGGACATAATCACTATATTTCTTTATGAGGTTTTCTATCTCCCATTGATTGGTAAATTCCGAATATTTTTCTTCTTCGCTATCTTTTTTTAAGAAAAGAGTGATCGTCGTGCCGACTTCATCTTTACTAGCATCTTCAATCGTGTAATTTTCTTTTCCATCAGAAGTGAATTTATAAGCATTACCATCAATCGATTTTGTTAACACTTCAATTTTATCTGCGACCATAAAAGCCGAATAGAAGCCGACACCGAATTGACCGATGATGTTTATATCTTTCTTTTCTTTGGCTTTTTTGAGTTTGTCCATGAAGTCCTTTGAACCAGATTTAGCGATGGTGCCGAGGTTATTGATGATTTCCTCTTTGCTCATGCCGATTCCGTTATCGGATATTTCGATGGATTTAGCTTTATCGTCCACCTTTAGCCAAATCTCGCCATCTCTTAATGGCAATTTTCCCTCGCTAGTTAGAGCCAAATATCGATATTTGTCGATAGCGTCGCTGGCATTAGATATTAATTCCCTAAGGAATATTTCTTTATTTGAATAAATCGAATTAATCATTAAATTCAATAATTCTTTTGATTCAGTTTGAAATTGCATTGTTTCTTTCATAATTCTCTCCTTTGGCACTTGTGATGTTTAAGTGCTAGTTAAAATATAATACATTTTTTGGCACTGTCAAGGGATGAGTGCTAAATATTTTAAAATTTCTTTGGTATGTAAGATAAAACTCTAAGTAATGGCGTTCCAAAATAGCTTTTCTCTATTTTCTTGAATAGAAAATAACAAAGGTATACATTTATTGATATGAATTTCTTCTCGCTAGCCTATTGTAGAACTTATCAAGCCATTTATCGCATCTTAATGAAGATTGTTAAGATAAGAGAACCCAAACTAATAGAAGGTGAAGGGAGTTCGAATAATGCCTTCTTAATTCTAGAAGAACATAGGATAAAAAAAGTTTTAATCATAACCGGCGAAAATATCTATTATTCAGGTTTGATGAAATCGATGGTCGATGAACTTAGTGAACACGATATCAGTTTCACTATCTTTAAAGATGTTATTCCTAACCCAACAATCGACTTGATTGAAGCGGCATATCAAACATTTAAACGTAATAACTGCGAAGCCATCATCGCTTTCGGAGGTGGCTCGCCAATGGACACTGCAAAAGCGGTAGGTGCGAGAATCTCTTGCCCAAATAAAAGCATTCCGATGATGAAAGGCAACATCAAAATTAGAAAGAAATTGCCTTTATTAATTGCTATCCCGACAACCGCAGGGACCGGCTCAGAAGCCACCCTAGCGGCGGTGGTATCTAATCCCAAGACGCGCGAAAAATATGCGTTGCAAGATCCTGTTTTAGTGCCTTCATATGCCATCTTGGATCCCTTATTAATCAAGGATTTGCCAGGAAAAATAACATCGACCACCGGAATGGACGCATTGACTCATGCACTTGAAGCATTTATTGGAAAAAGCAATACGAGGTTAACTAAAAAAGCAAGTATTGAAGCGATTAAATTAATAATGGATAATCTCGAACTTAGTTATGATGAACCACATAATCTTAAAGCGAGAAGTAACATGCTTAAAGCCTCATATTTAGCTGGTGTCGCTTTTACTAGAGCTTATGTTGGTAATGTTCACGCCATCGCCCATACCCTCGGGGGATTTTATAATGTTCCTCATGGACTCGCTAATGCCATCATACTTCCTATTGTTTTAAGATATTACGGAAAGTACGTCTACAACAAATTAGCTAAAATTGTTGATTTAGTGTTTCTAGATAATAAGTTATCTTCTAAAGAGGAAAAAGCTATTTATTTAATCGATAAAATCGAATTGATGAATAAACATATGCATATCGAAAATACCTTTGGCAAAGCTATTAAAAAGGAAGATTTACCATTGATGATCAAAAGAGCGAAAGCGGAAGCAAACCCTCTTTATCCTGTGCCTAAACAATTCAGCACAAAAGATTTCTTAGCCATTTATAAAACCTTGATGCAATAACATTTATTTTTTCTATTGATAAATATTATTTATTTTGCTTTTGTTTTCTTCATAAATTATTTATTATCTTTCGTGAGGTCAAAAACATGAAAGATAGAAATATTAAATTCGAAGATATCCCATTGAAGGTACCTTCACTTAAAAGTCTTGAAAAAAAGATTACATCATTAACTAATGAACTTGATGAGGCTAAAGATTTAACTACCGGTTTAAAAGTTATTCGTAAAATGGATAATTTAATGGATAAAGTGCAGACAGAATTTACTGTTATCTCTATCCGTTATTCTCTTAACACCACGGACGAGAAGATATCTAAAGCGCAAGATAAGATGGATGAGATGTCACCTCATTTAGCTAATCTTATAAACGAATGGAACAAGGTGCTTGTCAAGGTTCCTTTCCGAAAAGAATTAGAGGAAAAATGGACTAAATTCTATTTCCAAAAGATTGAAAATTCCCTTCGTTCATTTGATGAAAAGATTATTCCTGAACTAATTGAAATCAATAAATTGTCCAGCCAATATGACCGCATATTAGGGTCTGCGCAAATTGAGTTTAGAGGTAACACCTATAATCTTTCACAAATGGGAAAATTTACGACGGACAAAGACCGTGAAACTCGTAAAGAAGCATCGATTAAGATGGATGAATTCTTCTCCGAACACGAGAACGAAATTGGTGATATCTATGGAAAACTAGTCTTGCTCCGTACTGAAGCGGCGAAAAAACTTGGGTTTAAAAGTTTTACTGAATTAGGCTATTTAAATTTAGGCAGAGTCGATTACGACGCCAAGATGGTGAAGAATTACCGCGACCAAATTAGTGAATGCATCGTGCCAGTCGCTCAAAACCTATATAAGAAGCAAGCAAAACGTATCGGTATTCCTTTCTCAAAGATGGTTTCCTTTGATTATAATTTGTCCTTTTTAAGCGGAAATCCTCGACCGATTGGCGACAGCGCTAAATTGGTGAAAGATGCTGAAGAAATGTATGATGAAATGTCAAAAGAAAGTGGAGAATTTTTCCATTTTATGGAAGACCATCATCTATTAGATTTAGAAGCTAGAGCAGGCAAGGCACCTGGGGGATACATGACTTATCTTCCTCTTTATCATTATCCATTTATCTTTTCTAACTTTAACGGCACAGAAGGCGATGTCAATGTCTTGACCCACGAAGTTGGTCACGCATTCCAAGGCTATTTATCCGCGTCGATTAAGCCATCTGATTTTCGATCGCCAACATTAGAAGCGTGCGAAATCCATTCGATGAGCATGGAATTTTTTGCCTGGCCTTATTTGAATAAGTTCTTTGGTGCACAAGACGATAAATATCGCTTTAAACATTTAAGTGAGGCTATTGAATTCTTGCCATATGGCATTTCAATCGATGAATTTCAACATTGGGTTTATGAGCATCCAACTGCTAGCCATGCTGAACGTTGTGAACAATGGCTAAAAATTCAAAACAAAAATGAGCCTCATAAAAAATATATCCCGGAAATGAAATGTTTCGCTCATGGCGCCGCTTGGATTCGCCAATCGCATATCTTTGGTGCGCCATTTTATTATATCGATTACACATTAGCTCAAGTCGTCGCCTTCCAATTCCTTGTGGAAATGCGTAAAAACCATGCAAAAGCTTGGCGAAAATATGTAAAACTCTGCAAATGTGGTGGAAAATATCCATTTCTTACATTGCTCGAGAAAAATCACCTCAGAAATCCATTTATTGATGGAAATGTAAAGAAAATTGTCACTCCATTAAAGAAAATTCTTAATGGCTTTGATGATTCCAAATTCTAATTTTTGTAGTTAAATCTCTTATACGTAGAGTTATTTTCGTGTAAAACTTCTTTTAATTAATATTAAAAAAAGCGATAATATTTTTAAATCAATTAGATTAATTAAGAAAGTGAGGCATTTTATGGAAGATTATCGAACAAAATGTATTGAACTTCTTGAATCTCGTGGTGTCACTATTGATGATATTGCTGATTGTGCCAGATTCTTACAGGCCGATTATCATGTCGATTTAAAGAAAGAAGAATTACTCGAATCGGTTATGAGCGTCTTGTCAAAACGCGAAGTTCAACACGCGATTATGACTGGCATTGAACTTGATATCGCTGCGGAAAAAGATTTATTAACGAATAAAGAATTACAATCATTATTAAGAAAAGATGAAGGTCTATATGGCGTTGATGAAGTATTAGCCTATGGCATTTGTAACTTATACGGTTCAATCGCTTTAACTAATTTTGGTTTTATTGATAAAAAGAAATATGGAATTATCGCTAAACTTAATAGCGAAGGTAAGGATAGCGGTGTCGTCAACACATTTATTGATGATATCGTTGGAGCAATCGCAGCCGCAGCTGCCTCGAGATTTGCTCATCGTTGGGTAAGATAAGATGTTTGATGTTAATACTAGCGAATTCGTTTTAGATAATGCCCTCCTTTGGACTGATTTTGCTTTATCTATTGTTTTATTAGTCGTTGTTTTCTTTATTCTTTTTAAGCTTTTAAATCGTAAGCTTGCGTATTTTATTTATGGAGGTGTTTCATTACTTATTCTTTTGAGCTGGTTTTTCTCGCTTCGCCTTTTATGGATGATTTCACTTACCTTACTCATTGTGATTTTAGTTGTTTTTATCACAGTAAATATTAGTGATGTTCGCATGTATCTTGCCAATAGTTTGGCTGGGAAAAATGGCGCGAACAAAGCATCTGATAAAATATTTGATCGTCATGCCTTATATTCAAAGATTAATACTGCTGTTATTGCTATGAGTAAAAGTAGGACAGGCGCTTTATTAACTTTTGAAAGAAATGTTGAATTAACTGATGTTGTTAAAAGCGGAACGATTTTAAATGCTCCAGTTACACCTGAACTCTTATTAACAATTTTTTATCCTGGAACTAGACTTCATGATGGGGCAGTCGTCATTCGTCGCGATTTGATATTAGCCGCGAGCGTTTATTACACTCCAACGACTAAGCCATTGACAGGTAAATTTGGTTCGCGTCATCGCGCGGCGATAGGAATTAGTGAAATTACCGATTCAGTCACCGTTATTGTCAGTGAGGAAACTGGTCGAATTTCAATCGCTGTTTCTGGTGAGCTCATTTCTGTAAATGCTGATACATTCTTAAGAACATTTGAAGATTACATGTTTGAAGAAGATAAAAAATTAGACGAGAATAATTAATAAACTCAATTAATTGATATGGGAAAATATTTTGGAACTGACGGCTTTCGTGGCGTTGCCAATTGTTCATTAACGCCATTCCACGCTTATCGCATTGGTCGTTTTATTGGCCAATATGGTCCGAAGCGTAAAAATAAAATTCTTATCGCTCGCGATACAAGGCTGAGCGGACATATGCTATCTGATGCTTTAATTGCCGGGATTATCTCTAGCGGTGGCGATGTTGTTAATTTATCAATTTTTACCACTCCATCAATATCTTATTTAGTACAAAAAAATAAATTTGATTTCGGTATTATGATCAGTGCATCTCACAATCCATATTACGATAATGGTATAAAAATCTTTAATACGTATGGGGAAAAATTGAACGAGAGCATTGAACTTGAGATTGAAAAATACATTGGTAAATTTGATGATGACTTACCTCGAGTAATCAATGAAAACCTTGGACAATATCTTCCTAGTGAAGGATTTAAAATCGATTATTTAAATTATTTAAAAAGCAAAGCAAAAGAAGATTTTTCTTCCTTAAAAATACTTATCGACTGTGCAAATGGTTCTTCAAGCGTCGCAATACCTACGTTAGTCAAAATGCTTAATTTAAATGCCACGATTATTAACGCCTCACCTAATGGAACAAATATTAATGATCGATGCGGGTCGACGCATATTGCTAATTTAAAAGAACAAGTTATAAAAGGTAACTACGATTTAGCCTTCGCTTTTGATGGCGATGCCGACCGATGCTTAGCTATGAATAGAAATGGTGAAATTATCGATGGTGATGCAATTATGTATCTCTGCGCGATGAATTTAAAGAAACACCATCTTTTAAAAGATGACACGATTGTTTTAACGGTCATGTCTAATCTCGGCCTTAAAATCGCTTTAAAGAAAAATAACATTGCGATTAAAGAAGTTAGTGTTGGCGATAAATATGTTCAGGCAGAAATGAAAGGACACGGTTATGTCTTAGGCGGTGAACAATCAGGCCACATCATCTTTTTAGATGATTTAAATACCGGTTCAGGATTATTGACGATGATTAAAGTTCTTAATATTGTCGCCGAAGAAAAGAAAGATATTATTGAACTATTAAAAGATTTAAAAATATATCCTCAAGCTCTTAAAAATATTGTCGTCGTCAATAAAGAAGCTGTTTTATCGCATGTAGGATTTAATAAGCTCATCAAAGAATTGTCTGATGAACTTAACGATGATGGTAGAATATTAGTACGAGCTTCTGGCACAGAACCTTTAATTAGAGTTATGTGCGAAGCAAAAGAACAATCGATTTGTGACGATATTTGTGATCGATTAATAAATTATATAAGTGAGATGCTTTAATTATGTGTGGAATTGTCGGAGTTGTTGGGAAAGTTGATACAAGAAAGTTTTTAATTGATGGATTATATGCCTTAGATTATCGAGGCTATGATTCTGCTGGTGTTACCTTTGTCGATAATAAAGGTGAATTTATCGTCTATAAAAAGGTCGGCAAAGTCGATCTATTAGATAAGGCCGTTCCTCATAAAGTTGATTCCTCTTTAGGTATTGCCCATACTCGATGGGCGACCCACGGAGCGCCGACATTAATAAATTGCCATCCTCATTTCTCGATGAAAGGTGAATTTTCACTCGTTCATAATGGTGTTATTGAGAATTATCGTGCGCTTAAAACTCGACTCGTCGATCGCGGCTATACCTTTAAAAGCGACACCGATACTGAAGTGGTGGTTAATTTAATAGAATATTATTATAAACAAAATAAAGATGTCCTTGACGCGATTCGTAGGGCAATTGAAATACTCGAAGGTAGTTTTGCTCTAGCACTCGTCCACCATAAGGAAAACGATAAATTATATTTTGCAAAAAGAAATTCGCCATTAATTATTGGATTAGGAGAAACCGCCAATTATTTAGGCAGTGACGCTGTTCCGATGATTAAATACACCAATCAATTCATCGATTTAAAAGATAATGAATACGGCTATATCGATGTAGATACGATTAAAATCTATCAAGGATATAATGAAGTTGAATATTGTGTTACAACTCAAGAAGCAGAATTCTTGGACCACGATTTAAATGGTTATCCAAATTATATGCTTAAAGAAATTGAGGAAACCCCAATGGTTATTAAGCGCTTGATGGATAATTATTTCGATGGTGAAAATTATTTATTTGATAAGCGGATGATTGAAGCACTTAGAAGGGCAGAAGACGTTATTTTTATTGCCTGCGGAACATCTTATCACGCATCGCTTATGGGCGTTAGATATATGCAATATCTTGGCAAAAGAAGCTCATCTTACGTCGCTAGTGAATGGGCATATTTTCCTATTTTCACCAGCAAAAAGCCATTATATATATTAATCTCTCAATCTGGTGAGACGGCAGATTTAATACGTTGTCAAAAGATTATCAACTCTCGAGGTTCAACAAATATTGCGATTGTTAATACCAAGAACTCGACGATTGAAAGAAATGCTACCTTCTCTTGTTTATTATTCGCTGGTTTAGAAGTCGCAGTGGCCTCTACGAAAGCCTTTAGCGCGCAGGTATCACTACTCGCTTTATTAACTGGAGCGATCGAAAGGCGTAATAACTGCATCGAACACTTAAATACGATGGTCGATTGTTTAAAACATATTTATGAGAACAAGGGTCGAATTGAGATGATTGCCTCAGAAATTGAAAATTCATCTACTGTCTTCTTTATCGGAAGAGGCAATGACTATATCGCCTCCTTAGAAGCGGCCTTAAAAATGAAAGAAATTACTTATCTTCATTGCGAAGCCTTCCCAGGGGGAGAACTTAAACACGGCCCTATTGCTGTAGTCGATGATAAAACATCATTAATCGCCTTTGATAGCGATATGTCTATTGATTTAGCAATACGCAATAACGTAAAAGAAATTGAAGCAAGAGGTGCAAAATCATTCATCATCGCTTTTAATTCTTTATACAAAGATGGTGATGCCTTCTACGTTAATAACATCAAGCCATATTTATCGACGATAGCAATGGTTTTTGTCAGCCAATATTTGGCTTATTTTGTAGCGCTTCATAAAGGCGTGAATATCGATAAGCCACGTAATCTAGCTAAATCAGTTACCGTCGAATAAAAGATTATAATAAAAGACGCGTCAACAACGCGTCTTTTTAGTTGAATACTTATTTTGTAACGACTTCGATACCCTTAACAGTATAGCCATCATTTTCGATGAGACGACTTATATCTTCTTCGCTTAATTTCTCATTTGTATAAATCTTCGTCTTTTTAAAGATATGGGAAGATTTAACTTTTTTGACATCGAAGTTTTTTCTAATTAAATCGTTTACATGCGCTTCGCATCCGCCGCATCGCATGCCTTCAACTTTAACGATATATAAATAATTAGTTTTCATAAGATGAATTCAATTCTTTTTATATTTCTTGCGATACGCTTTTACTAGTGCATTCTTTTTATTTGAGCACGAGGCGCAATCACCTGTTGGGAGGTGATTAACTTTTTTATAGATATAACTTATTATGAGTGTTCCAAAAAAGATAATCACTAAGAAGATAACAAGGATTTCAAGCCACAACGTATCTGAATTTTGAAACATAATTAGATATGAGTTTCCTTTCTATCACGAATGTATTTGTTGTAATGGATAATTCCAAAGACAGCAACGACTGATAATAGAATTATCGCGACGCTTACTGGGATTGACCAAGCAAGTTTTTTTGGGTCATTAGTAAACATTGAAGTAATTGAATAGATTATTGCTGAGCCAACATAGGAGGCAACAATCCAGAAGAGAACAGTCCATTTGAATTGTCCTTTCGGAAGTTCTGCCTTTGCTGTTGCGCACGCTGCAAAGCAAGGAATGGTGAGCATGTTAAAGGCGATAAATGAGATACAGCCTTGCCAGGTAATTCCTGTTGCTATAATCATAACTGATGCTGATTCAATGCCACCTTCTTCGCCAGCTGCGATAGCATCAGTTAAAGTCTTAATAGCTTCAGTGAGTTCAGGCGAAGACGCTGTTATAATAGCTGCTAATGTCGCGAATGTCGCAATGACGTTTTCTTTAGCGATTAAGCCAGTTATCGCGGCGACGGCGAAGATCCAACCATAAGCATTGAGTTGAGAACCAAAGCCAAGAGGAGTAAAGAATGGTTGAATGAGTTGGCCGATGCTAGCAAGGATTGATGAAGATATGTCGCCATCTGGGCCACCTAGATATGACCAATTCCAGCCGAAGTTTGTTAAGAACCAAATAAGAATTGTTGAAGCTAAGATGATGGTGAAAGCTTTTTTGACGAAGTGTTTAGCTTTATCCCATAAGTGAATCATCAAAGCTTTAAATTGTGGCCAGTGATACGCTGGAAGTTCCATGATGAATGGGGCGGCATCGCCTTTGAGAGTAGTATTTCTCATCAATAGCACGCAGATAATCGCGGCGATGATGCCAATTAAATACATTGAATAAGTAATAACATCGACATATGGGAAGCCAAACGTTGTTAACATACCTCCCGCAATAGCGGTTAGAATAGGTAACTTAGCTCCGCAGCTAAAGAATGGGATGACCCGAATTGTGGCTGTTCTTTCTTTATCATCTGCTAATGTACGCGTATTGATCATCGCTGGAACCGAGCAACCAAAGCCCATAATCATAGGAATAAATGCTCTTCCCGATAGACCAAATTTTCTAAACATACGATCTAAGATGAAGGCGACACGAGCCATATATCCTGTATCTTCCATAATCGCAAAGAAGAGGAAAAGAACCAGGATTTGCGGTAAAAATCCAAGAATTGCAAATAATCCTGAGAGGACGCCATCGCAAAGAAAACCGCTGACCCACGATGATTCATCCATCACACCTCGAACTGAATCGGTAATTAAATCAAACGTGTTGTTAAATAGATTAGCGAAAATAACACCTGGTGAATTTATTCCGGCATCAGTCCAGAACAATCCTTCATAAGGCGAGCCAGCAAATGAAGGCTCGACTTCGCTAAAGAGTCCACCTAAAAAGAAGAGATTTTCGGAGAATGTTAAATGGAATACTAAAAATAGAATAGCGGCGAAAATAACTAAACCCCAAACGCGATGGGTTAATACGCGGTCAATACGATCAGATTTATCCATTTTAATTTTGGTATTTTTCTTATCGCATTCGCATTCACACTCAGTGAGTTCTTCACTGTGTTTAATGACTCCACTAAAATTCTTAGAAATGTAGTTATAACGCGAATCGGCGATAATGGCTTCAAAATCATCACCGAATGTATCGTCTTTGAAAGTCTTTTTGAATTCATCGACCATTTCTAATAAATCGCTATGATTTTTAACTTCGAGTTCATCGTTTTCCACTAATTTAATCGCGTGGAATAATGGATTATCAACTTTTTTGCCTTTAAAAGCGATTTCGACATCACCGATTAAATGTAATACATCTTTGTTATCGATAATCGTGTGTCCAAGACGCTCTTTTTTACTCGTTTCATAAGCTCTAGACATTAATTCATCAAGATTATCTTCTCGCATCGCGGAGATTTTAACGACTGGAACACCGAGTTTTTTCTCTAATTCAACCTCATCGATGGTGTCTCCTTTCTTGATTAAGACATCCATCATATTAAGTGCGATGATGATTGGAACATTGATTTCTAATAATTGAGTTGTGAGATATAGATTGCGCTCAAGATTAGTCGCATCGACGATATTGATGACGCAGTCTGGTTTTTCATCGAGAATATAGTTTCTTGAGATTACCTCTTCGTTTGTATATGGCGAGAGTGAATAAATACCAGGAAGGTCAATAATAGATATTGGCTCTTCGAGTTTTTTATATGTGCCGCTTTTCTTTTCAACAGTAACTCCAGGCCAGTTACCGACGTGTGCGGTGGAGCCTGTTAAGGAATTAAAAAGTGTGGTCTTCCCACAGTTAGGGTTACCAGCAAGAGCAAATCGCATCATTTTTCATTCTCCTCCTTTACTTCTAAACTCACTAATTTTGCTTCTGATTTTCGAAGCGTTAATTCATATCCTCGGATTGTGACCTCCAAAGGATCGCCGAGCGGAGCTTTTTTGCGAAGATAGACTATTGCTCCGGGAGTGACTCCCATATCGAATAATCTTCTTCGAAGGCGTCCTTCACCTTCGACTTTTTTAATTTGGCCAGTCTCGCCAATTTCGAATTTGTCTAGTGTTTTTAGCATAAATCCTACCTTTCTACGCAACTAGAATCTTGCTCGCGACTTTACTATCGAGAGCAAGTCGACCTTCCTTGACAATTATGACGACACCTCCGTTAACTGAAGAGATGACTTTTAGACGAGAATTTACAAGAATTCCTAAGCTTTCTAAATGTTTTTTGAGCTTATCGTCTGCAAGAATTTTAACGACTCTAACTTCCGCATTTATTGGAGCAAGTGTAATTGGCATTTTTGTATTCTCCTTATCAAGTTAGTCATAACTAACATGAATAATATAGACACATTAAAAATAACTGTCAATAGGAAAGTTAGTCATTTCTAACTAATATTATTTATCTTGAATAAAATTTTGAATGGCTTTAAAGGTATCTTCGCTTATATCGTGCTCGACCTTACATGCATCCTTTTTTGCAGTTTCTTTATCGACGCCAAAATATATAAATAGTTTTGATAACACCTTATGTCTGGAGTAGGTACTCTCAGCTATTTCTTTGCCTTTATCTGTTAGAGATATATGGCCTTTTTCATCGACGAGAATTAAACCATTATCTTTTAATTTTTTCATAGCGATAGAAACACTGGCTTTTGAAAAATTCATCGACTGAGCAATGTCGATTGAGCGAACAATTCCTTTTTCCTCTTCTAATATAAGGATGCGTTCAAGATAGTCTTCTCGCGATTCAATTAAATCCATATCTTTACCTTTTTATTATTTTTTCTAATGTTATAAATTTAACACCGATTTGCTCATAACGGTTATTAAGTACTTCGCTTAAATTATCTTTGCTATCGTTAAGTGAGGCAACTAAAACGCCTTTGATGTCGTGCTTACCGATGTAGTGGAATTTTTTCACATCAACAATTTCATATGTAATTTTATAATCAATACGATTGATATCGACGATTTGTTTAATTTCTCCCATCTTATACATTCCGACACGTCGATACAAGATCGGGGCAAAATAATAGATACCTGGTTTATATATGCCAACGAAATTGCCAATTCGTTCGATGATGGCAACGCATTTTTTCTTTACGATAATAAAGCCTGTTAAGGCGAACAATAATGCGCTTAATAAAACGATGCCAAGCATTATAAGGGCGTATTGCCAAGGTTCGATATGTCCAATTAATTTAATTAAAAACATATTAAGAATATAACACAACTTATAGCGAAATTAACAAACATTATTCGAAGAAAAGGACTTTGAATATATGATTAATTCTTTATTTTTGTTATTATTAACAACGGAAGTTATGAATAGACCATCGCCGATACGTAGAATTCTTGCCGCCTTATTAGACTTTTTACTAGTCGGGTCTTTTTCATCAATTTGTCTAACTCCCGCGATTATTTGTTTCGTTTATTTAATGAGCGATGCATCGTTTTTAAATATGCTTGCGACTTCAATTAGCTTTTTCATCGGCGGGATATTGTGCGTTATTTTAATTCTTACTTATTCAGTCGTTTTACCTACGAATTGGCATGGGCAAACACTTGGTAAACGTTTCTTTAATATGAAAACTCAGAAAATCAATGGAGATAATGTCGATTATAAATCGATGTTTAGTCGCGTTATGCTTAGAGTGTTTATCGTCTTTATAACACTTGGACTATCGCTTATTGTCGATTTAATTACGTTAATCGCGTCAAAAGACCATTTGACGTTTTATGATATTCTCGCTTCTACAATCGTTGTAGATTCATCAATTTAAGGAGGGCAAAATATGCCAACACCACATAACGAAGCCAAAAAGGGCGAAATAGCAAAAGTTGTTTTAATGCCAGGAGATCCAAATCGAGCGAAATGGATTGCTGACAATTTCTTACACGATGTTAAATTAGTTAATCAAGTTCGCGGAAATCTTTGCTTTACTGGATTAACAAGCAATAATAAACGCATTTCCGTCATGGCCTCAGGAATGGGTCATCCATCAATTGGCATATATTCTCACGAACTCTACAGTGAATACGATGTTGAAGTCATTATTCGCGTCGGAACGTGCGGTTCATATCAAAAAGACATCAATTTACGCGATGTACTCGTCTGTCAAGGAGCGTGCACTGATAGCAATTGGATGAGCCAATATAAACTCAATGGCACATTCTCTGCGATTGCCTCGTATGATGTATTAGAAAGAGCGGTTGAAGTGCTCAAAGGTAAGAAATTCCCATACCATGTCGGCAATATCTTTGCCGCGGATGTCTTCTATGATGTCGATAAAGATCTTTGGAAGAGATGGGCGGATTTAGGTGTGATGGGTGTTGAGATGGAATCATATGCTCTATACGTAAATGCTGCGTTACTACATAAAAAAGCCTTAACATTGTTAACCGTTACCGATAATTTTGTTAAGGAAGGCCGCTTAAGCGCGGAGGAAAGACAAGTCGGTCTATTTAATATGATCTCCGCGGCCATTGAAACCGCCGAGACATTTGCTTAATGAAAATATTATTCATTGTTTTAGCAATAATCTTTTTTCTCGTCGTATGTTTCATTTTCATTTATCCAAAATATAAAAAGCACGTTTTAAAGAAAAATCCGATTAAATGCTATTACAAAGATATATATAAATTGGCAAATTCAGAAGATTATTATCTTATTAATAAATTATCCTTGAAATCAAATGATGGGAAAGTATTAAACATCGACCATCTTTTATTCGCGGATCATTATATATATGCAATATTAGATTGCTATTTTGATGGAGCACTTAGCTATAAAAGCGATGATAATTGTTGGATTTATTATTACGGTGCAAAGAAATCTCCAAAAAAGAAATATATCGATAATCCCTTAGTTATAAATTCTAAAAGGATAAATAAATTCTCGCTTCTCACAGGCTTAGACAAATCATATATTATCTCGCTTGTTATCGTTAACGATGACTGTCTATTCACTAATTATGTCGATGAAGAAAAAACAACATTTCTTATTCATCGAAAAGAATTAAATAAAATTATTCGCGATTGCGAGAAAAGAAAAGTTCCTCCATTAAATAAAGAAGAACTTGCTTATGTTGTTAGAGATATTGCTAGACTTAATTTAAGGAAATAAAACTATTCTTTTATTTTTTAAGATGGTTATTTTTTTAAGAATTTGACACTTTGAGATAACTTATATTAGCAAATAATTTCATTGTAGGTATGAACCACATTTTTGCTATTTTATCCAACTTTTGCCAAGAAAAAACGATAATTTCTCTATGAGGTAGATATTTTAAATATAGAGCCATTAGCAATAAATGTGTTTTGTTTTTACCTTATCGATAAGTCATGCAACATTATAAAAAGGCTAAAATTTGCTTAGAAGCATGTGCTTTTGTCTGTCGATGTATCAAACATATGTTCTAAAAATGTATTTGCGATACACTTTTTATCTCGAATTCATTTAATAAAACTGTTGTTTTTTTGATTTTATTGATGCCATTGTCTTTGAGATAAATAATGATTATTGAAGTGTCGTCATTTATATTGAGTACAACATACGAGTTCGTTTTCCCAACTTTATTTCCAACTGAATGAATCTGATTAAATGGTATTGAGATACAGATTGTTTTTTCTATAAATTAAACTACTTTTTGCCCTAGTATCGTGTTATATTCTGAACATCTCGACCATTTTTTTACTAATATGCAGTCATATAATATGTTTGATAGTTCTTCGTTGACAGGAACTAATTCTCATAGGATAAATCCTTCCATGGTTTGTGCTGGTATCAAAACGCATTCGTAATGCTATAAAGACGTGAATTTTGGTCTTCTCCTTACTTAAATTACAAAAGAGTTACTTTCTCGCCAATGTGAAATTTTCCGTTTTTTAATTTATCTTTATATAAAAAATCCTCCATTTGTTATCCGCATAGGCAAGATTATGGAGGAATTTTCATTTTACCTGGCGGAGCAGAGGGGATTTCCACCTATTAGAATTAACAACATGAATATACTTTCATTTGTTAAAGATGCAACTGCATTATTAATTTAGTTAGTTGACTTTCTTGAAAGTTCAAAAAGGTGTTGCAAATTTGTTGCACTTTTTTGAATCTCCCCAAAATAATTATTGAAAAAATTAATCGATTAAAGGAAAATGATAAAGGCTTAAATAAAGTTTCAGGAACTGTTTGATTATTTACTTAATAGAAATAAGCAAATGGCAATTATTAGGGTAATTGGCAAAACTTGTTTAAGTCTTTTCATTTTGAACTCCTTTCTAAAATAGTGATTGTTGTTCATTAAAAAACAATCGCGTTAAGTGATAGAAAGGTTGTGACTGGGTGTCAGTGTCTAGGTTCGGGTGTCGATTAATCTAAAATAGATTTAATTTTCAATAATTTAATTTCTGCATTTACTTTGATGGGATTATTAACTAATTCATCAATGCTAATTTTATAAACATCTGAAAGCTTTAAAAGAATCCTTAATGGTGGTTCGACTATTTCATATTCATAACTTCGATATGTTGAAATAGGAATATTTAATAATCTAGCTAGCTCAGATTGTTTAATTCTTTTTAGCTTTCGATATTTTTGGAGATTCGTTTTCATTGTTGTCTTTAAAGGTTTTTATTAAATAGGCAATTATCTCTTGTTCAAAAGATGATAGGCCTTTTGTGTTTATCTTGATGCTTTCTAGAGTTATGTGTTTTTTTGTATCAGATAATCCTAATAGATAATCAGCTGATACATCGAATATCTGACATATTTTGATAAACGTCGTATATGTTGGATCTCTACTTCCTCTTTCATAATGAGCGTATGTTGATTGCGTGACAGATAATTTCTTAGCCATTTCCGTTTGTGTTATATCTCGACGTTTTCTTAATTTTTTAATACGTTCGGTAATAGTTTTATCCATAAACTCATTATATAAACTAAGTTCTAAAAAATTATTTTTTAGTTAGAAATGCAATTTTTCTTGCAATACGATAATCGACCAATTATTTTGTGATTTTTTAATTTCACCCATTTTTTGGCCACGTAGAACACTGCAATAAATTATTACAAAACGCAATATTCTACATACATATTAAATGGTCAATTAATATGTGACTCACCTGCCTCCTTAATCGATTGACGTCTAGCAAGAGCGGTGAGGTTGGATTCCTCAAGGAGGCTTCATGAATCGTTATCAGGAAGGAAGAAGATTTGGTTCAAAGATAGCTAAAAAGAATGTTAGAAAAACGTTCTGGTCTATCTGGAAGAAAGACAAATATTCCTCAAGCGATTCAGAATTCAATAAGGGAGCTCTAGATGTTCTATTCTCTAGGATGAGGAACAAATAACTTCGATATATAGCCAATAGGCTTTATATAAAAAACTTATTTCTGAAAGGAGCATCAAAAGATTATGTCAGAAAAAGAAAACAAGGTTTCCACTGTAGATCCTAAAACAGCTTATGTAAAGGTGAAGGATATGAGCGCCACTCAAATCAATTCTTTGCCTCGCTACAAAACAACTCTTTCAAAAACGCGCATTAACGGAAATCTCCGTTATCGCATTGAAATTGAGCTCGATTTAAACATTCATGTTTCAAACAACATTACAGAAGCGGTTTACGTTAATACCCTTCTTCAATGGAACGAAAACGAAAGACGCGACAAGGATGGTCGTTTTGTCGTCGTTAAAAATTGCCCTGTGTATTTAGTCCATGGCGTTAACGCTGATGGTTCTGAATATGTTTTCTGGCAATTAGTTCTTTACAAAGGAAGGAGCTTCAATGGTATTTTGCATAACGATCAATTAATTACCATGAAGCTACTTGAGGAACGCGGCAAACATTTTTCTATTGTTGAAAAGCCTCAAGATGAAGAAATCATTGTCGATAGTGTAGTTGATTAACTTTCCATTTTGGTAGCCTCTATGAGGTTACCTCCTAAAGCTCTTTATAACTCCTTTCTTAAATTGCGATTAGTTGTAAAGGGCCTCAGGAGGTAAATGCGTTATTACCTTAGAAAGGATGAATTATGTCTAGAAGTGAATTTAGGTATAACAAGAAGCGTAAGCACTATGCCTATCTTCATAAAGATATTGGTTCAAAAAGAAAGAATGTTCTTATTTCTTCTAAGCCAATAGTTAGTAATAAATGTGGTTCAAAAGTTAAGAAAAACATTCCTCTTTATCATCATCCTAACGCAAATAAAGAAGGTCAATTCTATGTTGTTCCTAGAAACTATCTGGATGAATCTTCTTCGTTTGATTCTAAGGTCTATAACTGGAAGTGGAGCAAAAATGATAAAAGAAAAATCAAACGAATTATCAAAAATAAGCTGAATAAATAAAAATGTCGGCTACGAAGCTCTATCTCAGCAAATCACCGACATCCATATTAAAGCATCTTCATCGTGCTAAGTAAAGAAAATGATGGATACCGCTTCAAGGTCATTGCGTGTATCAGTGATCTTAAAGGGGTAAACAAAAACCCTTATCTTGCTAGAAAGGATTAAGCTATGAGATATCTTTCCAAAAGTGGTCAAAAAGAAGTTAAAAAATGGGGCACAATCGCGCTTGTTTCTTTAGCTCTTTTTGCAACTGTCACATGTATTTTATTGCTCGTCAACATTTTCCATCCGTTTATCAATGTTGAGCAAGCTGTTGAATCAACAACAGAAACAACTAAGGCTGCAATTCGCATGCTCCGCTAACGATAGAGGGGATTTATTTCCCCTCTTCAACAACAAAAAATAAGCGAACTAGCCTTATACACCTCATAGACTTTCGCTTGTGAGGGCCACGCGTTGCACCCTTGTGTATCCACACCTTTGAGGACTATCTAAATATTATCGAAAGGAGGTTGACTATGTCAACGATTAGTAAGAAGAAATATAAATTTAATCGAAAGAAACAAAATTTTAATGGTTTAATGATTATTTATTCTGATGATGTTTTCGATGGAAAGAAAGTCCGAAAAAATGTGAAGGTTGTTGGTCGTGTCAAACGCGATATGCCTTATGTAACTAGGTTTAATCCTAGAACGATGAACGAATCATATTTAACGGATTACAATGCTCTTCCAACGAATTTAAAAAATCGAATTATTAAAGATTTTTCTTCTAAAGGAAATAGGAAGGTTTTGTATCTTGTCGATAAATAAAAATGATTTGTTTTTTATTAATCCGTTTATTACGGAAGAAAGGAAAATTTATGAAAAAATCAACAATTGGAATTATTAGTTTAATTACCGGCGCGCTTATTTTGGGCGCGGTTTGCATCACTGTTCCTGCGGTTAATAATTGGTTTAAAGATCAAGGTGATAGTTTAAGTCAACAATTAGATGGTAGTTCTAGTACCATTGAACCTGAACATACTGATTCTTCTACATCTTCTTCTAGTGAAAAAAAAGGTTATACGAGTAAGCATACCCTAAACTTTTTCTATGCTGAATATAGAAATGATAATTCTGCATATTCTGTTTCTGATGTTGGCGTTTTGTTTAATGACGAAAGAATAAATGGCGGTAGCCGTTTTATTGAGCAAACTAATTCTTCTTGCACTTATATTTATATTTTTAATGCTAATCGTGGAGAAGATGAATTTATCGGTTCGATTCTTAAGGTTGGTTCAACTAGTGGTTCTGGTTCCTTTTCTACAAAACTTGTTGATGGTTGTTCCTTTTATAGATTAAATCTTACAATTTGTAATAGTAGTTTTACTGCCTTAAGTACTTATAACGGTAATACTTTGCTAACTATTAATGGACAAACGCAACATGTTGCTTCGAATTCTCGTGTTGGTGAATTTGATATGGAATTTAATTTTTCGTCTCCACAAACAACTTTTGAATTAAGTGTTAGTAATGCGGTTTCTTTGTATATAAGTGATTTTCAATTTAGTGATTATCGTTCCTAAAGCTGAACTTTTTCAAAGTTGTTTATTAAAAATTCAACAAAATAATTAACGGAATTCTTATGTCTAAATTCATCAATAAAAACTACGCATTTCAAAAGAGTCAAAAGCAACATCAAAATCACTCGATGCTTTCATCGACTTATACGAATGCTTTGATGTGTGATTATCACAAAGCTGTTTATTCTTGGCAAAAGAAAAACAAGATCATTATGCCTAAGAAAATGCGTATGAAATATTACGATAAATATGTTTTCTCAAAATCTAAATGAGGTTTGATATGAAATTAAGTTCACTTTTATTCCCTTTATTAACGGTTAGTTTATTAGTTAGTTGTTCTAATGAATCTTCTTCATTGGCTAGCTTATCTTCTATTTCTTCAGAAGAAGCTATTGAACTAGAAAAGGTTAATTCAGTAACTATCGATTTTAATAAGTTATCTGATATTGATTCATCGTTATTATATTCATCATCAGATATTGTTTCTGTCATGAATAGTTGCATCAATGGGGAAGATCTATTTTCTTCATCTTCTGAATGTTCTAATCTTTATCCTTTAGCGATAAGCGATGCATCAGGATCATCTTATAACGCGATGAAATTTGGAACTCGTGATGTTAATGGTTTTATTAAAGGTGAACTTAAATTATCGTTTTTAAACGGTTTCTCGTTTAATTATGCAACTGTTAGATATTTTTCAAAAGCCTCTAAAGGTGGTGGATTTGGCATTGGAGGATATGTTTGCTTTTTTACTGATTATCCTTCCAAGGAACAACTATTAGCGCAAGATTATCCGTTTACGCGTTCATACGATTATTTAAAATTGTATTCGCTTAATAGTGAAGCTTACATCACTTCAATTGAACTTGCGACGATGCAAGCAAAGAAATAATGAAAGGAGTTTTTATGAAAAAAACGTTATTATTATCATTAACTAGCATCTTGCTTTTATCCGGTTTATCAGGATGCTCTTCTTCTCCTACTGTCAATCATTATGATGACGCTGGTGAAGTTGTTCTTACTGATGGAGAAGGTATTGAAACTAGATTCATCTCTCGTGCGGTTAACGCTTCAGGTCAAGAAGAATTAACTTATTCATTTACACTTACACCTGCTCGCGCGATTAGCGATATTCAAGGAACTTTATCTTGGAATAAAACTGGAGTAAGTGAAAAAGTAGCTGATTATTTATCAGTATCTGTTGATAACGATAATAAGACATTTACCATCACTAAGCTTCAAGATTTTTCGACGCAAGCTAGAGTTACACTTTCATCAATCAAACGACCTGATGTTATTACTTCTGTGACTGTTGATTTAAAGCAAAAAATAACTTCTCCTTATACAGATGTTTATTGTTTTCAGCTCTGCGGTGATAATGGGTCAGGTCGTTTTTATGATGATGCCTTTAATGGTTATGATGTTGGTTATGTTATTGATCAATATGTTGCATCGTTTAATAAATCAACTGTTTATACGATTGAAAACACAGATTTAGATACTGAATTTTATGGAGATCACTCACAAGATGGCCTTTCTATTGTTCCGTCATCATTTTTTAATTCTGTTACATGTAATTTCTATGCTTTTACAGAAGAACAATATGAAGCGATTTGTCAAATGTCTTCAGGCGTTCCTACTCCGTATGAAACTGATAGAGAATTTTTGTCTGATTATTACACAACTAAAAGTCCGTATTCATGTTTTGAAATTGAAGATATTGTTGAATTAGTGAATTATGATGATACATATAGTGCCCTTGTTTCAGGGCATCCTACTTATCAAGTTGACACTATTACTAGAATCTTAATTCCTGCGCGTAGTGGTTCTGACTCTGATGGATTCCAAGTAAAACAAGCTGTAAATGATGCTAATTGTTATGCTAGTGATATTTATGATGCTCTTGATGATGTATATAAAGAGGCTATGTCTTCTTGCAAATATATAGCTTTTGAAAATTCGTTTGATGTTACAAGCGCTAATTCTAAATTTTCGCTTAGGGTTCATTTCTTTGAAATATTTTATTTTTTCGCTCCTACGTTATCTGCTTCAACCACAAGCGTTGTATTTTAACCATGATTTGAGGAGATTTTATGAAAAAGACTAAATCTATAATTCTTACTTTAATCTTTATAGCCATTATTATTGGTTTAGCTTTTCTTGCATTTTATTTGATTAAAAATTCTTTTCCTCAAATTGACGGTTCAACCTCTTCATCTATTAGCTCATCCGAATCCGGTCCTCGAGCTAACGATATCTCTTTAGGTATTGATTGGATTGTTTTCTAAGGAGTTACATATGAAATTGTTATTACTATTAAGTGCGATTACATTCGCTACCTCATCAATTAGTTATGCGAACGAAATAGATGATCCTTCTTCATCTGAGACGATTTATACATCTAACGTTTTAGATGATTTAAATAAGGATTCATCATTTGATGCATTAGATTATAACGGCCTTGAATTTGGCTTTATTCGTACATACGAATTTGCTTATTCTCCAACATCAAGCACTTATTTTAATTTGATTAGCTACTTTTACATAAATCCTTCTGATGTTTATTCTCCAACGAATACAAGCGGGAAATATTCTTATGATACGCTTTATCTTCAAATGTCCTTAAACGGCGGAGAATATTCTAAATTTGATTTAAGGCTTTTAAGTTATGATTCAGGTTATTTTAAGGTTTCGCTCAAAGATCCTGAATCGATGTATATTTCTTCATTAAAGGTTCGCGCTTATTCAATATCTGGATTAACAATTCAAACTAATGAAAACGCTGATAAAGCATCCAATGAGAAAGAATTTACCGTTGCAACTAAATATACCTATTCAGGATATGCGGTTGCGATGAATGGTAATAGCGTTAGTTCGTTAACTTGTAATGAAGAAGCTACGACAGTTATAGAACTTCATCCTCAAGTCGGTGCGTGGTTAAGTGAATCTAGCGGAGGCATCAGAACCGTTGTTTATTATTCTTATTTTAATATTCCTAATAACATCAGCGATGCTTATGGTGAGCTTTATGAAATTCATTATGATTATAAATTAGTTCAGCTAAAGACGATGTATGCTTTGCCAGAAGATTTATATGATTATTATGTTGCAAATGTTGGCTATAGAACTTATGTTCGTTATCAACATTCTCATACTGATACAAAAAGTGTTGTTTTCCCATCATCTGTTAGCGATGGCGAATGGCAGTGGGATTCAGTAGCTGGATGGGAAGATATTAGAGCTAATAAGAATCTAGTCTTTTTCACCGAAAATGATTTAGATGAAATTTCTCATAGCGAAATTGAAGCTCGTTATGCTAGTGAAGGTGATAACATCGTTTTAAATTCTCAAGAATTTGATATTACTACCAAGAATGAAAACAACAAAATCTATATCAGAGAAAATAATCTAAATGATTTTGAGCGATGGTGGGAACAATGGTCTCACGGTGTGTCTTATACCGATAAAGCTTATAATGATGTTAATACTTGGGATATTATTAATAGCTCAACATTTGCGAATAAAACTTCTGAAGAATTAGAAGACGAACTTTTAGTTAAATCTTCTGATCTAGACAATATTAAGAAAAATTATTTGAAGTCAGGTCAAACTACTTATCTATTTCGTTATGAAAATCGCGAATATTATTCTGAAGAGATTAAAGGATATGTTGTTAGTAATGATGATGCAGTCGACGAATTAATTGATTATTTTGATTCAAAAAATGATAAATATTATTATCGTTCTGATTCTATTATCGCTTATAAAACACTTAATAATGGCTGGGATTTAACTGGCTACTATTTCGACATGTATGGAACTGTTGATTTCGATATTATTTCGTTCACTTTTAACAAAAATGGTGAATTAACAATCATTCCTGTTGTTCAAGATCCGGTTTCTAATTTTCCTGATGCTAAAGCTCCTGATACAAATGAACCTTGGGGCTCTATTAAAAACTTTAATTGGAAAGCTCTTTTATTTGGAATCCTTGCAATTGCTGGATTAATTATTGCTGTCTTTATCTTCTTTAAATATATGTATCCTTCAATAAGGATGTCTCGCGCTATAGAGAAAAGCGGCAAAAATGACTCAAATAAACGTAGGAGAAGATGATGTCTTATAAGTCTTACAAAGGAATAAATAAATATCATTTTCGCTCTTATAAAAGAACGCGTCATTTTGTTGCGGTCACTCATTCTGATAAAAAGCTTACGGAAGGATATACAATGACAACTTCGCCTGTTAAGGGTCACTTAAACAATTATCATCGTTTGAGGAAGAATCCGAATCCTAATTGCAATAAAACTTGTTATTTACGTCATGGAAAAGTTAAAGACAAAAGTAATTGTTTTTCTAAGCCTTATGGCTCGTGGAACTTCTGCAAAGAAGACGAAAGATATATTGATTATTTAGAAAGGCGGAGCAAGCGAAATAAAAAGTAACTTGACGCGCTTAATGATTGACATTAAGGCTGGCTGCTTGCAACCGGTAAGACAAGTTACATGAATTATTAAATTAAAGAAATTGTTTCTTGTCAAGCAAAAAAGAAAGGAGGAATATCGCATGACTTATCCATATCAAAGACACAAAGGTTTAAAGATTATTCTTATTCTTTCTTTGTGTTTTGTTATTATTTGCCTTTACAATGCCTTTTCATTAGGTTTTTCAAACGCGGTTATTCCTTCTAGCTTTACTAATCTCCAGTTTGTTAATTGGAGAATTAATAAATGCTATTACTTTTTAGATGATGAAAGACTTCTTTCGCTCTCTGGATATCAAGGCGATGATGAAGTCTATCGATGGAATATTGATGTTTTGTATTTTGTTTCTTTGGATGGAAATACCTTGACCCTTGATGATGGAGTTGAATCATCAACCCTTTCATTTGTTTCTGACAAGCTTTATTCAGGAAGCAATTTTTTCATTAATAACGGAGTGGTAGATCTAGGGATTGAGTTATGAAAATGTTTATTAAGAATAATTATCGATATTTCTTAACTATTGCCTTTTTACTTGGCCTACTTTTAATTGCCGGATTCTTTTTCTATGAAAACGTCTTCCGTATCTTTTATTCACTTAATAACACTTATGGCGTTTTACGATATTTATTCGTTCAATTATTCAAAAATAAGAAGATTTATCCTGAATTTAATTATGCTCAAATTATTGAGAATTTTGGTTATAAATATAATGAATATCTTCCTTCTGATTGGAATGAATTTGGAAGCTCATTTGTTTTATCGTTACGCTTCCTTATCATGCTCGATTTCTATGGTCTATTCTTAGGCAATGCATCAGAAGTCATTCTTTCCATTTTATTAATTTTACTATGTCTAGTTTTAATCATTCCTATTTATATTCTCATCAAGGAATTATTTTTTAAGGAAAACGGTAAAACTGGTGATTCTCATAGCTTAGTTCGTTTTAAAGCTTTTGAGAAGAAATATCTCATACCTATTAATCAATGGATAAAGGATGAAATTGACTTTATCAAGAATTGTCGTTTTTATACCTTATTCAAGTGGATTTTTATTGTTGAGATTGCCTATATGTGCAATGCATTACCGTTTCTTTTAACTGCTTTTTCAGGAATTTATTATTTTCTTCTTAGTTATGATGTCCGTGGACTATTTGATACAGTCTTTGCTCTTTATTTATTTTTAATCGATTTAGTCCATACATTTTCAATTCCTGGATTAATAGTTATTTTGCTAATTGCTTTTTATCTATTTAGAAAAAATAGGGCTTATAAGAAGCTTAATAGAATGGAAGGTTATAACCGTGTATTCATTAATGAATTAGGAGTTTTAACCGGTGTCTTTGGCACCCCCGGGGCGGGGAAAACGCAACTTGTAACTGATATGTCTATATCTTCATTAAGCATGTTTAGAGAGGAGGCTTTAGATATTCTTAATGAAGTCCATCTTCTCTTCCCTTTATTTCCACTTATTAAGCTCGAGCGATGGATTGATAAGCAATCATTTAAAAACAAAGTTCAAGCTAAATATGCTTTTCAAAGCTATTACGATAAGCATAAAAGAAGCTTATTTGGTTATAAGCTAAATCCTAAAAGCACATTGGTTTACGATTCTTTAAAGATTCATCATCTTCGCGATGATCTATCTGATTATACGATGGCCTACTATTTATATCGCTCATCTTTACTTCTTTCTACCTATTCGATACGTATTGACCGCGATGAGATGACTTTAGGTCATTTCGCTATCTATCAGGATAATTATTTCCATGCGGATGGAAGCGAATTTGCTAATCCCCTTTATTCTAAAGTTCTAGATTATGATGCTTTCCGTGTCGGCAAGAAATTTGTATTTAATAATCCTTATTCCAATTTATTGGATGGATGCGTTTGCTCGATATCTGAAATATCTAAGGAACGTGGAAATACGTTAGAAAATAAAGAACTCAAGAAGCTCGATGATGAAGCTAATCAGAAGAATGACGGTTTTAATGAAACGCTTAAACTTATCCGTCATCTCACGACGATTAGATATCGATGCTTCTTTAAAGGTTTTTGGGATGACCAAAGACTTGGTTCTTTAGGAACTGATGTTAACTCACTATGCGAATCTAATATCTGGATGGAGAAAAAGAATTCTGAATATAAGTCTGCGTTTATGCTTCTTTGGCTTCTTCCGATGGCTTTAGAATTTATTGTCAATTCTTACAAACGCTTTTACGTGCGTTATCGCTTCTTTAGAGAAGATAATACTGTCTTTACATATTTATATTCAAAGCTAGCGAAGGCTAGCAATCTTCTTTTACTTTATTTTAATAATACGTTTGGTTACCGCGTTCAGCCACTTAAACTGAGTCATGGAAACATTGACGGTTCCATCTCAGTGGATGAAGCGAACGAAAAATATTATCTGATGAATAAAAAGATATTTGCTGATAGATATTCAACTGCTTGTTATGAGGCGTTTCGCCTTAAAGAAAAGAATAACGCCACGCACGGTATTAATGAACGTGCATCGTTTTCTGATCTTGTCGCGTCAACTGATGAGCTTAGAAGTGAACATAGCTATTTCATCGACCGCCTTCTTGTCGATGAAGAAATAAAAGATGAAGACGTTTTAGCTTCTTCTGATGGTAAGGAGGTTTCCTCCGTTTCAGAAGAAGCAAACGATTTCTTTGACTTCGGAGGTGGGCTTAAATGAGCAAAGATACATCGATAGTTTTAACCCCGGTATGTCGGTTTGTTTTAAATCAAAGATTTAATCATATTAGCGTTGGGGATGAGTAACACCCATAGTAGATATATTTGAATAGGAGGATTTGATTAAATGAAAAAACAAATAATTAAGAAGATTAAAGATTCATCAATGTATAAAGGCGGCAACTCTAGTTTTTCACATTGGTATTTAGTTAGTAAATATAAAAATGGAAGTAATTATTATCGTCGCTTATCTCATCTTTATAATCCTGATGCTAAACGCTTTAGTCAATTAAAACGCGGTGTATTAGAGAAAGTTTATATATCGACTTTTGAAACTTCATCAGGATTAAATAAAGAAATCATTCATAAGAATGTTAAATCCGATGATGTAGTAGAGGTTCGTAGAGTCTTTATAAAGAAAAAGATATAAAAAAACGATCTATTACTAGATCGCTACTCGGACTCGAGCCGAACTTCTCTGCAGTCACTCGAGGACTGTTGCAGCTAGGAAGGATTTATCGATTAGATAACCTAGCACCTCAAACATTATAAAACATTACTAACTAAATTCAATAAGTGGAGGAAACGACTATGAAGCAAAATGTTAATATTTGTATCGATTATCTAAAGATACGTTTTGATTTTAAATTTGCAAAGGATTCTAAGTTTTATCAAAGCTTTGCAAAACTATTATCTTTAACTATCGATAATTATGAAGAAGATAATCATTCATCGTTTGGATATGATGAAGGATATTATTTAGGCTCCTGCATCAATATCTTCTCCGGCGGAGAATTCACTAGAAATAAATATGGTGATGAGACATCGCTTCTTGAACTTAAAGGTTCGGCGTGTCGTGAATTTGAAGAATTAGGTGGTTCTTGGCTTTCCTTATTTGAGTTAATCTCACAAAATAACGGTCATTGCACGCGTATTGATATCGCTATCGATGATTTTTCAAATTCGATATCGATTCCTGAGATAAAACAAAAGATTGAAAAAAGAGAATATATTTCTCGTATTCGTTCTTTGACATTAGATAATAGCATTCCTATTGAAGAAGCTTTAGAAGGTGATGATGAACAAGTTGCTATTCGTCTATCAAAACATGATGGCTTTACGGCGACGCTTGGAGGAAGAAGTAGCTCTCAACTTTGTATTTATAATAAAAAAGCTGAACGTTTGGCGCATGGCTATATCGTTAATTATCCTTCTTGGATACGATATGAAAGTCGTTTTTATCATAAAACTGCTGAATCAGCTTTGGCTTTAGTTTATAAAGCGATGAGCGAAGATGAAAATAATAATTCATCCAATGAATATCCTTTGATGTGTTTATCTTTACTATCTGGATTAATTACTTTCATCGAAGAAAAGAAAAATAAAAATCTTTGTCTTAACAAGACTTGGAGCAAATGGGAAAGCTTTACGCAAAACGTTGAGAAATGTCATCCGGTTGTTCAATCTCGCTTAGAAAAAAGTATCGTCGATAATTTTGAATGGTTTTATCATACGAATCGCAAAATCCTTTTAAAGATGCTTTTATCTGAACCTTCACTCTTTAGCGATTTCCTCGTTTATTCTGCTGTATCAGGAGGAAGGATATTTACTAGTCGCGATAGGGCCATTGTAAATAACTACCGTAAAAGTGAAAGCAAAACTGAGTTAAGTGAAGAAGATGTCAAAACATTCATTAAAAAGTTCACTAAATATAAATCCGACGATTTATCTAAAGTTCTTAAATTGTCAGAAAAATATACTTATCAGGAGGATGAATGATTATGGAATACAAGCGACTTGAACGATATGGCTATTACATTAAGCTCAATTATGATAATGGTTGTAGCTCATATATTGACTTTGGCTTAGATGGGCTCAATGCAACATTCAAACATATTTGTTTATCATCTCTCCCTTATCAAAGCGTTAATCATTTCGCTTTTATATCGACTGTCTTAAAACTTATCAAAGATGGTAAAAGTGAATTTTATGATCCTGTGAAAGATATCAATTATTTTTTTGAGATAGTCAATCATAAGGATTGTCCTTTAATTAAAAGCATTGAAGATTATGAATATTACATGCATGCATTGTATGCGTATATTCATGAGCAAGATTTTATCTTGATGAAGAAAAGACATAACGACCGTTTATCTCGTGAGGAAGGATATCGAAAAGGCATCTAATATGCGTGGCAAAAAATATCCTGGCGTCTATAAAGATAATAAAGGAAGACTATTTGTTAAGTTTTCCTTTGATGGCAAAATATATTTCTTTCGTAACGATAATGGAAAGAAGTTCAATTCTTATCAAGAAGCTTTTGATTTTGTCTCGCTTTATAAATATCGCTTAGGCCATTCTGATAATAATGAAGAAGAAGCTAAAAGCGATAATTTTATTCATAAGGCTTTTGAGAAAAATTTAGAAGATAATTTTAAAGTAACAACCGCTTATTCATATATAAATAAAGTTCGTCTTATCTATAAGCTCATCGATTCATATAAGAAATTAGATAATTCAAATATCATTCTTCTTAGCGATAAGATTAATAAACAAAAAAAGAATCCTTCCGTCTATATTTATCTAGCAAATAAATATTTAGATTTTTGTTATCTCAATGGATTTAAAAAGAAGCTATCAGAAAATAAACTAGTTGTTAGCAAGAAAGCTATTAAAAGTGAAAAGAAGGATATTTCCTTTTGGACTTATCCTGAATTTAAGAAATTTATAAAGAAAGTCGATAATCCCTTTTATGTTTTATTATTTAGCTTTCTTTATTATCTAGGT
The DNA here is from genome assembly GCA_963643725.1 of Lachnospiraceae bacterium. Classification (GTDB taxonomy): domain Bacteria; phylum Bacillota_I; class Bacilli_A; order RFN20; family CAG-826; genus Fiminaster. The sequence goes on along the minus strand of CAVILR010000005.1, from coordinate 5,720 downwards.
TTACGCATCGGCGAATTATTAGCTTTAACTTGGAGTGATATCTCTTCTGATACAATTCGTATTAGATTAGCTAGTAGTAATAAGACATTTTCTAAAGGTCGAATATTAGTGGCTACAAAATCGCAAGCGTCAGTCCGCGATTATCCGATGTTAAAAGTCTTAAAAGAATTATTAGATCAGAAAGAAAGAAAAGGAAAATTTGTTTTCTCTTTAGATGGAGAACATGTTGTAGGGGAGACAACTGTTCGTCGCGCGTTAATTAAATATATAAGACGTGCGCACGTAAAGAAGATATCTCTTCACGGCTTTCGTCATTCATGCGCATCTTACTTAATTAACAATGGAGCTGATTATATGCAAGTTGCATCCTGGCTCGGCCATAGCTCTCCAGCGATTACGCTTTCTGTTTATTCTCATTTATTTCCTTCGCGTAAAAAGGAAATAGCTCAAATGTTTGATAACATTAAAACTTGATTTTTATTTTTAAGTTAAGGAAAATGTAAGGGAGTTCAAATAAGCGAATTTGTTTTATGGGGTTAGTTTCCTAACAACATTAAACAAAGAGCGATGATTATTAATGAGGTAATAAGCATTTGAACTCTTTTCATTTTTCGACTCCTTTCTTATGATTGCTAGATTTTCTCATCTAGAAATCATCTTCAAAAAAAGAAAGAAGACGACTGGGTGATTGAATGTCTTTTATTCAATAGGTCAGGGTGTTTTTAAACACTTAAAAATAATAACTAGTTGCACATTCGTTGCACTTTTGAGCTAAAAAACAAAAAAACATAGATTTAATCTATGTTAGTAATTTTGTGGCGGAGCAGAGGGGATTCGAACCCCTGCACCAGTTGCCCGATCTAACGGTTTAGCAAACCGTCCCCTTGAGCCTCTTGGGTACTGCTCCAAACATTGTGATTATAGCATTGTTAAAATTAATTTTCGATAGACTTTTTTGATAATTGAATTAAAAGTAAAAAATACTTATGTATAATTACAATATGTCATTGAACGAAGTATTTAACAAATTGAATGTCGGCAGTTATATATTCTTAGCATTATTCTTGTTGTCTTGTATCGCTCAACTCACCTTGGCGTTTTTAGAAAAAGAGCATTATCGAAGACTCGAAAAGCCTCTTTGTCTACTTACTTTATCCTTATTTGCTCTATCTAGTTTGGTTAATCATCCATTAATCTATGTTGGGGCGTTACTCGGGATGCTTGGCGATATATTCGTGGTTATTAAGAACAAAAAATATTTTAATTTCGGTGTTTTATGCTTCCTTTTGGGTCATATTTGCTATGCTACTGAAGCGTTGCTATTAAATAAAACAACATTTGAATGGTTTCATTATTTAATTATTGGACTATGCTTTATTTCGTTTTATCTCCTTCTATTCTTTTTTGCTAGAAAATATACGAAGAAAGTTTCAGAGGCATTAGGTGTTGGACTATATTATGGGGCTTTATTCACCTTCTTACCTTTGATGATTATTTTATATATTAACAATGGTTCATTTTTCTATTTTGCTATAATCGGCATCTCGTTTTTTATCATAAGCGACATCATCATTTTATTTACTAAATATATTAAAAAGTTCAAACGTTATGATTTTTATATTATGCTAACTTATTTATTAGCCCAATTCTTTATTGTTTTTTCACTTGTATTAAGTGTATTAGGAAGTCTTATATGAAAAAGATAATGTGCCCATGTTGCGATGAAATTATCGATTATGATGGTAGCGATGCAAGAATTTATTGCCCGCATTGCTTTAAAAATATATCCATTGAGCAATCATCGAAACATTTAGCTAATTATGTTTCGAAGCATTCAGAAATTGGAAATACGATGCTTTTTGAAGCTAGCGAATATAAAAAAGCTAGAAGTCATTTTCAATTGGTCTTAAATGTTTACGATGATGATTTTGACGCGGCGAAGGGATTAATACTTTCAACTATATTAATGTCAACGGTTCGTTCCTCTTTTATATCTGAGGCAAAAGAAGAGATGATTCGATACAAAGAAGCCTTAAAGGTTAATAAACTAAATATCGAAGAAGTCACTAATTTTATTAAAAAAGTAAATGACTATTTAGATGAATATGTATCAGTTTTGAAGATGCGATTATCATCTCATAACCACTTTTACGAAGAACTTGGAAAACAATTGTATTTAAATGCGTTAAAAGATGTCATAGCTTTCAAGGAAGTTATTCTCTCCTTTTATTTTTCCTCTCGAAGTTTGCCTCTTAATGGTCAACTTGATAAGACGACGCTTAAAAAACAAATTGATGATTTAAAGGCGAAATTAGCAAGGAAATACCCATTAGAAAGTAACCCTTTGCATAAACTTGATAGCGATGTTAATGAGACGCGCGTTATAGACACCATTTATCGTGACGTTAGAAAGTTATATCAAAGCAAAACTAAAATATTTTTTGCAAATATGGTATCTTTGCTCCTTTTATTCGTTGGAGTATTTTTAATCTTTTATTTTCCTGGTAAATTGCTTATAGGTGTGCCAATTGCAGGCTTTTTTGCTCTCATTTCAATCGCTCTTTTAATTTGCCAGCTAATCGTTGATCATAAGCTCAATCAATAAGATTTTTCTCTTTTAAATAATCGACTAATTTTTCTAAGGCTTTCGCTCGATGCGAATATTTGTTTTTAATATCTTCGCTAGCTAGCCCAAAGCAAATATTAGCTTCTATTGAATAAAATATTGGGTCATAGCCAAATCCAGCTATACCTTGAGGCTTATCTAGAATATAACCTTCACATATTCCTTTAAATTGAACTGGTTTTTCCTCAACATTTATCAAGGTTATGACGCAGATAAAAGAGGCACCTTTATCTTCGTAAGGTTGCAATTTTTTAATCAATTCAACATTAGCGGTTTTATTTCCCCCTAATTCTTTGGCGTAGCGCGATGAATGAATTCCTGGGAATCCGTTAAGGGCGCGGACACTTAAACCTGAATCATCGGCGATGATAGGTAAAGAGGTGAATTCGGCAATGGCTTTAGCTTTAATCAATGAATTTTCTTCATAGGTGCATCCTGTTTCCTCAGGATCGACATGAATGTTTATCTCTTTTGGCGCGATTATCTTAATGCCTAATGGATTAAACATCTCTTTATATTCCTTGATTTTATGATCGTTATTGCTAGCGACAACTAATTTTAATGTCTTCATTTTTTCTTCCTTCATTTTTATATAATTTTAGATAAACAATGTAGCACACTTCTTCTTAAGAAAGTGAGTTATATCACGGCGAAAAATCACTTTTTTACTAACTTTTCGCCGAGGTATGAATTTTATCAATCGATATATTAATTTAAAATTTAAATAAATCTTCTAATGTAATCGAGGTTGAAAACACAGAAGAATATTCGTTTTTCTTTAATCCAAATGTGGAAATTAATACATTTCTAACCGCATATTTTCTCGATACTTTTTCCAATATTTGATTAGTTCTTCTATTAACCTTCAAAAAATAATCTTTGTCGACTGTAAATTTGTCTGAATAGAATTTGATTTCGCATAAATTGATGATGTTATCTTTTCTTGTGATCATTAAATCTATTTGGCAACTATCGCTTTTACTATAATAGGCCGATGTGTTAACACTTATGCCAGGTATTCCTAATGCGAATTTGATTTGAGAAATATGGTTGAAACATATATTTTCAAATGCCAAACCTCTCCATGTACTAAATTGGTGTGTATCCGCGTTTTCTTCATAAAAATTTTCACTTGTTGAATTGTTATGAACAAAATTTAGATAGAACAAACAAAATGGGTCTATCAATCGATAATAATAGACATTATTTTGGGTGCCAAATGGTTTGTATTTTTCGACGAAGTTTGACGAAATTAAGGCATTTAGTATTGCGGTAAGATTACCTCCATTACCTATTTTTAATTCCTTAACTATTTCTTCGCGCGTATAACCTATTCTTTTACTATTTAGTACTAGGACAACTTTTTTTGTAAAATTTGGATTTTCAAAACAAGAGCTAAATAGTCGGTCAAATTCAAATTTTAATGGAGCGAACTTTTTGAAAATGATGTTATCGACATTTTGCGGTAATGATAAGTCTTTTGTAAAATAGCCTAAATAGTACGGGATGCCTCCGAATATCATATAACTTGTGGCGATGTCATATCTTGATAAAACAATATCATTGGAAGTAAAGAATTCTTCGCATTCTTTTAATGAAAACGGCATTAAATTAATTTCGTAGGTAACTCTTCCATAAAGTCCTCCGACATTATTTATCAAATTCTTTTGCATCCATGAATTCGCGCTTCCGCAGACGATAATCATTAATTTATTATTCGCGCATCCATAATTGTTCCAAAATCCTTCAAAGGCTTTTAGAAAGTCTGATTTCTTCGTATCGAGCCAAGGAAATTCATCGATAAATACTACTAAACGTTTATTTTTATCTTTCTTTGATAAGAGCAGTTCTAAATTATCAAAGGCTTCGAACCAGGTTTTTGGAATTTTGCTATTAGCATCAGCACCATATTTAATTAACGATTGGTGAAATCGTTCGAGTTGCCTTTCTAAATTTACTTTTTCATCTTCCTCTGGTGATAAAGCCGTGTGTTTAAAACTAAAACGATCGTTGAAAAGTTGGTTTACTAAAAATGTTTTTCCAACTCTTCTTCGGCCGTAGATTACGACTAGTTCTGATGTATTTTTTTGATATAGACGTTCTAATTCGTCAACTTCTTTACTTCTACCTATCATGGTTTTCTCCAACAATATTTAATGCAAAATTATATTAGCATTTTCATGCTCGAAAATCTAATAAATCACGGCGAAAAATCACTTTTTTGCCAACTTTTCGCCGATGTATATTGAAAAAAACGTCATATTTTCGTTATTTAATTTTGTTTTTATGTCGATATTATCGAAGAAATAATAAG
>CAVILR010000005.1:0-770 GCA_963643725.1 Lachnospiraceae bacterium | reverse complement strand
ATTTTAAACTACGGCGATAAATCACTATTTTGTTAACTTTTCGCCGAGAATGATTTCTAAGAATCTTGAAAAACTTATTTTTTAGCCCTTAATAATTTCGCCTATATTCATTGAATTCAATAAACAATTAACTAAGAAAACGATTATAAAAAACACTAATAATTAACCAGTTTGATTTCAAATCAGTACTTTCTTTTTGATGCGCGTATATTTATTAAAGAATGTAATTAGCGAAAGTGGACCACGCTACTAGAAACATAATCCAATAAAAGGGAATTGCTATCAAATAACTGCCTTGAATAGCGCCATAAGTCAAATAACCAAACAAACCACCCGTTATTATCGTTTCTAGTGCTAATAAAATAACTTTCTTTACCATAAATTTTATAATAACATATCGATTTCTTCTTCGTTTAACCCTATTCGTTTTCTATGTAAGAAGAGTTCAATTTTTGTCACTTAAGGACTAATTGACAAGGGAAAAGAAACGGATATTGCCGTAACTATGCACTCGATGGAGATAGATTTTATTTTTATGCATTGATAATAAGGGTTGTTGATGCCCGTTACTTCTTTTTAAAGGCTTTGGATAGGAAGGGAGTGTTTATCTTAAATTAGATTAAGTTTGATATATTTGAAGACAACAAATCCAATGTATCTTTTCCTTCATAATTCCTTCATAGAAATAAAAAAGTCCGATATTATCGGAACTTTTTCTTTTTGGAGCAGATGACGGGAATCGAACCCGCATAACTACCTTGGCAAGGTAG
>CAVILR010000004.1:0-70389 GCA_963643725.1 Lachnospiraceae bacterium | reverse complement strand
TTTGCAAAAATAAAATCATACTCTATTGCAAAAAATGTAAATATCTTGTAATGTAAATCTTGTATGGAATACATAGACTACACAAATTACAAATTGAGCAATAAATTCTACGGAGGATCTGAGAAAAAGGTTGGCATTTTAATCAACGACATACCTTATATGCTTAAATTTCAAAAGAAAACTCCTTTTGGAATGCGTTATAACACTATTTCTGAATATCTTGGAAGCCATATTTATCAGATGTTAGGAATTCATTGTCAAGACACTTTTTTAGGCACATATAGAGGCGACAATGTCGTTGCTTGTAAAGACTTTACTATTGATGGATACCAATTTGTTCCTTTTAATGATGTTGGAGAATCAACGATTGATATAGATAGAGAACAATATCAATATGATTACAAAGACATTGTTGAATTATTGATGAATAATAAAAAGCTTACCAACGTAAATGAAACCATTTCCGCCTTCTTTGAAATATATATTGTTGATGCACTTCTAGGAAATTTTGATCGTCATGGCGCTAACTGGGGGTTTTTAAAAAGAGACAATAAGTATTGCTTAGCTCCTGTTTTTGATAACGGGTCTTGCTTATACCCAAATATGATAGATGAGGAAGAAATGCTATCTATTATAAACGATGAAGAACAAATTAATGCTAGGGTGTATAAATATCCAACATCGCAAATAAAGTTAAATGGCGATAAGAGTTCATATTTTGAAGTTATTTCATCGCTTCAATTTGAGGAAATAAATAAAGCTTTATTAAAAATTTATCCGCTTATTAATTTAAAGGATATATTCAATTTAATTGACGATATTACCTGCATAAGCGATATCCATAAGATGTTTTATAAAATAATGATTCAAAACCGTTATGAAAAAATAATCAAATATTCATATGAAAGATTAACAAATGAAAACATATATATCTAAAGGAACAATCTGCATTGAAGGAGCATATAATTTGATTTATCGAATATGCGATATTTTTTATTATCTCAATAGCGATGATACATTTAAATTTGTTTTTAAGCCTATTTATTCAACAATTGAATTAGTTGATTCGAAATATTTCCAAGGCATACCTGGATTAAATCTTGATTTAAGGAAGAGCGAATATGTTAGAGAGAATATGATTCCGACATTCATCTCTGAAAGAGTGCCTTCAGTTAAAAGAGAAGATTATTTAGAACTACTTAAAGAAGTCGATATGGACTATATGGATCCTATTGAATATTTGATTCGAACTAAAAAGCAATATTCAGGGGATAAGTTGTTTGTTAAGCTCTATGAAGATAAAAAAACAATTGTTTTAAACGATGATGGGAATAAGACAAATAATGCGTTAATTAAGACAATATTAGTCAATATCAGCTATGGAGATGATGTTGTTTTTAATAATCAAAGAATAGATGATAGCAATCGAAAAGCCTTCCACGACATTCTTATCGAATTATATGGAAGAGCCTATAAGCAAATGAAAGCAAAGCAAAAAGAAGGAATTGTAAAGGCTAAAGCATCTAATAGATATAAAGGAAGAAAACCAATAAAGGTGGATAAAATGAAGTTTTTAGATGTTTTATCGCGCGTTGATAAGAATGAACTAACTTATAAAGAAGCAGCGAGTGAACTTTCCATCAGCGTGGCTAAATATTATAGATTAAAGAAGACTATGCACTAGTTGACATTATGCCAAATGGCTAATCAAAATCTCGCCAAATGGCTAGTCAAAATGTCGCCAAATGGCTAATCAATTTCTTGCCAAATGGCTAGGAATTAATATAATTATAATCATGAACAATGATGATAAAAGATATAAAAAGCGAATTGTTGACGAGATTTTAATAGAGAAATTATTGTCTAAAGGGGCAGTCGTTATCGAGGGCCCTAAGTGGTGTGGCAAAACGACAACTGCTTTACAAGTTGCAAAAAGTGTATTGAGGGTTGACGAGCCGAGTAAAAAAGAGACAAACATTCTTTTGTCAAAAATTGATCCGCAAAAACTATTAAACGGCAATACTCCTAGACTTATTGATGAATGGCAAATTACGCCAAATCTATGGGACGCTATTAGATATGAGATTGACTCTCGAAGTAAAGAAGGTCAATTTATTTTAACTGGCTCATCAGTCCCGGTTGATTCTCTATCAATCTCTCATAGCGGGACCGGGAGATTCACATGGTTGAAAATGCGCACCATGTCATTATATGAATCTAGTGAATCATCTGGAGAAGTTAGCTTGTTTAATTTATTTTCTAATCCAGTTTCAATATCAGGAATAAACAAATTACATTTAGATGATATAGCCTTTCTAATTTGTAGAGGTGGTTGGCCTCGAGCCATCGATATGAAAGGCAATATTGCTTTAAATCAAGCCGATGATTATTTTGATTCAATCGTTAAATCCGATATTAACAGAGCTGATGGCGTTAATAAGAACATTGATAGAGTTACTAGATTAATGAAATCTCTTGCAAGGCATCAAGGAACGTCGATTAGCAATGCTCAAATTAAAAACGATATCAAAGTAAATGATGAAAGCAACCTAAACGAATATACCATTGCTTCTTATATAAATGCCTTAAGAAATATTTTTGTCATAGAAGATATGCCTGCATGGAATCCTAACTTAAGGAGCAAAACAGCGATAAGAAGATCAGATAATCGTTATTTTATCGACCCATCTATTGCCGTAGCATCGCTTGGTATTGGACCGACTGATTTGATTAACGATATTAAAACGATGGGATTATTCTTTGAAACATTGTGTATACGCGATTTAAGAATATATGCCGAGAGCATCAAAGGAAGTGTTTATCATTATAGAGATAAAAGCGGTTTAGAATGCGATGCAGTTATTCATTTAAAAAATGGCAAGTATGGTTTAATTGAAATCAAGTTAGGTGGAACAGATTTAATTGAAGAAGCGGCTAAAAATTTAAATGCATTAGAAAACAAAATCGACACAAGTAAGATGAATTCACCAAGCTTTAAGATGATCCTTATCGGCGTCGGTGATTATGCATTTAAAAGAGAAGACGGAATATTTGTAGTTCCTATTGGCTGTTTGAAAAACTAAACAAGCCAGGCTATTTAATTAGTCTTTTTATAAAAATAGTAATTTGTTTTGAATAAATTCGGAAAAACGAGGTAATGTTAACACTACGCTCCCTCGTTGAGAACCATCTATTAACCCTTTCTTGATTAAGCGGTCCCTATAACGCGAATAGTACTCTTTTGGCATGTTTAAATCTTTTAGAATATTGGAAACCGGAACAGGATTATTTGACTTTATCGATGAAAGGATTTTTTGCTCAACCATAGTTAGAGATGACCATATTTTAGAATAGGTGAATTCGTCAAGATATTGATCATATTTACTTAACAAATCATCATCAATCGTCTTTTTCTTACCTTCAAACATTAAATACCCTAGTAGTTGAAAAGCAAACGCGTATCCTTTTGTGAGTTTTGCACATTTTATAGCTTCATTATTTTCTATAGATAGTGTCGCTTTATATGAACTAGCGATTGCTACTAGATTAAGAGGTGATAAATAAAACTTTTGAGTTCTATTAAAAATCTCATTATCAAGTGCCGAGATATTTTCAAATAAACCTGTTGCCAAGATAAATAATTGATAGTCTTCACGGATGAGCATTTGAAATGATAAAGCTAATTGCTTCATATATTTGTTATTTGTTGCTTCATTTATGGTGATTAAGATTTTTACATGATGTTTAGATATTTCTTTTAACATCTTATTTAATAAATCATCAATGTTTAGAATAGGATTTTTACCAGAAATAGAAAAAGATAACCCGTGGAAAGAAAAGTTAAAATTCTTTTCAAGAAAAAGATGTTTGATCTTAGCTGAAGTATATAATTTGGCAGCAAGAGCTTCCCTCATATCATCTTCAGGATTAAGACCAACAACAACCCAATCCTCTTTTTCTAAAAAGTATCTTGAAATAGATGTGAGCATCACCGTTTTTCCTGAACCTCTAACGCCTGTTATAACAAAGCAGTGTGATACAGGTGGCTCATTAGTAAGTTTATTAATGATTTCTTCTTTATCTTTTTGTCTACTTACGTATTCGTAGGGTTTATTGCCAAAAGACAAGGTAAATGGGTTACTTTCATACTCCTTCATACTTTTCATTTTCTTTCATACTCTTTCATACTTCGATTTTATTTTCATACTCCTTCATACTCTCGTCAAGATAAAGCGCAGAAGCTAGTAGTTTTGCAGTACAAAAAATTGGAAAAACAATTAATAAGGAGTTTTGAAGCATATGTTCAGGCATCTAATGAAGATAGACTAGATGGATATTTTTTCAATTTTGCGCTATTTCAATCCCAAAACACTCCAACAACGTGTTGATAATATTGTTTATCTTAATTATGAAAATGCCGTTACAATCGATACAAATACCTATATTGATATTGCACGTGACATCGTTTTATTACAGGGTCGAAAATTCGAACTGTTGAAGAAATATTCTAGAGCAAAATTATATCTCGCGATGTAAAAATTATGGACAGGCAAGTATATTATTCGTACTCAAGATTCATTGCTATTTCAGTTTATGGAAATTCATTCTGAGATTATTGAAGTATCTTAATGCTTTTTTATTACATTTTTTTATCCATTTAAGCCAAGTTCATAATGAAACACTTTATTTCTTAATCTTATAAATATAATATTTATCCAAGTGAAGTTGGTTTTTCGTTTATGACTATTAAAGAATACGTTAAAGAAAGAAAATTAGAACTTAAAGATGAGTTTTCAAAACTTCATAAACCAGTTAAGTTTGTCATCGTGCAAATGAATGATGATGAAGCTAGCAATATCTACATTAAAGGCAAATTAAAAGATGCGAATGAATTAGGCGTTAATGCTATATTGCATAAAGTTGATAAAAACGCATCGATGGAAGATTTATTAAAAGAAATTGATAACTTAAATAAAGATGATTCAGTTACCGGATTTATCGTTCAAATGCCTCTTCCAAAGCAAATCGATGAAGAATTAATCAAGATTAGCGTTGCTCCAGAAAAGGATGTAGATGGATTTAATCCCTTATCAAAATTAAACCCGTGCACTCCTCAAGGGATTCTTAATTATCTCGAACGCGAAAAGATTGATATTTTAGGAAAAAATGCTGTTGTCATCGGAAGAAGCAACATCGTTGGCAAGCCGATGGCTAAGCTACTATTATCTAGAAGTGCGAATGTAACAGTTTTGCATTCAAAGACATCATTTGATGATATGCATCGCTATATTGAAAATGCTGATATAGTTGTCGTGGCGATTGGAAAAAAACATTTCCTCGATAACCGTTTTAAATATAAAAAAGATGCAGTTATTGTCGATGTTGGCATTAACCGCGATGAAGAAGGCCTTCATGGCGATGCCTTAGAGGATTTGGATGTTAGATTAAAAACGCCTGTTCCTGGCGGAGTTGGATTATTAACTCGATTGGCGTTATATGAAAATTTATTAAAAATAGCAAAGGATAACGAATATGGAATTTAAGATTGAGAACACTTCTGTTTACGGCTTAGATAAGTCATTTAAGGCATCAGGCAATCCGATGCGAACTAAATTTGATACATCTGAAGTTAGTGAAAAGGATAAACAACGCGCGTATAAATTAGGCTCATGCCGTAATGGATTAGGACATGACAATTTTTTAAAGGGAATCATTGTTCAATTAGATATAACCGCCCCATTATATTTTTGGAAGCAAGCGCAAAGATATCATTGGTTTGATTTTGTTTCCTCTCAATCGACGATGCATTGTTTACTTAAATTCGATGTCGAAAGCCAATGCGTTAAGGAAACTAATAAAGAAATACTTGCGATTATGAAGCGCTTGATCGATGAATATAATGCTTTGGATGAAAAAGATCCAAACAAGGTAGATAAGTGGCGAGAACTTGTCGCGTCTTTGCCATGTGGCTTTTGCCTAGGGGCGACGATGACCACCAATTATCAACAACTAAAGACCATGTATATTCAAAGACGTTTTCATAAACTTGAGGAGTGGAGAAAGTTCTGTGCGTGGTGTGAAACCCTTCCGGATTTTCTGGAATTAACAAATGTTAAAAACCTTTAATGAACATAAAAGTATTCCTAAGTTAATTGCTCATCGCGGGTTATTTAATGATGAATGTATAGAGAACGGATTAAAAGCGTTTGAAAACGCGATTAATCATCATCTCGCTTTTGAACTCGATGTTCATCTAACTAAAGATGATGAATTAGTTGTGTCTCATGATAGCGATTTATTTCGCGTGACAAATAAACATGGCATAATCGAACAATTAACATTTAAGGAAATCAAAGATAATTATCATCTATTAGATGGTGAAGAAATCCCTTCTTTAAAAGAAGTACTAACTTTAAATAACGAACAAGTGCCTATTATTGTTGAATTAAAGACGTATAACAATAACGCTCTAAAGTTAGTTAAAAGAGTTAAAGAAGAATTAAAAGATATTAGTGATTCTAGTAAGATCGTTATCATCTCATTTGATGTGGATGCGCTTAAAATGATGGATAATCGTTTCAAAAGACAGCTATTAATCGATAGAAATGAATCGTGGAAATGGGAATATGTGCGACTTTTTGATGGAGCTGATATCGAGCAAGGAATAGTTAGTTGTGATGAAGCAATATCTTATCGCAAACAAGGAAAAACAATTAATGTCTGGACGATTGAAACTTTAGAACAACTAGATAACGTATTACCATTTGTTGATATGGTGACCTTTCAAAAAATAGATGTTAAATCGGCTCGGGACGCTATGCATAACGGTGATTAGTACACCTCAATGTGTATTAAAAGTGTATTAATAAATAAGCAATAGTGTGTTAATAGTGTATTAATAATTCTCGTAAAGTGTATTAAAAGTGTATTAATCCCTTGCAATCAGGCAATGGTTTATTTATAATAATTTTAGAAAATTGCGAGTAAATTATTATGAAATTAGAAATACCTTTCGAAAACGAAAATCAGGAATTTAAAACCTCCATTGCGGAGTTAGATAAGGGCATTTTGAGTTTATCGGCAATGCTAAATAAAAGCGGTAAAGGAAAGCTTTATTTTGGCGTTGCTAACGATGGGACAATTATTGGGTTAAATAACAACATTGGAGAGGAAACATTGAAGAAGATTGGAAAACGTATTCATGAATTGATATTGCCTCATGTTGTTCCAAAGGTTTCTTTTGAATTCTACAACAATTCAACAATTATTGTCGTCGAAGCTCAAGGCTATAACAAACCATATTCGTGCAAAGGCGAATATCGAATTCGCGTTGCAAGCGAGGATAAACAAATTGAACCTGATGTGATGAACGAATTAATTATGTCTAATTCATTAGCGTTAATGGATAATGCTGAAGCAATTAATCAAAATCCTACGTTTGAACAACTTAAATCTCTATATATTTCACATAAGTTATCAATTGATAATAAAACCTTTTTTAAGAACACAGGTCTATTAACTAAGAACGGGAAATTTAACTATCTAGCTGAGATATTATCAGACAACAACAATTGTTCCATCAAGGTTGTTCGTTTTAGTGGTGTCGATAAAACTGAAATGATTTCGCGTAATGAATTTGGTTATCAATGCTTATTAATAGCTATGAAAAAAGCATATGAATACGTTATCTCATTTAATGAAACGCGCGTTGATTTAAGCAAGGGAATAACAAGAGTAGAATACCCATTATTTGACGCTAAATGTTTCGATGAAGCCTGGACTAATGCTTGCCTGCATAATCGATGGATTAAAAATGTTCCTCCAGCTATATATATGTTTGATGATCGCATAGAAATTATTTCAACTGGTGGATTACCTTTTGACTATAGTAAAGAAGAATTCTTTATGGGTGTTTCTCGCCCTGTCAACATCGGACTACAAAAGATAATGGGACAATTAAATATGATTGAACAAACTGGTCATGGCGTACCTACAATTGTTCAAAAATATTCAACAAAAGCGTTTGAAATAGGAACAAATCATATTATTGTAACTATTCCATTCGCTTATAAGCCTTCGTATTGTCATAGCCAGTTAGACGATTTAACTAAATCGCAAAAAGCTGTATTTGACGTTATTAAAAATAACCCGACATTTACGATTAAAGAAATTTCACAGCTTGTTGGCTTAGGCACAACTAGAGTTTCGCAAATAATTAAAACACTTAAAAACGAAGGGAAAATTAAACGTGTCGGTGCGACAAAAGGAACTTATTGGTTGACTATTTAATTTAGATAACTGTTGTCAATTATTTCATTTCTCGTATTAGATGAAGTAATTTAGGACGACTATTATCAAAAATAGATAATATAAACCGCTTTCATGAAGTTCTTGTTTTTATATCGCATTGTTCTTGCGATAATTTAGGCGAAAAATGTTTGCCTGGTATCAATTTGCATTCTGGACGATGACTCTATCTGGCTTAGGCCTCTTCCTTTATGGAATTTATGCATTGTCGGCGACGCTTAAACGAATGGCGTCATCGAAATTATCAGGCGTTGTCAATAAATTGAGCGATAGCCCGTGGAAGGGTTTACTCGTTGGCACCTCTTTTACCGCGATTATACAATCCTCCAGCGGGACAAGCGCTTTAACGATTGGTTTAGTTCGCGCGGGAGTTATGAGTTTTATTCAAGCCGCGGCGATAATAATTGGAGCTAACATCGGAACGACAATAACAGCATTTATTGTCTCTATTCCTTTAGCTGAATATTTTCCTCTAATTTTATTCGTCGGTTCATTGATATTGATGTTTGCTACGAAGAAGAAATTGGCCAATGTCGGCGAACTTTGTTTTGCTTTTGGTGCGTTATTTCTTGGTTTATGGCTCATGGAGATAAATCTATCAACAATTGCAAAAGAACCATGGTTTGCCTCGTTTTTTGAAACATTAAACACTTCTCCATGGTTAGGATTAGCTATTGGAACATTAACAACCATCTGCCTTCAATCCTCCAGCGCAGTTATTGGTGTTGTGCAGGGATTATATGCCGTAAGCGCGGGTACATCGATTAGTTTATTTGGTATCCTTCCAGTTCTCTTTGGAGCTAATATTGGCACGACTTCTACCGCCTTATTTGCCTCCATCGGCGGATCAAAGGAAAGCAAAAAAGTTGCTTTATTCCATGTTCTATTTAATGTCACTGGCGCCTTGCTCTTTATGGGAGTTATTTATATATTTCGCGACTTCTTATCAAATATTAACTATTGGGCGAGTGTTAATGATGATGGAAGCATTGCCTATTGGTATGTTTCTCCGATGTTTCAAATTGCTATTTCTCATCTAATCTTTAATCTTGTCACCGGAACAATATTCTTTGTTCTATTAAAGCCGATATCTAATCTCATCAACAAAATTATTCCAACCGATGAACATAAAAAAGCGTTAGAGCCAATTAAGCCTCTTGATTATGGTTTGATGAAGGAATTTCCTAGTGAGGGACTCGCCTTAGCAAAGAAAAGAACATTGACAATGTTTTCCTATGATAGATTGATGTTTGAATCGATAAAGGAATATTTATATTCCTTCAAAGAAGAAGATGCTGAATTTATCTTAAATATTGAAACGAATATCGATATGATTGACCGTCAGCTCAATGAATATCTATCAACTTGCGAAAAAGATAATTTAAATGAAGATGATGTTACGTTATTGCTTAGCATCCTTAAAGCCAGTAAGGACATTGAACGTATCGGCGATTACGGTGAGAATCTTATTAATTTCTATCGTAACATCAAGGAAAAGAAAGATAGTTTAAAAGATGAAGAAAAAGAACTATTTATTAAGATGAATGATAAGGCCGTATCTTTTATTGATAAGACGATTAAAGTATATGAAGAAGCTGATAAAATTAAAGGCATTGAAGTGATTAAGGCTAGACGCGTGTTTAATGAGGAGTTAAATTCCATAATCAATGAGCATTTTGAAAAAGAGACATCGATAGATGGTCAAATTAGTACGAGATTTATCGAGCTTATTTATGTCGATATCATCAACTGCTATGAACGTGTTGCTTCACATTGTAGTAATATTGCCAAGATATTTGGAACTGATAAAACGTATTCAATTAGTCAAGAGGATGAAGAGAATTTCGTCTCAGTTAGTAACAAACAGTAAAAAGTGTAAGACATTAAGTTTTTTGTCAATATTTGTCTAACGTAATTAAGTTTAATTAGTTATAATTATCATAACTTTATGAACAATAATATTTCGATTACTTATTCTAATTATAAATCATTCACTTTTTTACTCATCAAAAATGGACATTTCGAAGTGACCTTATGCGATTTAGGCGCGTCGATATATTCAATTAAATATTATGATAAATTGATGACTTTAACTCCATCTAATAAGGATGATTTTTTTAAGGAAAATATCTATCACGGAAAAACGATCGGAAGAGTGGCCAATCGCCTTAAAGGCAACACCGTGAATCTTGGTGGTGAGGTTTCTACACTCGCTAATAACGAAGGTGAGAACACTCTTCACGGAGGCCATAATGGTCTAAGCACGAAAAAGTTTGCTTACATAATTAAGAAGAACAAATCATCAATTGTTGTGTCGTTTTCATATCTAGATCCAGAAACTCATCCAGGTTTTGTGGGAAATTTAAACACTCAAGTCATTTATACAATAGGCAAAGACAGTTTAAAAATAACCTTCAAGGCAACAAGCGATAAGCTAACGATGTGTTCATTAACAAATCATGCGTATTTCTCTTTAGGGAGCGATAACCTTGGATTTTTAAAACTAAAAATTAATGCCTCTAAATATCTTCATCCTAATCCAAATGATTTATTACCTCTTGAAATTAGAAATGTTGATAAGGTTATGGATTTTACGAAATATAAAAACATTCTTAAATACATCAATTGCCCTTATTTAATTAATTCAAAGACACTTGGATACGATCATTATTTCTATTTTGATAAACTCGACAATGGCATCTATCAAATCAAATTGAAGAACAAAGAATATCAACTGAATATTAAAACTGATTATCCAGGTGTTCAAATATACACAGACAACTATGAGACTATTGAAGCATTTAATCAGTCATTAGAAAAAACTCATCGAGGCATTGCTATTGAACCAAGTGCCTCCCAAGCTGAATTTCATTATTTAGATAAAGGTGAGATATATTCGCATTTCATTTACTATAAATTTAGGAAGATAAACTGATATGGACTTAATTAACGAATTTATTAAAACATTCAAAAATAAACCAACGCATAAAGCCTCTTCATATGGAAGATTCGAAGTGCTTGGTAATCATACTGACCATAACCACGGATTATGCATCGCTGCGACATGCGATTTATCAATTGAAACAGTATTAAAAGCGAATGATGATAATCATGTCCGCTTTAATTCTATTGGTTATGGCTTTATCGATTTAGATTTATCAGATTTAGATAAAAAAGATGATGAATGCGCCTCAACGAGCGGTTTAATTCGCGGTATCGCGCGATACTTTAAAGAACACGGAGCGAATATCGGAGGATTTGATGCGACCTCGATTAGTCATATTTTCCCTGGCGCAGGAGTGTCATCTTCCGCAGCATTTGAATCGCTTATTGGCGAAATATTTAATTATTTTTATAACGATGATAAACTCGATAAATTATTTATCGCCAAAGCCGGACAATATGCTGAAAATACAGATTTTGGTAAGTCCTCTGGTCTATTAGACCAAATTGGCTGCGGTTATGGCAATCTTTCATTTATCGATTTTAAAGATATCGCTAATCCTCTTGTCGAGAAAATTGAGTTCCCGTTTGCCAATTTACAATTTGTTATTGTCAATACCGGCGGTAGTCACGCCAATTTATCGCATTTATATTCTTCAATACCAACTGATATGTGGAATGCTGCGAAGAAGATGGGCCACAATTACTTAAGAGATTGTGAAAGCGA
Organism: Lachnospiraceae bacterium; assembly: GCA_963643725.1. Classification (GTDB taxonomy): domain Bacteria; phylum Bacillota_I; class Bacilli_A; order RFN20; family CAG-826; genus Fiminaster. The sequence goes on along the minus strand of CAVILR010000004.1, from coordinate 58,412 downwards.
AGATGATCCTTCACTAACAACCATTGAACGGGAAAGAGCTAGACATTTCTTCTCTGAGAATAGACGTGTTATTAGGATGAAAGAATGTTTATTAAATAAAGATGAGCAAGGATTCTTAGATTGTATCAACGAATCTAGATTATCTTCGACGAATAATTTGAAAAACATGATGGTGGGCTCTGAATATACAAATTCTCCATTAGAAGCGACTGATTTAGCTATGGAGTTAATGGATAATAAAGGGGCGTGTAAGATTAATGGAGGTGGCTTTGCTGGCTCTATCATCTGCGTAGTTCCTCTTGATAAACTTAATCACTTTCTTACAGAGATGAAAAAGAAATATGGCGAGCATAATGTCGCCTTAGTCTCAATCAATAAACACGGTCCAATTGTTGAAAAACTCTAATACGTTATGTCTTTTTTATGACAGAACGTATTAATTTTTCTCTTGTTAATATCAAAAGAGTGAAATAGATAATAACGCCTATAACAAAGACAGATGCTATTTCAATTATTAGCGATAATTCATAAGTTAGATTTATTGTTAAATTAAAGATGGCCTTTCCTCCAAAGTAGGAAAAGATGCCTAGAATAAATCCGATTAGAACAATCTTCAAATTGTTTATATTAAACAATATTTTCTTTGAATCATTATAGGTTAAGGCGAATAAAACGATTAATACGATCGCGTCGGTTAAAGATGTTGCTAGAGCCACGCCGAACGCGGGACTATTTTTAAAGATAACTAAGCCGAATAAAAGGGATAAAGCGATGTTAGTTAACGCGCCGATAAGCATTACATATAAATATAATTTCTCTCTCTTTTGAGGAATTAGTATCTGCGTATAGATAATATTAGATAACGAATATGTAAGCATAAGTGAGCATAAGGCTATTAGTACCTTACCCGCCTCATTATATCCATCGCCTCCACTTATCAAATAAGTGATTGGCTGAGCTAACGTTGAAAGAATTGCAATAAATGGAACGACGATTAAAAAACAAATATTCGCCGCATATTTATTTAGGTTTGCATAATTCTTCATGTCGTTTTTTGCATAATATGAAGACGCCCTAGGCATAAATACAGTGCCTAACGCGGTGATAATTCCAATTACAATATCAACGCCTTTCATACCGACAGAATAACTGCCTACCGATGCCTTACTCTCATCGATTAAACCAAGGATAAATGAATCAGTTTTACTATAAATAGCAACGGTTAAGGATATTAAAAATAGGATTCCTAATATTGGTAGATATTGTTTTAAATTGTATGAACCTGTTTTCTTAAATTTTACTAACGATGGTAAATAAATAAGATTTGATACGACAGTTAGTATCGTTACTAATGTAGTTATAAAGCTATATAAAGGTAGCCATTCTTTATATCTCACTAATGCGAAGATTAAGATATCGACGAAGGCTAAGATAACAATTGATCTAATAGCAAGATATGTTTGTTTTTCTAAGGCGGTGAACACCCATTCAAAAGCAAATACGCTAGCTAGAAAATTTAAAGAAAGTATAAAAATAATCGATGAATTATCACCTTCATGCAAGGTTGGTATGCTTAAAACTAAAATGAGCATAAAGATGAACGACAACAAAGTTGTTATGGCTTGGATGATGAAGAATTCTTGAATTCTCATCGATAATTTAGCTGGATCATCTTTAACCTTCGCACATTCTCTGACGGCGATATTTGGAATCGATATTTTAGAAAGAATAATGAAGTAGTAGATAAACGAACTAGCCCAGGAGAATGTACCTAATGCCGCATCGCCAAGAATTCGACAGACAAATGGAAAAGTTATAAATGACAACAATGTCATCGCGACTGTTCTTATTAAATTAACAACTACATTCGTGTGAATACTTGCTTTCATAATCGCTTGTTATAAGTATAAACAATAATGTTTAAAAGATTAAAAATCTTTAATGTGAATCGAATAACATTTCATCGTTATTAATAATTTCTATATAATAGAAGCGTGCGAATACTCTTAGTAAGTCAATATTATTATCCGGAGCGGAATTCTAATAAGGATATCGCTGAAGGTTTAGTTAAACTTGGCCACCGTGTCAGCGTTATCACGGGTAAACCTAATTATGGATTTCAACGCATACTTCCTGAATACAAGAAAGTTAAATATGAAATTATTAATGGAGTAGAGATTTATCGCATCAATTTATTTCCAAGAAAATATAGTAAATCATCGATATATTTTAATTATTTGTCTTTTTACTTTAATGCGAAGAGATTTGCTAAACATCTAAAGCAAGAATTCGATGTTGTTTTATCTATATCTTTATCGCCGGTTATTTCCATTGCTCCAGCGATTGTTTATGCAAAAAAGCATCGCGTTCCTCACATTTTAATTTGTGAAGATTTATGGCCCGAATCAACAGTTGTGACAAAGGCTGTTAGATATAACTCTCTTATTTATAAATTCCTTTATTTTTGGAGCAGGAATCTATACAAAAAGTGCGATGAAATCATCGTGTCTTCGCCATCATTTATAGAATATTTTCATGATGTATTAAAACTAAAAGATAAAGAATATGTCTATATCAATCAACCTATCATTCAAAGTGAAAGCAATGAGAAAGAGGCTATTAAATATAATCATAAATATAATTTTGTTTATGCTGGGAATATCGGAACGCTTCAGTTGACCGAGAATTTAGTTAGAGCATTTTCGTTAATTTCAAATAAAGATGCCGCTTTTCATCTAATGGGGATGGGAAACGAACTCATTTATATTCTTGAACTTATCAATGAATTAAAGATGAATGATCGGATTTTTTATCATGGGGCATTGCCGATTGAAGAAGCTGAAAGATATTATAAAAATGCAGATGCTTTAATTGTGTCTCTTAAAGATGAAGGCTATGTCGGAAGAACAATTCCTAATAAAGCTATTCAATATATGAAATACCAAAAGCCCTTAATTGGCGTTATTAAAGGCGATGGCAAAGAATTGTTAGAAAAAGCTAAAGGAACTCTATTTTCAAATGAAAATCCAATAGATATAGCTAGATGTATAGAAGATTTCTTATCGCTTCCTTCAAAAGAAAAAGAAACAATGGGTTCAAACAATTTAACTTATTTTAATGAAAATCTTTCGAGTGAAAAACTAGTTAAGCAAATTGAAAAAGAATTGCTCAAGCAATATAAAAAATAGGATAAATATTCTATCTTTCTCAATCTTTGCTCTTGCATAAACAATTTAATGTCTATTTATGCTATTATTTCATTAAGATGAACAAGGACGAATTGCTTAACATTATTAACAATAAAAGCGAATGTGAATACATCGAATTCAAAGATAGTTTTCGCGATAAGGACGAAATTGGTGAATATATTTCAGCTTTATCAAATGGAGCATGTCTCCGAAAGCAAGAATTTGCTTATTTAATTTGGGGTGTTAATGATAAAACTAGAGAATTAACCAACACAAAATTTAACTATCAGAAGGAAGTAAACGGAGAAAATTATTCTCATTATTTATCAAGAAATTTAAATCCTCGTTTTGATATAGATTTTAAAGAAGAATTAATTGATGACAAGCGAATTGTGTATCTTCAAATACCCGCATCAAGTGATATAATCACCGACTACAAAGGCATTCGTTATATAAGAGTCGGTTCAAGCAAAACAACATTAAATAAATATCCAAAATGTGAAAAGAAATTATGGTCAATACTTAACGGTGAAGAATTTTCGTTATCAAAAGAAGAATCTCCTAGACAGGATTTAACTTTTAGAATATTTCGAATTTATCTTGATGAATATAACATTACATATAACGAAGATAATTTGTTTTCAAATAACCATATGCTTACAAAGGAAGGCAAATTTAATTACATTGCATTCATGTTATCCGATCAATTCGATATGTCTTTAAAAATTACTAAATTTGTAGGCGTTAATAAAAGGTCTGATTTTGTATATAGAAAAGAGTTTGGTAATTGTTGCGTTTTAAAGACTATTGATGATTTAACTGAATATATGGAAAAAATAGAAAATAAAGTTAGATCTTATTTCGATCCCGGAAAAGCTTCGAGAAGAGATGAATATTTATTTGATATGGATTCATTTCGAGAAGCATATATCAATGCTGTTTTACATAATGATTATTCATCTGGAAGTGGACCGTCTGTGTTTTTGTTCAGCGATCATTTAGAAGTTTATTCTCATGGCAGCCCATTAACCGTTCAGACTAAAGAGGAATTCCTACGTGGCCAGTCTATTCCTATCAATCCAGACCTTGCTCGTGTTTTTATGAAGTTTGAAAATTTTGAAGAAAGTGGAAAAGGTGTTAATACAATTATTAGAAAGTACGGCCCCGATGCTTTCGAATTTAGCAAGGATAACACCTCGTTCACGGTGAAGCTCTCTTTTAATACACTTGCTGAATTCGAAAATGTCGGAGAAAATGTCGGAGAAAATGTCGGAGAAAATGTCGGAGAAAATGTCGGAGAAAAGTTAAACAAAAAAACTAAAAAGTCTTCGAAAGATGAGAATAAATTGATTAAATTAATAAAAGGTAATAATAAAATTTCACAGAAGGAAATGGCAATTGCTCTTGGCAAGACTACAAAGACCGTTGAAAGAATTATAAAAACATCAAATAAAATAAAACGAGTCGGCGGAGATAAAGGCGGTTACTGGGAAATAGTCAAATAAGTTTTTATTAAGCTAAAATAATTGTTGTTTTGCCAAAAACCATAATAAATTGATGTCGGTAAAAATGTCGGTAAAAATGTCGGTAAAACTTTTGTACATTAAAATGCAGTATTTATTGATTTAAAAGTATGGTTTTATGAACTTTCACCATCTCTTCAATGGTGTTTTTCTTAGCTTCATTGATTGACTCGCTTTTGTCTAGTGTTGCCGCCTTATCTAACGCTCTGAGAAGAGAATCCTTATTAAGCTCAGGCAATATATAACCATTTACTTCATTATGTATTAGTTTTCTCGCAGCATTAACATTAGGCAATGATATTACTGGCAAGCCTTGCGACATCGCTTCGTTAATAACGTGTCCATAAATATCTTCGTTACTTGGGAAGATAAATGCATTCGAAATTCGGTAATATGAGAACAATTCGTTTCGAGATAAAAAGCCAAGCAATTTTACATTTTTGATGGCGTTTTGCCTCAAATATTTGCGAATTGCTTTTTCTTCTTTGCCGATTCCTGCAATTAAAAGTAGCTTGTTATTATCCTCTGGCCAACACTTAACTAATGATAAATAATTCTTTCTTTTAATTAGTTGACCTGCGGATATATATACTTCTTTCGCGGTTATGTTTTTACTTATCTTTTCTTTATTAATTTCTTCTTCACTTAATAACTTATGAATAATTTCATCTCGATAAATTGTTGAGTAAGGGTAGTTATATATTTTTTCTTTCTTCGCTCCATAGTAGATTAAATATTCATTTGACCTATCGTCTGGCGAAAGATAGAAACTAGCGTGAGAAATATATTTTCTTTTAAGATGGCGATGTATCAAATCTTCTCTTTCCTTGATTATTCCTCCGTTGATATATAAGCAATAAGGAATGTGTTTTTTTATTAAATAATTAATTGCACTCATCTCGGCAAATTGCGAATAACCGTTCATGATAATTAAGTCGTAATGGTTATGTTTTATATGATTTTTTACACCGTTTGAGATGATATTTTCTTTGCCTATTGGTAGTCCATTTATTTTTACGGTTTTAAAATTCATCTCATGTTCAAAATAAAAAGCTTTGTTTCTATCTTTATTTTTATCTCGCTCAAAGATAACTGTTAAATCTAAAAACTTAGCAATCTCGTTTAATAGTCTCACTTTATAAGGCGCAGGATGATTGAAAACGAATAGAACTTTTTTCATTGTTCTTATTTTACTATTTTTCGTTTATTTATAAATAAAGCATTTTATTAACCGGTTAATGATTTCATAATATTCATATGATTAATAATTCTTGGGATAGTTTTTTTGAAAGTATTAAAGATAAAGATTATTTTAAATGTTTAATGTCTTTTCTTGATGAAGAATATAAGACCAAAACGATATATCCAAAAAGAGATTTATTATTTAATGCATTTAAATTAACACCTGTTGAAAATATTAAGGTCGTTATCCTTGGGCAAGATCCTTATCACAATGAAAATCAAGCGATGGGGCTATCTTTTTCTGTACCATCAAGTGAGCAATTACCTCCTTCGTTAAGAAATATTTATCGAGAACTTGAAAACGATTTATCGATATCTATGAAAGAAGATGGAGATTTAACTTATTTAGCTAGACAAGGCGTTTTTCTAATCAATGCTTATTTAACGGTTATTGCCCATCAACCTTTATCTCATAAAAGAAAAGAATATGAACAATTGATGAGAGATTTATTTGATTATCTTAATTCGTTAAACCAACCTATTGTATTTATGCTTTGGGGAAATTTTGCAAAAAAATATAAACGTTATTTAAATAACCCAAAACATTTAGTTTTAGAAAGTAGCCACCCGTCTCCATTAAGCGCGAATCAAGGTGGTTGGTTTGATAAACACCAATTCTCTAAATGCAATGAATTTTTAAGAGCGAATAACGTAAAAACTATTGATTGGTGCAATAGATAAAACTATAATCTAGTCAACCGGAGCTTCATATTTGAGGCTGAGAGGAGTTTAATTGAGAACTCGACGGGACCTGATCCAGGTAATGCTGGCGGAGGTAGCCTTTTTATTACCTCCGAGATGGAGGTTTTTATGAAAGAAAAAGCATTTAATAAGATTAAGTATTATTTGCCATTAGTCTGTTCTATCATCGCTATTTTGTTTCTTTTAGGAGTGGATTTAACCTATAAAACAGAAGTTGGAGATACTAGTGAATACTTTGATGTGCACCTATGGGATTTATTTAATTCTTCTTTAACTCCTATATGGTTAATTATTGTTATCCTTGTATTTATTTCTCTAGGCGGATTACTACCCTTAATGTATTTAATTAATAAATTCAAAGATACCGAAAATATCGCTATCATCAGCGTTTTCACTTCTTTAATCGCCGTTTTGTTATTGCTTGTTGAGAAAGAAATATTCTCTTATTTTGCTGAATTATTAATTGAAAATTATAAATCCGCGGAGATTGGTTATGGATTAGCTTTAGCAATCTTTTTCACTCTTTTATCAAGCTTGGCATCGCTATTAACTTCGCCAAAGAAATATGGCGATAATGTCGCATCGATTTGTGAGGATGGTGTCTTAATTGCGATGGCATTTGTGCTTAGTTTTATTAAGATTCCCGTTGGCTCAACTGGGGGATCAATTAATTTTCAAATGCTTCCTCTATTCTTTATCGCCTTAAGAAGAGGTCCTTTACATGGCCTTGTCGCCGGTGGACTCGTCTATGGACTTTTATCTTGTATCAGCGATGGCTATGGTTTTGTTACGTTCCCATTTGATTATTTCATCGCTTTTGGTTCAGTTGCCATTCTCGGGTTATTTAGAAAGATAATCATTGACGAAAATACATCTTTGCTCAAAGGTGAATTATTCATTCTTTTAGGTGGAGTATTATCTACATTAGTGCGATTTATTGGCTCGACAGTTAGTTCAATGCTTATCTATGGGCTCGATTTAGTCCAAGCTTTAACATATAACGCTGTTTATATTCCTCTTTCTGGGACGGCTGCGATTGTCGTAGTTATGTTCTTATATAAACCGTTTTTATCAATCAATCGTCATTACCCGATTAAAAGCGTAAATTAAGAAGCGAATTTTTCATTCATTTCCTATCGTTAGAATTTTGTGGTATATTCCTATAAGGAATTATTGGAATTTATAACTATGGCTAAAGAGAAAGAAAAAGAACTTCAAGTCGATGACAATAAGCAAGAAGTCGATAATAAAAATGAAGTTACAACACACGAAAATTTGAGCGCAACACACGATGAAAACGCGGATGTATCTACAAAAGTAGATAACAAGGAAAGCGACGATCCAATCTACGACAAGGTTGTCGAGTCTTTTGAATATAGTGATGATTCCTTGAAACAAATTGAAGAAAATCGTAAGGTCTTTTTAAGCTTTTATAATAAACAAAAGATAATTAAATGGGTTGTCGGCATCATTTGCTTAGTTATCGTCGTCTGCGCCTGGGTGCTTCTTCCTAATATTGGAAAAGATAGCGATGGCAAACAAGCATCATGGGTTATGCCAACGATGGTTATCACTGTTGCTTTAGCATTAGTCTTAACATTTACATATAGTTTGCTTATCAAAAGGGTTATAAACCGCAAGATGCGCGAATATTTTACGAATTATTATCAATGCGTGAGCGACTTTACTCTTAAGGGTAAACAATTTAGCAACATTCAAATTCAAACTCCTGGAAAAATTGAAAAAATTCAGTTCGATGAAAATCTTCTTTATAAAGATGTTGTTGATGTTGGTTCGCGCGGATTAACTGATTTTGATTATAACGGACTCCATTTAATGGTCGTTGAAGCCGCCGCGCAGGTAAAAACTGATAAGCGCATGCTTCCTGTTTTCGTCGGTAAATATCTCGTTGGACCCGCAAGCTATGACGACGCTAATCCGATTATTATTTATATCAAAGGCGATAAACGAGCGCTTCCTCCGACAAATATCGACGAAATTAAAAATGTTTTAGAAGATGATAAATTTCTCGTCTATTCTAACAATGCAAATTGGAAAAAGGTTCTCACTAAAGACATTCTTTCAAAAATTAAAAAAATTAAAACTGGTAAGCAACTCATCGACGTTGCTATCTCCCTTCATAATGGCAAAATATTTGTCTGTCTAGGCTATGATGATCCGACGATGGTCTTACCTCTTGAACACGGATTTGATCCATCACCGATGATGGAATATAAAGAAGAGTTGCTGGAGTTCTGCCAGCTTATTGAGGCATTTAATAAATGAATTCACTCCGTGGAAAATGGATAATTGTGCAGGCTTATAAGCATAACGGTGAGCTTCATAGACAATGGAGCCATGGCCTTGTTATCGATGATACAACCGATTATTTTATCGTCGCATCAATTCGCGCTTCAGTCATCGAAAGCGATGGACGTAAATGGCATTCAAAGGAACCGGCGATATTCATCATGTCGAAGAAGGAATGGTTTAATGTCATCGCGATGATGAAAGAAGATGGCGTTTGTTTTTATGTCAATATTGCCTCCCCGACGATATACGATAAAGGTTTTCTTAAATACATTGATTACGATCTCGATGTTAAACAATATGTTGATGGTTCGACTAGGCTTTTAGATGTAAGCGAATATCATAAACACGCGAAAGAGCAACATTATCCAGAAGATATTCGCTCTATTTTGAGTAAGACTGTTAATAAAACATACGAATTGATGAAAGAGAAAAAATATCCATTCGATAATAACGCTGTCGAAAGATATTTCAAAGAATTTAAAAGAATCGTTAACTGATAAACTTTATTATCGTATCGACTTCCTCGTTTCCTGGAGCGATACGTCTTTTTTTATTGTTATATGTCGAGGCATCGCCGACAACAAAGATACAATCTTTTGAGCGATAGTTTTTATCTACTAGGAAGAAATTATTTTCTTTTTCTAATGGAAAATTCGTTATTTCTGCGATATTACCATAATTTACTAAAATATAATCGACATCAAGAGTGATTAATTCATCATTTTCGACATTTTTTATGGTGATGGATTTGGCTAAATTATCTTTTACATTTAATGAATATGGCACATATGGAAGATATAGTTTTAGATTTTTTGAATCTTTAATCGTATCCTTGTTGCCTCTAAATTCTCTTCTTCTATGAATTAATGATATTCTATCGGATATTTTTGATAATTCTTTCGCCCAATCTAGCGCGGAGTCGCCTCCGCCGAAGATGGTTACATTTTTATCTTTCAAGAATTTATAGTCGCTTAGATGATAGAGAATGTTTTTGCATTCATCTTCGCCTTCGATTCCTAATTTTCTTGGTGTAGAGAAGCCTAAACCTGTTGAAACAATTAGATAATCACATTCATATTCATCTTTATTTGTTTTAACGATTATTGGTTTTCCAGGGATGATATCGATGGCCTTTTCGTTTAAATGAACTTTTGATAGATCGATTTTATTTTTGAGCAATTCGATATATTCTTTTGCGGTTATTGATGGAATGTTAGGAATATCCACAATTTCCTTTTCTGGATAAAGTCTAGTTAGCTGACCTCCGAGATTTGTAGAAGCTTCAATTAGCAAATAATCATCTAACTTTGAGGCGGCGTATAAGCCGATTGGCCCACCTCCAATGATTATGACTTTGCGTTTCATGTTAATAAAAGTATAACAAAGTTATATAATAAACAAGTCAAATTATGAAAATCTATTCTTATATTAGTAGCAATGAACTAGACACAATTAATCTAGCTAGAAAATTAGCGACTCACTTTACTAGGGGTGATGTGATTTTATTAACTGGTGATTTAGGCGCGGGCAAAACAACATTTGTTGGAGGCGTGCTAAATGAATTAGGCTACAAAGAGCACGTCATTTCGCCCACCTTTAATATTTTAAAATGTTATTTTGAGGTTAAACCTCCTGTTTATCATATTGATGCGTATAGATTAGAAGATGCGAATACCGATTTAGGCTTAGAAGAATTTATTGAAGGCGATGGCATAACCTTTATCGAATGGCCAATGTTTATCAAAGATTTGATTCCAGCGAAACATTTAAATATTGATTTAGTTCGAATCGATGATGATAAGCGCAGGATTACCATTTCTTCTGATGATAAATTCTATAAAGAGATTTTTGAACTTTTGGAGAACAAATAATGTTTGAATTATTACTAGACTCATCAAATAAATATTTAACTGTCGCCTTAGCTAAAGATGGTGTTTTATATGACTCTATTTTCTATGAAGCATGGCAAAGACAAAGCGAGGTTATGGTTAGCGAAATCGATAACATCTTAAATAGAAATAAAGTAGCAAAAGAAGAGCTCGACGCTATCGTCGTCGGCATTGGACCTGGTTCATATACTGGCGTTAGAATTTCCTTAACAATCGCCAAGGTTATGGCTTATGCCTTAAAGATTAAATTATATAAAGTTAGTTCTCTTTCCTTATTAAAACATGGTAATTCACCAACAATTTGTTTATTTAACGCAAGAAGTGGGCGTTCCTATTTCGCGGTTTATGAAGGCGAAAAACAACTTGTTGCAGACAAAGTATTGCCAAATGAAGAAGTTGCTAAATATATTGATGAGCATCCTAATTTCCTTCTATCAGGAGATAGCGACGTCTTTAATAAAAAAAGCGTTGAATATAATATTCCATTAAATTTAGCAAATTCGATAAATGATAAAAATCTTGTTAAAGATATATTCTCGCTAAATCCTATTTATCTTAAGGATCTTGTAAAATGATAATTCGTAAAGCGTCATTAGAAGATTTAAAGGTTATTTATTCTTTGCAAAAGGAATGTTTTCATGAGCCTTGGAAAGAAGAAGACATCGCCTATGAATTATCTAAAAATCCAGTCAATGTTTTTTTAGTTGCTATTAGCGATAACAAAATCGTGGGGTATCTCGATTATATCGTAACTTTTAATTCTTCATCAATTGTTCAAATAGCGGTTAATGAGAATTATCGTCATCAAGAAATTGCCTCCTCATTATTAGAGAAGATGATTTCATTGCTACCTTCAAGTGGCGAAGAAAAAGTTGAATTTATCACCTTAGAAGTCCGTAAATCTAATGTTCCAGCGATTAATTTGTATCATAAATTTGGTTTTGAGGACATATGTTTAAAACCTCATTATTATAAAGACGGGGAAGATGCCATTTATATGGTGAAGAGGATGTAAATTATGGCTATTATTTTAGGAATTGAATCAAGTTGTGATGAAACCGCGATTGCAGTTATTAAAGATGGCGAGCTCCTTTCAAATGTTGTGGCCACCCAAATAAGCATGCATCAAAAGTTCGGCGGTGTTATGCCTGAGCTCGCTTCTAGACTACACGCGGAAAATGTTTTGTATGTTTTAGATGAGGCCTTAACAAAAGCCAATATTAAATTAGAAGATGTCGATGCTTTTGCTTTTACTCGCGGCCCTGGCCTCGTTGGAGCACTTCATATCGGCATGCAAGTTGCGAAGACACTAGCGATGCTTTATAAAAAACCGCTTATTCCTGTGCATCATTTAGCTGCACATATTTATGCGAATGAATTTGTTAAACCATTAAAATTTCCTCTTTTATCTATCGTTGTGAGCGGTGGAAACACTGAATTTGTCTATATGAAAGAGTCGATGGATTTTGAAATTATTGGCGAAACTAAAGATGACGCGATCGGTGAATGCTTTGATAAAGTCGCAAGAACACTTGGTCTTCCTTATCCTGGTGGAATTCCTATTGATAAATTATCTAAGGAAGGGAAACATACTTATAAATTGCCGTTTCCTCTTCACGATGATTCACTAAATTTTTCGTATTCTGGGCTTAAAACTGCGGTTATAAATTTGGTTAATAACGAAAAGCAAAAAGGTCATGAAATTAATGTTCCTGATTTATGCAAATCATTCCAAGATGTGGCAATTTCAATGATTATGGATCGCTTAGACAAAGCTATTAAAAGATACGATATTAAGCAAGTTGTTCTCGCTGGCGGTGTTTCCGCGAATTCATATTTACGAGAAAAAATGCATGAGCGTCTTGATAATAGTGGAATCGATTTAATTGTTCCGCCTATTTGGTGCACGACCGATAATGCGGCAATGATTGTTAAACTCGCTTCGCATCTATATTCGATGAAAATATTTGCTAGTTTAGATGTTTCTTGTGATCCCAATTGGCGGATTGATAAATATAAATCATTCTAATTACTAGTTATAACTAGTTTGCTATAATGTTAATACTTTGGAGGGTTTAGTTATGGAAACAACCGGTGTTACAGTCAGCGATTTATATATGCTTATAAGAAATCCTGATGATGAAGAAATGAAAAAGATATTAGATTCATTAGATGAAGTATTTGTTGAAGGGTGGATAAGGACTAACCGCGACAACGGTTCGATTGGCTTTATAGCTTTAAACGATGGAACATGTTTTAAGAATGTTCAACTTGTCTATGATGAAAATACAAAAGATTATAAAGAACTTGCTCATCTTAATACCGGCGCCGCGATCTCAGTTATCGGCAAATTTGTTTTAACTCCAAATGCTAAACAACCATTCGAAATACGCGTAAGTGAATTTGAACTTGATGGGGATGTAGCGAGTGATTATCCATTGCAAAAGAAAGCTCATTCGCTGGAGTTTTTAAGGGATATTGCACATTTAAGACCACGTGCGAACACCTTTAATGCCGTCTTTAGAATGCGTAACGCCATGTCGATGGCGATTCATGAATTTTTCCAAGAAAGAGGATTTATGTATGTTCATACGCCAATTATAACTGGCAACGATGCAGAAGGCGCGGGCTCGACTTTTAATGTTATCACTAATGATAAAGAACCATTCTTTGGTAAACCTGTTTCTTTAACTGTTTCAGGTCAACTTCATGTGGAAGCCTTTGCTTTAGCCTTCCGCGACGTTTATACATTTGGCCCGACATTCCGCGCGGAACATTCAAATACAACTCGTCACGCATCGGAATTCTGGATGATTGAACCAGAAATCGCCTTCGCGGATTTAAACGATGATATGGAAGTTATTGAAGAATGTTTGAAACATTGCATCGATGTCGCTTTGCATCAGTGTAAAGATGAAATCGAATTTTTCAACAATTTTATAGATAAGTCATTAATCGAACGACTTCATCATGTCCTTCATAGCGAATTTAAACGCATTAGCTATACTGAAGCGATTGCTAAATTAGAGGAAGCCGTGAAAAATGGCCATAAGTTTGTAAATAACGATATCGTTTGGGGCATGGATTTACAAAGCGAACATGAACGTTATATTACTGAAGTTGTCTTTAAAGGACCGGTTTTTGTTACCGATTATCCTAAAGAATTAAAAGCTTTCTATATGAGAGCTAATGATGATGGAAAAACGGTTGCAGCGTGCGACTTATTAGTTCCTGGCGTTGGTGAACTTGTCGGCGGTTCTCAAAGAGAAGAGCGTTTCGATTTACTTAAAAAACGAATGGAAGAATGCCATTGTTTAAAGGGCTTAGAATGGTATTTAGATTTGCGTAAATATGGCGGTTGTAAGCACGCTGGATTTGGCATCGGATTTGATAGATTACTGATGTATGTGACAGGGATGAGCAACATTCGCGATGTTCAACCATTCCCAAGAACTCATGAACCAATCAAATATTAATTTATGAACGAAGAAGAATTAAATCAAATTCAATTAGATAAAAAACAGCGATCAAGGAATCGCGTGTTTATGTTTCTTTTACTTATAGCCTTAATTTTATTAGCTATATTAATTTACGAAGAAATTGTTTTCTTCAGCAAATAATTATTCAGGATTTATTGGAGGTCTTGGTGAAGAACCAGGATCAAAATTGTTTAGTGATTTGTTAAATATTGTTTTCGATAATTTTATTAATCGATAAAATCTAGCGATATAAGCTTGAACTGAAACTAAATACCATATGCCCCCGATGAGCATACCAGGTACAAAAATATAAGATGCCCACGCCTCGTTAGACCAGTGCGGGGTAGAAATAACTTCAGGCCAATTTGATATTATTTCCATCCCAAAGAAATTGCTTTTAGGAGCATTTTTCCAATCGAGAATATAAAACAATGTTCCAATACCATATTTTTCGTGGTCAAATACATCGACTGACCAATTTTGATTAAATAAACAATACAAGAATAATACCGTTGCAGAAGTTAACATTATCAAAAATGGAATCCAACTAGCTTTAAATAATTGCTGATGATTTTTCTTAATACCATATTTTATGAGATGCTTTGGTTCGATGACGACGCCTGTTATTACGACATCATGAACCATATCCTCCATTTTATTGGCTTGCGTTTTCATGACTTTCTTCACTAACAAAGATAGATAGCCGACTATAACAAAAAGGAGGATGAGAACAAGTAAAAGTACAATAATTAAGCGTTTATCATTTTCAGTTAATTTAATTAACGTAATCATAAATCGTCGTCCTTAACTTTGTTTGGAAAAAATTCTGATTCTTCTTTATTATTTACCGGTGTTTCTTGAACGGGATTAATTGAAGAAGGTTGATTATCATTTACTATGTTTCCGCTTGGAAGAACATTCGCGTTTGTTTGAAGTGGTTGAGCATTAATTTGGCCTTGAATATTCTCTTGTTGTTGAGAAGGGTATAGATTAATTGGCGTATTTTGTGACGGATTTTGATTTGGATAATTTCCTGGAGGATAAGTGTTATTCAGTGAAGCGTTATATAAAGGCTGATTAATCGCTGCTGCGCGCTTTTTCAAAATATCTTTTGCCTCGATATCTTCCTTTAAATCTCCCATTGGTGCGCCGCCGGAGAAAAAGATGATGATGCATTTAATTGACATATATAGAAAAACTAATAAGCAGTAGACAAAAAATAGAGCTAGAACAACTGCGATTAAAGGCAGCAATATCGTTACTAGGATGCCGAGGAAGAATGTTTTAAAAAAACTTGCCATATTTTTATTTTACTTTGTTGCTTTTTCTTTTCAAGAAAGAGACTATCGTCGAGATAAAACTAATCCAAAAAGGAGTAATGCCAATTAGCAATAATGACGAATTAGTCGGCATTTTTTCATTAGCGATAGCAAATACGATTATATTAATAACTAAACCAAAGGCGAAGACAATTAATGTATAAAAATATTTTTCTTCAATAAAATCGATGACGACAAAGACAGCAAAATAAATAGTGATTAGAAGCAATATATACGCTGTTTTAAGTGAAACAAAGGAAATAGCAAACATCACGATAAGCAAAAACATGATTAAACATTGATAAATCCATTGAAGAGAAGACGAATGATTTTCGTCAATGTTCAATTTATTAAATTCATTTGAAATAATGGCGTAAGACAATGAAGTTTGAATTAAAGATATCGCAAAGATAAATGAAGGAATTATGACATCGATATTTTGTGAATTTACTAAATTAAATGCTGTTTTGAACGTCATGATTATATCGACATCAAATACGAAATTGATTAACGGAATAGAAATAAATGTAAATCCCATTTGAATTAAACTTGCCGTTATTATCGAATATAACGGCAAAACTTTTAATTTATTCAATAAGCCAAATACGTAGCCGGTGATCAAACTAGGAAGAAGATAAAAGATAGTTGTTTCCATATTCCATAACGTGGCCACTAGGGCAAGACCAAAGGTTGCAAAGGCATATATTGGGTAATAACGGTCTTTACAATATATTTCAACGAGAACGCTTGTTAAGGGCAAAAGCAAGACGATAAAAATAGATAGAGCAGGAAAAAGAGAAGAAAAAACCGAAATTATTATATTAATCGCCGACATTAAACCCATTAAGGCGATGTTCTGGGCTATTGTCTCTCTTTTAGAAAAGATTTTCATGAAACTATTGTATCATGAAAAATTATCCTCTTAGTCTCACTATTGCATTGCACCCCTTTTAATTAATGCTCTTATCGATAAAATGAGTTCATGAAAAAATTTATTTATATATTTATATCCACCATTTTACTCACTAGTTGTAACAGCCATTTTAATATATCGAGCAATGGACAAAGCGAGACTATTAATTCAACAAAAGAACATGATTATAATGAGGTTAGCGATAAGAAAATAACCTGGAATTGCATATTTTTCGAGGCAAAAACGCCATATTTTGTTTATTGCTATTCATTGACTTGTAGCCATTGCGCATCACTTAAAAATGCAATAATTGAATATGCGATAAATAACGACAATCTATATTTTTACGAAGATAGTAAAGATACAATTTTAAAAGGAGAAGTTGATAACACAATTGGCGTTAGCTCATCTAGTGAATTATCTATTAAAGGCTTTCCTTCATTAATTAAAATCGAAGAAGGAAAAGTTGTTTTAAATCTTTATGGAGAAACTAAAATTTCTAATGAATTGCATCTTTAAGTAGATACCTTATTATGCTAGACTATTACATAGTAATAAGGTGTCGATGATGGACTATTCTTCTCTATTAAACGAAAATCAATACAAAGCTGTTTCAACAGACAAACAATATGTTCGAGTTGTCGCAGGGGCGGGAAGCGGAAAAACGCGCGTGCTCACCTATCGATTGTCTTATTTAATTAGCGAAAAACATATCAATCCATCTTCGATAATCGCTATCGCATTTACCAACAAAGTGGCCGCGGAGATGAAAAGTCGCGCATTGTCGCTTTTAAATGATGATAGCTGTGGTTTATCCGTCTCAACATTTCATAGTTTTTGCGCAAGATTTTTAAGAAAAGAAATTGGTTCACTTGGTTTTCCTAACAATTTTACAATATTTGACGATGAGGATTCAGAGACCCTCATAAAAACCATAGGCGTGGAAAAGGGATTTAAAAAGAATGACGAATACGTTAAAAACGCGATAAGTTTTATCGCTCATAACAAATGTATTGGTCGTTATCCTGATGATATTCCTTTAAAAGAACTCAAAGGTCCAGCGGATAAAACATCTTTAGAAATATTTAAGGAATATGAAGCGAGAAAAGATAAATCATTATCGCTAGATTTTGATGACCTTTTATTAAAAACAATCATTATATTAAGAAACTTCGAGAGCGTTAGACATCGATGGCAAAATCATATTTCGCATATTCTTGTCGATGAATTCCAAGACACAAATGATGTTCAATATAGACTTCTTAAATTATTAATGAATGATAGAACCTCTTTATATGTTGTTGGTGATCCTGATCAAACTATCTACACCTGGAGAGGCGCAAATCAAAATATTATTATGAATTTTACAAGGGATTTCCCTGACGCTGAGACAATTATTCTAGATAGAAATTATCGTTCTACAAAAAAGATCTTAGATACAGCAAATACATTAATTGCTCATAACAAGAAACGTGTTCCAAAAAACTTGTACACCGAAAATAACAATGGTCAAGACATCGTTTGCAAGCAATTCACATCACCTTCATATGAGGCAAAATACGTAATTGGAGAAATTAAACACCTTCATAATGATGAAAAAGTTCCATATAAAGATATCGCTATTTTATATAGAGCAGCCTATTTAACTCTTCCTTTTGAAAACGAATTAATTATTTCAAAAATTCCTTATCGTATTTACGGAGGTCTTAAATTCTTTCAAAGAAGAGAAATCAAGGATTTGATCGCGTATTTTAGACTTTTATACAATAAAAAAGACGACGTTTCCTTTGAACGTATTGTCAATGTACCTAGACGTTCATTTGGTGAAACATCCTTAGCTAAATTAAAAGAAGAAAAAGACTCTTATAACCTTTCTTATTTAGAATACATTCCTGATATTGATATTAAATATACCTCAGAATTAAGAGCCAAACATATTGGCACGCTTAAAAACCTTTGCGATTTATTAGAATTAACAAGAAATAAACTAAAAATTAATTTAGAAGCATACCCTAAAATTTTAGAAGAATTTGTCGATAACATCGGATATATTGATTATTTGAAACTCGATGAAGAAACTAGCGAAGATCGAATATCAAACGTAAAAACCTTATTCGAAAATATTAATAATTTCTTAAAAGATAATCCCTATTCTTCATTCTCTGATTATCTAGAAAATATCGCTTTACAAACCTCACAGGATGAAATCGAAGATGCCGATCAAGTATCGCTTATGACAATTCATGTCGCCAAAGGCCTTGAATTTAAATATGTCTTTGTCATTTCTTTAGTCGATGGAGTATTCCCTTCTTCTAGAACAATGGAAGATAGCGGCCAAGATGGTTTAGAGGAAGAAAGGCGACTATGCTATGTTGCTTTTACTCGAGCGAAGGAAAAATTATACGTAACATGTAACACTGGTTATTCCTTTGTCCTTCAATCATTTGCTTTAGTTTCTCGCTTTTTAAATGAAGCTAAACTTGAAATTGATCATGGTAGCAAAAATCATAATTATAAATCGACAAGAAAAGATTCATTTGATTTTGAATATGATAGAGAAGTGACTGATTTCATGGATATTCCATCTAATGATGATGATTTCTTTAACGATGAAGAGCCTCAAGGATTAGATTGGCATGAAGGCGACATAGCCTATCACGATACATTTGGTGAAGGAAAAGTAATTGCCGTATTAGACGGAGGAAGCATTGTACAGGTTAATTTTTATAATGCCGGGATTAAATCAATATTGAGTAGTCATCCGAAAATTCATAAGGTTGAAAAAGGAGGTATTGATGCATGAGCGATAAAGAAAGAATCGAAGAAATTCGTAAAATATTAGAGCAATATAATTATGAATATTATGTCTTGGATAATCCAAGCGTCCCCGATAGTGAATACGACCGTTTGATGAATGAATTAATCGCTTTAGAGAAAGCGCATCCCGATTTAATTTCACCATATTCTCCCACTCAACGCGTCGGCGGAAAGGTCTTATCATCATTTGAAAAGATTAAGCATAAACGTATGATGCTATCATTAGCTAACGCCTTTAACGAGAAAGATATTCGCGACTTCGATCAAAGAGTTCGCGACATCGTCCACGAAAAAGATGTCGAATATATGTGTGAGATGAAAATCGACGGCTTAGCGATGAGTCTAGATTTTGTTAATGGAGAGCTCAATTACGCGGCCACGCGAGGTGATGGAAATGAGGGTGAAATCGTCACAAATAATATCATCACAATTAAATCAATTCCCACGATCGTAAATGAAAAGAGAGATTTTGAAGTTCGTGGCGAAGTTTACATGTCGAAAAAAGTACTTAATAAATTAAATAAAGAAAGAGAAGAAAAGGGTGAACCATTATTAGCAAATGCGCGAAATGCCGCGGCGGGTTCGGTTCGCCAACTCGATAGTTCAATCGCGGCGAGTAGAAAACTCGAAGCCTTTTGGTATTATTTAGTTAATGCAGATGAACTCGGATTTAAAAAGCATAGCGACGCGTTAGACTACATCGAAAAAATCGGCTTTAGAACGAATAAAGAACGAAGAATATGTAAAGGCGTAGATGAAGTGTTAGCCTATATAAATGAATACACTTTAAAAAGACCAAATCTTGAATATGACATCGATGGAATCGTTATTAAAGTGAATGATATAACAAAATATGATGTCTTAGGTTATACAGCGAAAACCCCTAAATGGGCTATCGCCTATAAATTCCCTCCTGAAGAGGTTGTGACGAAGCTTGAAGACATTATCTTTACTGTTGGCCGTACGGGGAAAATCACTCCTAATGCAGTTATTAAGCCAACAAAAGTTGCTGGATCAACCGTTCAAAGAGCCACACTTCACAATGAAGACTTTATTAAAGATAAAGATTTACGAATTGGTGATTATATTGTTTTAAGAAAAGCAGGAGACGTAATTCCAGAGGTCGTTAAACCATTAATCGAGAGAAGAACTGGTGAAGAAAAAGCGTTTAAAATGATTGACACTTGCCCCGTCTGCGGAGCTCCATTAGTTAAAAAAGATGCAATGCATTTTTGTGTTTCTTCAACTTGCCCTGCAAGAAAAATAGAAGGCATTATTCATTTTGCCTCTCGTAATGCGATGGATATCGATGGCATGGGCGATAAGGTGGTGGAAGAGTTCTTTAATGAAGGATTTATCCACGATATACCATCAATTTTTGAAATTAAAAAGTATCGTGAAGATATTATTAACATCGATGGTTGGAGCGATAAATCCGTCGATAATCTAATAAATGCGATAGAATCGGCAAAACATAATTCTCTTGAACGCTTATTATTTGGCTTAGGCATTAAAGAAGTCGGCGAAAAGATGGCAAAAATCTTGGCAAAACGCTTCTTAAATTTAGAAAAATTCTATGAATTGAGCGAAGAAGACTATTTATCAATTCCAGATGTAGGTCCGGTTTCAGCATCCTCATTATTCAGCTATTTCCATGATGAAAAGCATTTAGATGATATAGCTAAGTTAAAGGAACTTGGAGTTAATTTTGATTATCTAGGCCAAATGAAAGTCGATGAGAATTCTCCATTTTTCAATAAGACAGTTGTTCTAACAGGAACCTTAACTAAATATGGAAGAAAAGAAGCGACTGAAATATTAGAAAATCTTGGAGCAAAAGTCGCTGGCTCTGTTTCTAAGAAAACTGATTATGTCGTTTATGGCCTAGAAGCTGGCTCTAAATTAGATAAAGCGCACGAATTAAATGTTAAGACCTTATCTGAAGAAGAGTTTTTATCTCTTCTTGGTGAGAACGCTTAATTGTGCTATTATTGTGGCTAATTATGAAAGCATATAACAAAGAAGTTCTTAAAGATGCAGCTCATAGACTGCTATTTGATATGTCAGAAGAAGAATATGATACTCTTCTAGATGAATTTTCAATCATCATTAAACAAATGAATGTGATTGGTGAGCATCCAGAAATTGATAAATATTCGCCGATGACTTTTCCTTTTGATTGCACAACTTCTTATTTAAGAGAAGATGTTCCAACTACACCTCTTACTCGAGAAGAAGCATTAAGAAACGCGAACAATAAAGTTGGCGGACAAATTAAATTGCCGAAGGTTGTCCAATGATAAATAATTACGCCGACTTATCGATTAAAGAACTTCACGACTTATATGTCGCAAAGAAGACGACACCTTTAGAAGTGGTTGAACACGTTTTAAAACTCGCTAAAGAAGATACGAATAACGCTTTTGAACATATCTTAGAAAAAGAAGCTATTGAAATGGCTAAAAATATCGGTGAAGTCGATGCTGAAAATTTATTGTGGGGAATTCCATTTATCATCAAAGATAACATTTCCTTAAAAGATGTTCCTTGTACAGGCAGTAGTAATATTTTAAATGGCTACGTTCCTGTCTTTACGGCGACTGTTGTCGAAAAATTGCTGGCTAAAAAAGCCATCCCTATTGGCAAAAGTACATTAGACGAACTTGCGATGGGCGGAACTGGCACCAGCGGACACCTAGGTCCGACCTTTAATCCTTATGATAAAACTCACACTCATCAAATTGGCGGTTCAAGTTCTGGTAGCGCCGCATTAACCGCATCTGGAGTCGTTCCATTTGCCTTAGGTAGTGATACTGGCGATTCAATTCGAAAACCTGCAAGTTTTGCTGGGCTTGTTGGCTTTAAACCGACTTGGTCGCGCATCTCACGATTTGGTTTATTTCCTTTTGCTCCATCACTAGATACAATTGGCTATTTTTCTCGTTCAGTCGATGACGCCGCCATATTATTAAATGCTGTCGCCGGTCGTGATGAAAAGGATTCGACCTCATCAAATAAACCAGTTGACGATTATTATTCAGAAATTAATAAACCTGTTTCTAATTATAAAATTGCTGTCATTAATCAAATCATTAACGCCATTTCTGAAAAGAGCATTAAGGATGAATTCAATAAATGCATTAACAAATTAATTGAACAAGGTCTAAGAGTGAATTATGTCGATATGGATGAAGATTTATTGACTTCTTTATTCCCGACATATTTTGTTATCTCCTGCGCTGAAGCTACGAGTAATAACGCCAATCTTGATGGCATCAAATTTGGCAAATATTACGATGGCAAAACATACGAAGAAGTTATGATGAAAGCTCGAACCAACGGTTTTAGCGAACTTATCAAACGCCGTTTCGTCTTTGGTTCATTTGCCTTGATGAAAGAAAATCAAAATGATTTATTTTTAAGAGCTCAAAGAAATAGACGCCGCATCGTCGAGGCGGTTAATAAAGTTTTAGAAGATAATGATTTTATTTTTCTTCCAGCATCTTCATCAACCGCGCCTAAATTCGACGAGAAAACTGACCGATTATCAGAAGAATATTTAGTTGCTGATAATCATTTGGTTATTGCTAATTTCGCGGGTTTGCCTTCTTTGACCTTACCAATTGGTTTTAAAGACGGTTTACCTTTTGGAGCAAATATAACAGGCCGCGCATTTGAAGATAAAAAAGTTTTACAAATTTCTAAAGCTATCGAGAATATTACTGGTTTGAAAGGGCTACATGCTAAATAGGTGAATATTATGGAATTTGAACCAGTTATTGGACTTGAAATCCACGTTGAATTAAATACGAAGAGCAAGATGTTTTCTTCAGCACCTGTTACATATGGAAAAGAACCTAACACCCAAGTAGTTCCCCTTGATATGGCCTTTCCTGGAACGATGCCAACGGTTAATAAAGAAGCAGTTATTTACGCAATACGAGTTAGCAATGCATTACATATGAACATTGATAACGAACTTCACTTTGACCGTAAAAATTATTTCTATAGCGACCTCCCTAAGGGTTATCAAATAACACAAAACCTTCGACCAATAGGCTCTTCAGGCTATCTTGAAATCGAAGTTGATGGAAAGACAAAACGAATCGGAATTGAACGTCTTCATATCGAAGAGGATACGTGCAAACAAATTCATTTTAGCGACTTCACATTGCTTAACTATAATCGAGCAGGAACGCCATTAATCGAAATCGTTTCGCTTCCAGAGATTAGAAGTGGTACCGAAGCGATGAAATATGTCGAAACCATTCGTTCCATCGTCGTTTATAGCGGTGTTAGCGATGGCAAGATGGAAGAGGGGAGTTTGCGTTGTGATGTCAATATTTCATTAAGAGAAAAAGGCTCAAATACATTTGGAACAAAGGTTGAAATTAAAAATATCAACTCTATATCCTATATTCAAAAAGCCGTCGATTTTGAAATCGCTCGCCAAAGCGAAATCTTAAATAATGGAGGTAAAGTTATCCAAGAGACGCGTCGATATGACTCTAATAAAGATGAAACCATTTTAATGCGCGTTAAGACCGACGCAGTCGATTATAAATATTTCCCTGAAGATAACATTACACCGATTAAATTGAGTGATGAATTTATTAAAGAGGCGATTGCTTCCTGCCCTGAATTAGCTTCATCCAAGATGAAACGATATAAAGATGAATATCATTTAAATGAATACGATATTTCTCTTCTCCTCGCCGACAAGGATGTTTCAATGTATTTTGATGAATTAACTAAATACACAAAAGCGTATAAACTTGCAGCGAACTGGCTAAATGTTGATGTTGCATCTTACTTAAATAAAAATTTCTTAAAGATTAACGATTTTCCTATGAAAGCAGATGTTCTTGCTGGACTAATTAAACTCGTTGAGACTAGCGATGTTAATTCTAATCAAGCTAAAGAGATTTTTGAAAAGATGCTTAAGGATAATATCGATGCCTTAAAAGCTAAAGAAGCATTAGGAATATCTAGTCAAATATCCGATGAAGGTTATCTTAAAAATGTTGTGTTAGAAGTGTTGGATACAAATCCTCAAGCCATTATAGATTATAAAGAAGGCAAGGGCAGAGCCTTAGGATTTTTAATCGGTCAAGTCATGAAGAAAACCCAAGGCAAAGTAAATCCGAAAATGACTAACGACATATTGATCAATGAACTTAAAGAAAGGTAAAAATCTATGCAAAAGTTTGACAAAATTCTTGTTACAGGTGGTCTAGGCTATATAGGTAGCCATACGACAATAAGTTTAATTGAAAATGGTTATACTCCAATCATTATCGATAATTTATGCAATTCAAAGATTGAAGCATTGAATCGTATTGAGAAGATATCTGGAGTTCGACCTAGTTTTTATCAAGGCGATGTCCGCGATGAAGATTTATTAGACAAAATATTTAGCGAACACAAGATTGACGCGGTCATCCATTTCGCAGGTTTAAAAGCTGTTGGTGAATCAGTTCAAAAACCTAAGTTATATTTTGATAACAATATTGGTTCGACAAAAGCGTTATTAAAAATCATGGATAAACATGGTGTAAAAAATATTGTCTTTTCATCCTCAGCAACAGTATATGGTAATCCTAAACGTGTTCCAATTGTTGAAAGCGACCCAATTGGTGAAGTCACTAATCCTTATGCGGATACAAAAGTTCAAATCGAATATATTTTGCATGATTTAGCTAAACAAGATAAATCGATGAATATAGCGATTCTTCGCTATTTCAATCCTATCGGCGCGCATCCCAGCGGACTTATAGGTGAAGATCCGAAAGGTATTCCTAATAATTTAATGCCTTTTGTTACTCAAGTTGCTATCGGTTTACGTCCGAAACTTAATGTATTTGGCAATGATTATCCAACTCGCGATGGAACATGCATTCGCGACTATGTACACGTTTGCGACTTAGCTCGTGGACATGTGCTAACGCTTAAAAAACTCGAAGAAAATCCAGGTTTAGTCATTTATAATCTTGGAACAAGCGTCGGCACAACTGTTCTAGAACTTGTGAATGCTTTTATGAAGGCAAACGACATTGTTATTCCTTACGAAATTGTTGGTCGTCGAGATGGCGATATTGCTGAATGCTATGCAGATTGTCATAAAGCGTTGAATGAGATTGGCTTTAAATGCCAATATAATATTGTTGATTGCTGTAAGCATTCATGGAACTGGCAAAAGAAAAATCCGAATGGATTAAATTGAGAGGGAACGATATGAGAACTGAAGTTAAATTAGATACGAAATTTGGCGATACATTGTATGGCTATGCTTGGACAATTGAAAAGCCAAAAGGAAATGTCATCATTGTGACGGGTATGGAAGAATATGCATTACGTTATGATGATTTTGCGACATTTTTAAATAAAAATGGTTACGATGTTTTTTGTATCGACCATTATGGACAAGGGCTAAACGCTAAAACTCCTGAAGAGCAAGGCGTGGTCCCAACTTCTTTCTTTTCTAAGTCTGTTAAAAATATTGACCAAATTGTTTCTTCATGTCGAGAATCACTTCTTCCAACGACAATATTAGCTCATAGCATGGGCAGTTTCATGCTTCAAGATTATATTCAACGATTCACTCAACATATTAATAAAATTGTCATCGTTGGTTCTAATGGTCCTAACGCTAGATTAACTTATAAATTTGGTAAAGCATTTGCAAAATTAACCTTAACTAAGAAGAATCGAAATGAGAAACATTTCTTTATGGATAAGATGATTTTTGGCATGTATGCGAAAAGATTTAAAGATCGCGAAACAATGTCTGATTGGCTTTCACTAGATAAGGAAAATGTTGCTAAATATATTGATGATGCACAATGTGGCTATGTATCCACGCATGGATTCTACTATGAATTCATGAAGGGTTGTAATCGTCTATATCAAAAGAAATTTTTAAAGAAAATCCGCAAAGATATGAACATTTTAATTGTCTCTGGTACAGATGACCCTGTCGGGGCGCATGGCAAAGGACCATTAAAATTATATGAGATGTATCGTAAACTTGGCTTAGATAATGTTGAACTTAAACTCTATCAAGATTTACGTCACGAATTGTTAAACGAAGCTAACAAGAAAGAAATTTATAACGATATCTTAGCTTATATCGATCGCCCTGTCTCGCGTTCTGAATTCATTATTAAATAAATTTATTCAGCGTCTTTTTGCTTTTTCTTTGCGATAATTTTTCTTATGAAATAAAGCGATAACATTACTAATATTACGAGCAATAAGCCAATCGCATATCCTAATGTGTCGATGCCAACATCTTTCCATCTGCCTGAACGGCCAGGAATGCCGATTTGAATGAGTTCAGATATTCCGGCAATTGCAAAGCCGAAAAGCATAGAAACAACATATAATCCATATTTATATTTTTTCTCTTTTTTATCGCTCAATAATAATATCGCCCCTATAGTGGTAAATATCGCATTAGCCATGAAAAGTAATAAATGGCCGATGGATTTACGCATCAGCATCATAAAATCATCTTCATTAGAACTATTAATTGGACGAAGTGGCGTAACCTCTACTTCATATTCGATGCTTGCTTCAGGATTACTAACTGCATATATTTTTACTTTCGTTTTGCCATTTTCTAATCCTTTAATAGCCACCTTACTTCCTCGAGATTCAATCTCGACAATGCTTGAGTCGCTTGCTTCACCATCTAATTTCTTTTCACTTGCGTTAAGCGGAAGATAACTAGGAGAGATTAACGTCGTCACTCCTTTTTCAATTGATATAGATGATTTTTCATTTACATAATGTAGCGAACTAATTAATACATCTTCGACATTTATTTTTATCGTTTTGCTCTTTGAAGGATCTATTGCTAATGTTGCCTTAATATTTGCAACTCCTGTTGTTCGATATCCTCTGACGATTCCTGATTGATCCACCATCGCGGCGAGAGGGTTATCGCTTTCATAAATCACGTTTGTATCGCTAGGAATATTGCTTCCCCAATCAATTGTTAAAGCGGTGTTATGAACTTCGCCATTTACTCCATCAAAGTTCATGTCGCCGATGTAGGCTTTGTTTATAGAGGATGATATAGTCCAATTATCGTCCGGATAGACTATAGGTGAGGCATTTGAAACGACATTTATTGTTTTAGTTTTGCTAATTGTTCCATTTGTTACGGTTATTTCGGTTGAGCCAACGCTTTTAGCGATGATAACGCCGTTATTATTAACGGTTGCAATAGATGTATTTGAAGAAATATAAGTAAGTTTAGAACTATCAAAATAACGGCAGTATTTTAATGGGTCGTTTATTTCTTCAATGCTGCTTTTGGGAGTTACTTTGATTATCGAAGTAAGATTATTTTTAACCTCATCATCAATCTCGATATCAAAATCTAATGGGGCCACTAATGGTTTAACATAGAAGGTATAATCTTTTTTAATATCTGTGTCTTTAATTGAAGCGGTTATAGTAAATGATTCACTATAGGTATTAGCTTCGATAAAGACTCCTAAATTATCTTGATTCAAATGGACATTTTCATCAGAAGAAGTGAATGTTATATTCGTCTCAGTTGCATCTTTTGGGTAGATTTCGGCGACTAATTTCTTGGTTGAACCAAAGGCCATCTCATTATCGCTATAACCTTCGACGTAGTTGTATTTATATCTATTATCTAAAGATAATGCGATTGATTCGGCTTTAATTTCTGTTGGGTCGATCTCGTTATTATCGTTTATTACAAACTTGATGATGTTTCCAAAAAAATCTGAGAAATTACCAGACGCAGTGCCCGGAATGAAAGCATTGACAATCGTAAAAATCGTCAATGTAAATGATATTGATGCGAAGATTAAACCTAATGTAAATTTCTTTTTCAACATGACTACATTATGATATGGTCTTTTTAGTTGTTAGTCTATATTTGTTTAAGCATTTTACTTTGTAAAGTTACAATAATTGTTTTATTGTATTACTTATGAAATGCGTTAATGAAACATTCACCGGCGAAAGATCATTATTTAAAAGTCTCGACGTCGAGATTAAAGATTGCATATTTGGTTTTGGTGAATCGCCTTTAAAAGAATCAAAAAATATCAAATTAGAAAATACCTCATTTCAATGGAAATATCCGTTATGGTATTCATCTAATATCAAGGCAGAAAACATAATATTAGAAGAAAATGCCAGAAGTGGAATTTGGTATACTTCTCATATTATTATCAAAAATTCAAGAATCGACGCGCCGAAGACATTTAGGCGTTCAAAACATATTGCATTAGAGAATGTTTCTATGCAAAACGCCAGCGAAACGATGTGGAATTGCGAAAATATCGACCTTAAAAATGTTCAAGTGAAAGGCGATTATTTTGCTATGAATTCAAAGAACGTAACCATTGATAATATGCATCTTGATGGCAATTATTTCTTTGATGGAGGCGAAAATTTAACTATCACTAACTCTATGCTAAATAGTAAGGATTCATTTTGGAATGCGAAAAATGTCACCGTCAAAAATTCAAAAATAATCGGTGAATATATTGGTTGGAATAGCAAAAACATCACATTTATTAACTGCATTATTTCCTCTCACCAAGGATTTTGTTATATGGATAATGTTAAACTTATCAACTGCGAAGTAATCGATTCTGATTTGTGCTTTGAATATTCGAAGAACATTGACGCAAACATTACTTCTAAAGTTATATCTATTAAAAATCCGTTGTCGGGAATCATTAGAGTTAAAAGCGTTGATGAGTTGATTCAAAACGACGATTCTATCGATAATACTAAGGTTAAAATAATAGTTGAAGACAATGAAATATAATTTTGATGAAATCGCTGCTCTTAGAAATAAATCATTTTCTCGATATGCGGATGTAGGCAAAGAGGAATTGTCCATGTCTATCGCGGATATGGATTTTAAAGTACTACCTGAAATTATTGATGTATTAAATGAACGTATCAACATTGGTTCATTTGGATATTTAGATGTTCCAGAAGACTTTTATTATGCGTTTATGCACTGGGAAAAGGTTCGACATAATATCGAATTATCTCGAGAATGGCTCATTTTCTCGACCTCGGTAATTGCCTCTATTGATTGTATATTTTCTAAATTCTCTAAACCTGGAGATGGTGTGATTATGTTCACACCAATTTATAACACTTTTTATAGTTGCATTAGAAATCATCAATTAAATTTATTGTCTTGTCCCTTTGTAAAAAAGAGTTTTGAATATCAAATTGATTTCTCATTATTTGAGGCATTACTCGAAGAGGAAGATATTAAATTTCTTTTACTTGCTAATCCTCATAATCCTGGAGGAAAAATCTTTACTATAGGAGAGATAAATAAAATCGTTATGTTAGCAAAAAAGCATAACGTATTAATAATTTCTGATGAAATTCACTCAGATATCATTCTTTCAAACACTGAATACACATCATTAATAAATTGGTTTGATGAATATGAAAATATCATCGTTTTAAATTCGGCGAGCAAGAGTTTTAATCTAGCTGGCACTCAATCATCAATTGCTATTGTCAAAGATTTTGCTCTTCGAAGAGATTTAGCGAATGAATTATACAAAAGAGATGTAGGCGAGCCTAACTGTTTTGGCGTTTTTGCTTCAATCGCAGCCTGGCAATATGGACTTAAATGGAACCAGGAGCTTTGTGCTTATTTAAAAGAGAATAAAGAAATAATTGCTTCTTATAATTTAGATAAGCTTGGTCTTCATTTAATCAAGGGCGAGGCAACTTATTTATTATGGTTTAAGATTCCTTCTCGATTTAAAGATGGTGAAGCGTTTCAAAAAAGGTTTTATAAACAAGAAGGAATATTGATTTCTCCAGGAAATATATTTGGAGAAGAGGGGAAGAATTATATTCGCATCAATATTGCTACTTCTAAGAAAAACATTATTCGCTTATGCGAGTCGCTAAATAGATTTCTAACAAAAAAGACCGATTGAGTCGGCCTTTATTTGATTTAGTTTTTTATTCAGCTGGTTTAACGTCAACTGCTTCAGGTTTCTCTTCTGTCTTAGGTTGATTTTTTAAATCGACAAGTCCTAAGATGCCCGCGGCAACGCCAAAATAAACACCTGATAACGCCCCAAAGACAATCGCTGTAATGTGATTTTGTTTTGTTGGGTTATTACTCGCGCGTTTAGTCATTACAAGATTCAAAATGCATAAAACTAGTGAACTAACAAAACTTAATTCAAAACTAATTAGCATTGATATAGCTAACGCTGTATCATTTGGATCGATTGTTTCATTAGCAATCGCCGCGCCTAAAATTGCTCCTAGTAAAATCGCTGTGATAGCGATTAACGCGATGAACACAATTGAAAGAATGTAGCTAACCTTATAAAAGATTTTTGATAAACGACCGACCATTTTTTAATCCTCCTTAATTATTTCGTCTATTATTCTAATATATTTCTTTAAATTGTCATCACCAAATGCAAATATGTAGGCTTTAAGTTTTGGCTCAGTTCCGCTTGGACGGATAGTTATTGTTTCGCCATTTTTAAGGAAGAACTTAACAACATTGCTCTTTGGTAGGTTGGTCGGTTCATTATGATCTAGAAAATGAACAACTTGCTCAAGATAGTCACCGATGTGTTCAATATTAGGGATTTTATTTTCAATTTCTTTGCTTCTAAAATCCTTCATGATTTTTTGAATATGCTCTTTTCCTGTTAATCCTTGGAATTCATATGCGATTGTCGCGGTTTTATAATCACCGAATTCTTGGTAAATCTCCTGCAATCTATCATAAATTGTCATGTTTTTATGCTTATAATAGTTTGCTGTTTCGCATATTAATAGTGATGCATTTACAGCGTCTTTATCGCGGATATCTGGGTTAGTTAGATAACCGCATGATTCTTCATATCCGAAGATGAATCTATTTTCTTCTCCTTTTTCTTCAAGGAAGAGAATTTGTTCGCCAATATATTTAAAGCCCGTCAAGACTTCAGTTAATTCAATTCCTCTTTTCTTAGCGATAATGTTAACTAAATCTGAACTAACAATTGTTTTAACAGCAAATGGTTTAGAAGGAAGTGTTCCTTTTTCTTTTCTTGCTAGATAAGCAAAATCAAATAGCAATATTCCGACTTCATTGCCCGTTAAAATAATTGGATTTCCATGCTGATTGACGACGACGCCGAGTCGATCGCTATCGGGGTCGGTCGCGATTAATATGTCATCATTTTTTTCAATTAATAATTTAATGCCGAGGGTTAAGGCGTCCTTCATTTCAGGATTTGGATAAGGGGCAGTTGGGAAGTTTCCATCTGGGTCTTTTTGCTCTTTTACGACATCGACGTGTTTAAATCCATCTTTAGCCAATATTGAAGTTACGCTTTTATAGCCTGCACCATTTAATGGAGTGTAGGCGATATTTAAAATCTTCTCTTGGTTTATTAGCGATTGTTTTAAATCTGAATCGATGAATGCTAAAGCTATATCATCAGAAATTGTTTCGATTAGTCCTTCTTTTCTTAACGTGGCTTCATCTCCATATTTAACATCGAACATATCTATTTTTTCGATTTCTTGATAGACGTCTGATGCATTTTTATCGGTCATTTGACAGCCATCGCTTCCATAACATTTATAACCGTTATACATCTTCGGGTTATGAGAGGCTGTGACGACGATTCCTGCTTGAGTGTGAAGATGTCTAACCGCGAAGGATAATGCCGGAGTAGGCATAAGTTCTTTATAGATATATGCTTTGACGCCATTACTGGCTAAGACAATCGCCGCTTCACTTGCAAAAAATGAAGAATTATTTCGTGAATCATAGGCTATAGCAACACTCGGATTTTTATAGTTTTTGAGTAAATAATTCGCTAAACCTTGCGTTGCATGACGAATGACATATTTATTCATTCGATTCGTACCCATGGTCATGATGCCTCTTAATCCGGCTGTGCCAAATTCTAAATCGAGAGCGAATCGTTCTTCAATTTCTTTATTATTATCTTTGATGGCGATTAATTCTTCTTTTTCATCAGTAGAAAGATGAGGAGAATTAAGCCATTCATTATATTTTTCTATCGCACTTTTTTTCATATTAAATTCCTTTCGTGGTAGACACATTTTAGCATATTGAAGTGATTAAAGAGATAAGTTGAGATAATGAATAGTTAACGAATGAGGAAACTGCTCATCATTAACTCTTTTATGAACGAAGTGAAAATAATATAATATTTTCGTTATCAAATATGAAAAAGATTTCTCTTGTAATACCGGTTTATCACGAAGAACAATCATTACCTTTCTTTTTTAAGGCGGTTAATCCAATTGTTGATTCTTTGAAAGACAAATACGATTTTGAATTAGTTTTTGTTACCGATTTGCCTGATGAAGGCACTTATAAATTGTTACTCGATGCAAGAAATAAGCAAGATAATATCGTACTTGTTCGCCTTTCTCGTAGCTTTGGCCACGAAGAGGCGGTTGCTGCAGGACTAAAGATTGCTAGAGGTGACGCGATTATTCCTCTAGATGGAGATTTACAAGATGACCCTTCTATCATTCCAGAGATGATAAAAAAATGGGAAGAAGGTTTTCTAGTTGTTAACGGCAAACGTTCATCAAGAGAAGAAAAAGGTTTGTCTAAGTTATTTGTTAAAGTCTTTTATAAGTTATTCCATAGATGGAGCAAGAAAATTAACGTTCCGATGAATGTTGGTGATTTTCGTCTTCTCGATAGATTAGTTGTAGATAAAATTAACTCATTTTCAGAGAAATATCCCGTATTAAAAATAGATGTTCCATATGCTGGATATAAAACGACTGAAGTTAGTTATGTTCGTAAAAATCGCGTCGGTGGAAAGACCCATTATAAGAAATCAGCATTATTTAAAAATGCGTTTGATTACTTCACGATTATTTCTGATAAATTGCTTTTGACAGTTTTTAAAATTGCTTTTGTTTCGTCCATCTTATCAATACTTTCTTTTATTGCTCTACTAGTGATATTTGTTCTCGATAAGACAATGAATGTATTCATGATTAGTGAAATTGCTTATTTTAGTTGGTTAATTATTAATGTTTTAGTTTTTCTATCTGGAATTATTGAATTTTGCGTCTTTGTTGTTGGAGGCTACGCGAATAGAGCGTATGTTGAGAGCAACAAACGACCTCCATATATAATAGAATCAGTCATCTATCCTGATGGAAAGGAATAATTATGATCATCTCAAGAGCGCCATTTCGAGTATCTTTTGCCGGCGGAGGAAGCGATATTCCTTCATTTTATGAAAAGCACGGCGGATGTGTTTTATCGACGACGATTAAAAAATATGTGTATTTAACAATTCATCCTGCGTTTAATAAAAATGATATCTCTTTAAAATATTCAAAAACTGAAAATGTTCATTCGTATGAAGAAATTGAACACAAAATATTTCATGAAGCATTTCGTAGATTTAATATTCGCGGAGTTGAGATTGCCTCGATGGCGGATGTCACCGCAGGAACAGGACTTGGCTCATCATCAACTTTTACTGTCGCGTTACTAAAACTTTTATATACGTATGAGCATAAATACGTCTCTCAATACCATGTCGCTAAAGAAGCATGCGAAATCGAAATTGAAGATTTGCATAATCCAATTGGCAAGCAAGATCAATTCGCCGCGGCCTTTGGAGGGCTTAAATTTTATGAGTTCTTGCCCAATGGTTACGTGAAGATTGAACCGATTGTTATGCTGCCTGAATCGTATAAGAAACTTGAAGATAATTGCGTGATGTTTTATACGGGTCTAACCCATGATGCAAATAAGGTGCTTTCTGAACAAAAACACAACATTGAAAATGATAATAAAAAGGAAGAACTCCTTATAAAGATGTGCGATTTAGCAAGAGAATTAAAAGAACATTTTGAACAAAATGATGTCGATTTTCTTGGCAAAGCCCTTGCGAAAGGCTGGGAAATTAAAAAGCAAATGGCCTCTTCTATCTCCGGCAGTAAGATTGATGAACTTTATCAAAAAGGTATTGATGCCGGAGCAACAGGTGGAAAACTTTTAGGCGCAGGAGGCGGTGGTTTCTTGCTATTTTATGTGCCAAATGCTCAAATTAAAGAAAGCGTTAGAAAAGCCTTTGAAGGTTATACTGAATTACCTTTTGAATTAGACAATTCTGGCGTTTCAATTATTTATAATGATTAGGATGGAATTATGAAAAATTACGAAAAAGAAATACGCGAATATTATGCAACCTTAGCTAAGACCATGCAGGAGCTAGACTATAAGGCTATTAGCGAAGCGATGGAAGCTTTGATTAATTGCTATGAAAATGGTGGAACAGTCTATGTTTTCGGTAATGGCGGCTCCTCCGCGACTGCTTCGCACATGGTATGCGATTTTAATAAAGGTGTTTCGTTTAAAAAGAGCAAGAAATTCAATTTTATTTGTCTAAGCGACAACACGCCGATATTAACCGCATTAGCAAATGACTTCTCCTATGAAGATGTCTTTGCCTATCAAATCGAAAAGATATTAAATCCTAATGACTTAGTGCTTGCGATATCTGGCTCAGGAAATTCAAAAAATATCATCAAGGCGGTTAACGTAGCTAAAAGCCAAGGCGTTAAAGTCATTGGAATGACCGGATATGATGGAGGGGAATTATATAAATTATCCGATTACCATCTCCACGCGCCGATTAACGACATGATGAAAGCGGAAGATATTCATATGTCCTTTGACCATATGATGGCTACTATTTTGCTCAATGTTTTAGATGATATTAAAACGACAAAAATATGATTGAATGCAAAGAATTAATTCTAACTGGTAAAAATAATCCAAAAGAACCAATCAGTGAAAAATTTGATAATGGTTTGAATAATTTAGACTACGAGAAAGCCTATTTATTCAAAGTCTTAACGCTTAAGAATCAATTATTTAGTGATGGTTCATTGTTGGTTAACGAGGAAACTTTCTTTCCTAGCGAAAATAATGACAAATCGCTTATTGTCCTTGCAATTAATTCAAAAGTTTTTTGCTTAACGATATGTCTTGTAACCACGAAAAAAGATAAAAAGACACTTTTAGAAGAGGTTCAAAACAAATTATTCGTTTTAAAGGATATGCCTTTAGAGACGATAGAAGAAAAAGA
The DNA here is from genome assembly GCA_963643725.1 of Lachnospiraceae bacterium. GTDB lineage: Bacteria > Bacillota_I > Bacilli_A > RFN20 > CAG-826 > Fiminaster. The sequence goes on along the minus strand of CAVILR010000004.1, from coordinate 22,882 downwards.
GAAGAAGATAATCGCAATCCTCGATGTTATTTCTTCATATGAACTAGGCTATGTGCTCATTGATTCAAACAATGAAATCAATGATGAATATTGGATACTTATCAACAAATATTTAGAACAATATAAAGATAAAAATACTTATATCATCTTAAATAAAAAGCCTGTTGAGGTTACGAATAATTTTGTTGAATTAGATATCGGCTCGAATATAGAGGTGGAAAATAACGAAAACAAACCTACTTCTAATAAGAAAATAAAATTAAATAAAGATATATGGAAGGACGCTTTTAATAAGAATACTAGTTCATATCTTTTAATTGGCTTAGAAGCAATGTTTTCAGTATTCGCAGCTATACTTTGCCCATATTATTTTTCAACCAATAATGTGTTATGGGGCGTGATTTTCCTTCTAGTCTTACTCGTTTGCTTGACCGCGGAAGTTGTGTTCTTATTATTTGCGGTTGAATACTCTAACGATAAAAACAGCTCAAGACAAAAAGAATATCGAATCGCTTCAATTACTTATCTATGTTCCTTTGTTATCGTTGGGATTGCGATTTCTTATGTTTTATTCTTTGTTTTCAAAGCCAACAACATCATCATTAACCAAGAAGATTACAATTCATTAACTATTATATTATCTATTGTTATTTCACTTCTATGTGTTTTGGTCGCTATCTTTTCTAAGCAAATTTATTCTTTGTTTATGATGCTCAAAAAGAAAATAGCAAATAGAGATAATACACGTAAGGCAAAATAAACATATATCTACTCAAGAAAAATAATACTGATATAATCGAATTTATTTTAAAAATAGGAATATATTTTAATTTCTGGTCCAATTTTAAGGCATAATTTTAGAAAATGTTGTGTAAAGGAGCAAATTTATGGCTAAATACACGAAAAAACAGATACTTAAAATAGCTGAAACCGAAAATGTTCACTATATTCGCCTTCAATTTACGGATATGCTTGGGGTAATTAAAGCCGTTGAAATACCAGCGAGCAAACTTTCCAATGCTTTAAATGGCGAGATTATGTTTGATGGAAGCTCAATTGAAGGATTTGTCCGTATCAAAGAAGCAGACATGTATCTTAAACCTGATTTAGATACCTGGTTAATCTTGGCTTTTGAAGAATCATCATTTGGAAAGGTTGCTAGATTAATATGCGACGTCTATACACCATATGGAAAACCATTTAAAGGCGATCCGCGTTATATTCTAAAAAGAGCTATCAAGAAAATGAATGATGCCGGGATTACGACGATGAATGTCGGATTTGAGCCTGAGTTTTATTTGTTCAAGCGAAATGAAACCACGAATAAAATCGAATTAACCGACGAAGGAAGTTATTTTGATTTAGCCCCAATAGATAATGGCAATTCTCTTCGAAGAGAAATAACTTATGTCTTAGAACAATGTGGTTTTTCGATGCAAACCGCCCATCACGAAGTCGGACCTGGACAACAAGAAATTAATTTTAAATACGCGGATGTTTTATCGGCGTGTGATAATCTTCAATCATTTAAATATATTGTTAAATCTGTTGCTAGAAAAAACGGATATATTGCTTCATTTATGCCTAAACCATTTGCTAATTTGCCTGGTTCAGGTATGCACACCAATTGTTCGATGGAAGATAAAGATGGCAATAATCTATTCTATGATGAAAAAGACAGTATGAAATTATCGACGATGTGCCGACAATTCATTAATGGAATTTTAAAACATTCTCGTTCGATATCTGCGTTAACTAATCCAATTATTAACTCATACAAGCGATTAGTATCTGGTTTCGAAGCTCCTTGTTATGCTTGTTGGAGCGATGCGAATAGATCTTCAATGATTCGTATTCCAGCCGTTCGAGGACAAGCAACACGTGCGGAAATTCGAAGCGTCGACCCTTACGCTAATCCATATCTTGCATTAGCCTCGATTATTAACGCGGGGCTTGATGGCATCTTAAATCCTGGCAAAGTTCCATCAATTCCACCGGTTTATGACAATATCTTCTCGTTAACTAGAGAAGAACGTGAAGCAAAAGGCATTCCAAATTTACCTGAAAACTTAAAAGATGCGATTAAGGAAATGAAAAATGACCCATTGATTAAAGAAACTCTAGGCGATCATACATTCAATAAATATGTTGAAGCAAAACAACTTGAATGGGATGAATATCGCGTATACGTTAGCAGTTGGGAATTTAATAAATATCTTTGATATCTTTCTTAATTAACAGTGTATTAGTTTATCAATAAATGCTACATTAAAAAGCGAGGTGCTTTAAGATGGATAAAGATATTGATATTTTAATTGAAAAAGAAACGAATAGGCAAAATGAGGGAATTGAATTAATTGCTAGCGAAAATTATGCTAGTAAGAACGTGCGTAGTGCGTGCGGTTCAATTCTAACGAATAAATACGCGGAAGGCTATCCGCATAAACGTTATTATGGTGGATGCGAATATGTCGATGAAATTGAAGAATTAGCAATTGAAAGAGCTAAGGAATTGTATAATGCAAAATTCGCAAATGTTCAGCCTCATAGCGGTTCACAAGCTAATGCCGCGGCTTATCGAGCCTTATTGCCAGATGGCGGAAAAATATTATCTTTAGTCTTAAATGATGGAGGCCATTTAACACACGGCAGTCCGGTCTCATTTTCCTCACACTTTTACAATTTTGTGTTTTATCCATTAGGAAGCGATAGCCATCTAGATTACGAGGCTATTTTAGAAGTGGCAAAAAGAGAAAAACCTAATTTAATTCTTGCCGGTTATAGCGCTTTCCCTTATCAAATCGACTTTAAAAAATTTAAAGAAATCGCTGATGATGTTGGCGCCTACTTTATGGTCGATATGGCGCATATCGCCGGGCTTGTCGCCGCGGGTGAACACCCTTCTCCGATTCCTTATGCTGATGTTGTTACATCCACAACTCATAAGACATTAAGAGGGCCTCGAGGAGGACTAATCCTTACAAATAATGAGGAAATTGCCAAGAAAATCAATTCAGCTGTCTTCCCTTTTTATCAAGGCGGGCCTTTAATGCACATCATCGCCGGCAAGGCAATTTGTTTTAAAGAAGCGATGAGCGATAACTTTAAAAATTACATTAAACATGTTAAAGAAAATACTCTTGTGGCCGCGAAGACATTCATCGAACTCGGCGATATAGCCTCTTCTAGCGAGAATCATTTATTTCTACTTAACACCTTGGAGTCTTTCAGCTTAACTGGTTTAGATGCACAGAAGAAGTTAGAAGAAATAAATATCACAACAAACAAAAATATGTTACCTAACGATACATTAAAGCCTAACAAGACATCAGGTCTTAGAATTGGTTTTGCTGCGGTTACAACTAGAGGATGCTCAGTAGTTGATGCTAAATCAATAGCGGTACTTATCCATAATTACCTTAAAGGCAATGTTAGTAAAGATGATGCCTTAAAAGAGGTTCACGCTTTGACATCATCATGGAAAAAGATACAAGATATTTAAATTGATAAATCGGGAGTAAATATGAAAATAATCAAGGAAGCACCTAAAGCAACATATAGAATAACATGCGAATATTGCGGGACAATTTTTGAATACGATAAAAGCGAACTCGGCTTTAGACCTTGGTATCCGCACGGATTTATTTATTGCCCTCATTGTCATCGACCGTTAAGGCATAATTCTTTAAATGAAGTTACTAATGTGGTCGATGTCGATTCTAGCGACAATTAGCTTTTTTTCTTCTCTTTCTATACGTTTTCTTTATTTTGCTTTTATCAAACTTCATTTCATCTTTATATTTCTTAACAAATATATAGATAGTATTGATGTGAGTTTTATATTTTTTTGCTAACTTTCTTTGCGTTGTCCCGCTTTTTAATGCTTTAAAGATTTCGACTTTATTTGGATAAAGTTTTTTGTTTTCTCTAGTCGTACCAATTGGTCTGCCAAGCCTTTTTCCTTCTAAACGGATTCTTGATAAAGCTTCTTTAGTTCGCTGAGATATTAATTTCCTTTCTATCTCTGCGGATAAACCAAAGGCGAAGGCTAACACCTTCGATTCAATATCATCTCTTAAGGAGAAATTATCTTTGATAGTAACTACTTTTGCTCCCTTTTTAACGCAGTAGTTTAATATCTCCATAATCATAAAGAGATTTCTGCCTAATCTTGATAGTTCACTCGCAAGAAGCGTATCGCCGCTTTTCAGCCTTCTAAGAAGATAGCCAAGCCTCCTTTTTGAGTAATTTTTCGCTCCAGAAGCTATTTCTTCGATGTAACTATCGATTTTTATATTCTTCTTTTTCGCGTAGTTGTCGATTTCAAATTTTTGATTCTCGACGGTTTGAAGATCCGTGCTGACACGGATATAACCATAAACCATAATCTTCCCTCCTTTTTTAGTTCATGCATTATTTAGTTTTACTAGAAGAAAATGTCTGTTTATAAATGTTTTGTCTACAATTGACAAGAGAGTTATAATAAAGTGCATTTTCTAGAAGAAATTATTAGGAGAAATATTATGGGAAGACATCATGAAGTTCGAGCCGCGGCGATGGCGCGAACCGGAAAAATCAAATCAGCGTTATACGCAAGAGCGTCTCGTGAAGCCTATCTTGCTGCGCGCACAGGTTCACCTGATCCAAAAACAAACCTCGCTTTACGCGCGGTTTATGAAAAATATCGTGGGAAAAGCGTTCCTCGTGATGTTTTTGATAGAGCGATTAAGAAAGCTCAAGGCGGTGATGCGGAAGTATTTATCGCTGGTAGATATGAATTCTTTGGCCCAGCTGGTTCATATATCATTGTTGATACATTAACTGACAATCCTAACCGCGCGTTAGTGGAAGTTAAAACTGCGGTCGTCCGTAAAGGTGGCCACCTCGGCAGCGTTTCCTTTAACTTTGAAGAAAAAGGCGTATTAGTCTTTAAAGGCAATAATCGCGATGAAGTTGAAGAAGCGTTAATCTTAGGCGATGTCGATGTCTTAAGTGTTGAACAAGATGAAGACTTGGTCGTTGTCTATGTCACTCCTAGCTCATTTGCCAAGGCTAAAGAAGTTCTCGCTTCCATTGGTATCAGCGAATACGAAGAAGCGGAAATCAGCATGATTCCAAATGAATACATCACAATTGATGATTCTGAAGTCAAAGGAAAATTTGAAGAACTCATCGATTCACTTGATGAGCTTGAAGACGTTCAAAACGTTTATCATAACGTCGATTTATAATTTCTGCATTACAAAATCTTTAAAATTTAATGCATCACAAACTGACTTAAATTTAGCAAAATAGAATTCATCACCCATCGCATCGGCTATTTCCTTAGGATATAGACCATGACGGATGATGTTTTCTTTATATTTATCTTCTATTTGTTCGTGGTTATGAAAGTATTGAAAGCGATTCTTTTTACTCACCGATATAGCTATTTCGTGAGTGTTATTTATTGATGTATTTAACTTATTAAAGACTATCGTATCAGCATAGGCATCATAATAACTGCCGTTCATTGCTATCGATAAAAGGTCTGGCGTATCTCCGCCTGGTGAACGCATATTAACTTCTAAGCCGATTATTTCGTTTTTCTTGGCAAATCCTGGTTTATCGCAATTCATTTTAAAGAATTCAATGTGAAAACAACGCTTTTTAATGCCAAATGATTCAACTACTTTTTTGCCCATATTTCGAAAATCTTCGTCCATATCTAAAGAGGCGTAATAATAGTCATCGATATCATCATTTACGACATCGGCGACTGGAACTGGGAACACTTCATTAAACATCAATATAGGTTCTGAATTATCATCGGCGATTCCATCGAATGTGATAATTGTTCCATCGATGAACTCTTCAATGATGTAAGGAATATCTTTTTTAGTTTCAAAGAAGTGTTTTAATTGTTCGTCATTAATTATTTTGTGGCTAGATGAGGCTCCAACTCCGTTATCTGGCTTAGAGAACAATGGATAACCGACAACAGAGGCAAATGCTTTGACCGATTCATAATCAGTGGCCATACAATATCTAGCGGTTTTAACTCCGGCGTTTGTAAAATATTGTTTCATCTTAGATTTGAATTTAATTTTGTCCATGTCTTTTGGATAAAATCCGTTTGGTACATTTTTATATTCTCGGTATATAGCGTCGTTCATGAGCCAATATTCATTGTTCGATTCGATATAATCAATTAGCCCATATTTATTTGCCAAATAATCCAATGTGTTTTTCATCCATTGAATATTTCCTAAATCAGAAACAAAACAATATTCGATAAGATTGTCTTTTAATTCTTGGTTGATACATTCTTTCGGCGTATCGCCTATTCCAAAAACTCGCACCCCTCGATCAGCGAGCGATTTAATGAAGTGCGAATATATGCTAGGAAAGTTTGGTGAGATAAAGACGAAGTTCATAGAACTTAATCGTGAAGTTTCTTACGGTCGACGATTAGATTAACAACCATTGAGCTAGCTAGACCAAGGAGAACTGAAAGAATGATGACGCTCGCGATTGATAATGTGCCCGTTTCGGTAACGGAGTTTGCATCGTTATAACTTACCGTTGCATCTTTGATATAACATTTATTTAAAAAATCGACATACGATTTAACGCAGCTAGATAAACGAGTCTTGTAATTTGCTAGCGTTGAAACAAATGTATTATATGAACTAACAAAGGTTTCATCTGTATTGTTTTCATTTGCTAGTTTTTTATCGATTACAGCGATTTCGCTATCGATAGTGTTATTTCTAATCGTTAATTTTGATAATTCAGTATCAATTTGCGATGAGACATTGGTGGACGAAGGATCGCGTAATGCTTTTAAAGCAGTGATTTTTTCTTCGTTTAATGCTTTTTCTGATGTTAACGCTTCTTTTTCGTTATTGAGTTGTTCTTTATATTCATCAGTATAGGATTTAACAAAACCATTTTCTTTTATTTTTTGTCTTAACACTTCGATATTTTCTCTTTTAGTTGATGTTGTTTTCGTTTTATTTGATGATGTTGACGTATTAGTTGTTGTAGATTGAGTTTCTTCCTCTACATAATCACCAACAATGGATTTAATTTCTAGATTGTTTGCTCCTGCGATGCTTGTTATAGCTGAACTAACTTCTTCTAAATTGGTATATTGATTTGATAAGAAATTAGCCTCATTTTCTAATGCATTTAAGGCATCTTCAAATGTCAAACTTGAATCGAATAATTTAAGATTGCTATTGTAGTTATCTTCATTAACTAGTGAAGCATCTTTTTCTATAGGAGCATATGCAATTTTATCAATGAATTCCTTTGCTTGAGTTGAATTAGAAAAATATTTCATTGAAATAGTTAATGTGTATGTATAGTCAACAGTTTTTTCAGTCGATGAAGTTGTTATGCTTTCCTTACTTATTTTTATGTCATTCTTTTTTATCATTTTTTCAATATCGATATTTGAAAATGATTCGTTTGAATTCTTAACATTTTCTAATGTAGATTGAGAAGTAATAATCGTATGAACAAAAGTGCTGCCATCAACATATTCGCCTTTCTTTAAATCCGCAGATGAATACGTAAAAGTTGACGAATAATTTCCTTGAAATTTATTAAAAACAAATGCAAATGCACATGCAGAAGCAACAGTTACTGCACTCAATATAATTAGTAATCTTTTCCAATTATGGAAAGCTACTTTCATGACTCTGCCAAATGACACACCGTTTTCCTGTTCCATAGCTATCTCCTTTATATATCGATAATTTTATTATATCTATCTTTTGAATACAAAAATAATTAACAACTTATGCGCATCAAGTGACCTTAATATCTCTTGCCTTTTTGCCTAAAAATTTCTTAAAATATATGAAATTATTTAGAAGGCATAAATAACTATAAATCAAAATATAATCTTATAAGAGGAAATAAAAAAATATGCAAGCTTTAATGTTGGCGGCCGGTATGGGCAAACGTTTAGGAAAATTCACAAACAACAATACAAAATGCATGGTAGAGGTTGCGGGAAAGAAATTAATTGATCGCGCTATTGAAGCTATTAAATTAGCTGATATTCATAAATTTATTGTCGTTATTGGCTACAAAGGAGATGCTCTTAAGTCCTATATTCTAGAACATTATAGTAACGACGATATCGAATTTATTTTTATAGAGAATAAGGACTTCGAAACCACGAACAACATATATTCTTTTTATCTAGCTAAAGATTATATGTTTCTCGATGATACTATCCTCTTGGAATCTGACTTAATATATGATTCGTTATTAATAAAACGATTGGTCGATTATAAAGAAAAAGATGCAGCTGTAGTTGCTAAATATGAGTCATGGATGGATGGTACGCTTGTCACGTGCGATGAACATAATGTGATTACTCAATTCGTTGATAAACATAATATCGATTACAATAATTTAGATATATATTACAAAACGGTTAATGTTTATAAAATAAGCAAGACTTTTTTTAGCAAAAACTATTTGCCATTTTTGGAAGCTTATATCAAATCCTTTGGAGTGAACGCTTATTACGAAAATGTTTTAAAAGTGCTTGTTCAAAGTTCAAATGCAAATCTTAAAGCAATGTTCATTAATGAGTATCCATGGTATGAAATTGATGATGCTCAAGATTTAGAAATCGCGAATGTTTTGTTCGAGAATGGAATTACAAAATACAAAGACATAACTTCAAAATACGGTGGTTTTTGGAGATATAGTAAAATCATTGATTTTTGCTATCTTGTTAATCCTTATTTTCCAACAAAAGAACTAGTCGCAAAAATGAACAACGAATTTTCTACTCTTTTAACACAATATCCTTCTGGTTTAAATGTTGAAAACATGAATGCTGGAAGAATTTTTAATGTTGATAGTCATAATATAATTGTCGGCAATGGTGCGGCCGAGCTCATCAACACATTGGGCTATATTATCAAAGGCAACGTTGCTGTTCCTCTCCCTACTTTTAACGAATATGTCCGTTGTTTTAAAAGTTGCAACCTAACGTTTATTGATAATTCAAAATGCGATTATAAGCAGGATTTTGAATATTTACTGCATTTAACTGAAACTATGGATTATGTTGTATTAGTTAATCCAGATAATCCTAGTGGCTTTTTTCTAAAAAAAGATAAAATTATTCAACTTTTAGAATGTGGCTTAAAGAATAATTGTTCAATAATTATTGACGAATCATTCGCTGATTTTGCTGCATCAAATATTCGCTTCTCACTATTATCGAATAGTTTCTTATCACAATACCCTAATTTGATTGTTATTAAATCAATTAGTAAATCATTCGGTGTGCCAGGCTTGCGTTTAGGTGTACTTGCGACAGCAAATACAGATTTATTAAACACTTTACGAGCGTACCTGCCTGTGTGGAATATAAATAGTTTTGCCGAATATTATCTGCAAATTTATAATTTGTTTTCTAAAGATTACGAAGAAGCTTGCAACCACATTTGCGAAGAAAGAGATAAGATGGAAAGAGAACTATCAGAAATTAAAAACATCAAAATTTATCATTCTGAAGCTAATTACATCATGATTGACTTAGGTAAAACGACTTCCTTACAATTTTGCACGAAATTATTAGACAAATATAATTTACTTATAAAAGATTTGTCCACAAAACAATATATTAACAACAAAAATTTTATTAGGGTAGCGGTAAGAAATAGCGAAGACAACAAAATTTTGATTAACGCTATGAAAAGCGAATTATTAAACGATTAAAATTGTTGTCAATTATCTTACATTAATCGACAAATGGCTTTACTGGTTATTCTACTTGTTACAATAATAGAGTAATGCGTCTTTATGAATATTTACAAGCTAACAGTTAAAGAATGGTTTTATCTAGGTGTTTTGCTGCTTTTATTTACATCAGGATTTTATCCTCTTGTCGGCTCAACACTATTTGCTAGCGATGCAGTAGGTAAGGTTGGATTATTAAATTCATCCTTATTTATTGTATCTTTTTCAGTTTTCCTAATAACGTTAATATGTTTAACAATTTATCTTGCTAAAAAGGAAACATATCGACCATCTTGGCCTATCGTTATTGGATTGAGTGTTGTTTTACTGATTAATGCATTAACCATTGTTTTCTTCCGCGATAAAACTTTTTCCGTGGATTTAGTTGATGGGGGAATAACAACATTTTCATTTTCTATTGAATCATTAACGAAACTTCGTTATATTGCTCAACTTATTTGTTTGCTTTTACTATCATTTATTATCATCGACATCATTCCAAAGATGTTCAAAGTCCAAATCCTATATGTTTTTTCTTTTGCCTGTTTATTATTTGTTTTAGTTAGTATCATTGGCTCATATATCGTTGATAATGTTAGATATATTGACTTTGTTAAACATTTATCATCTCCTAGTGAATTATACGATTACACAACATTTTCTTTTTATGCATATCGTAATAGTTATGGATTTATTTTATTTCTTGGTTTAGTCGCTTCTTTATTCTTACATTTAAGAAGACATAAATATTATTGGTTCGTTGTATACGGCTTTATATACTTAAATCTTATTTTTACTTTATGCAAGACAGCATTGATATTAGGAATGTTTTTACTTCTTCTATATTTAGTTATTCGCTTTATTCTTTCTTATAAGAACAACAAAAAAAGAAATATGATTGCTTTGATAGTTATAACAAGTATTTGTCTTATTTCTTTAATTTCAGTCATTGCGTTGATTAATTGCAATGAAAGCATTAAAAACGCATTTTTTGATACAGGGACCATTTCGTATCGGAAAGTTATCTGGCATAACTGTATATCTATTTTAAATTCGACATCCTATGTCTTGGGCGCAGGATTCCATCTTTTTGGTGATATCTTATTTATATTTAATACATCCGATCCAACGACTTATCACCATAATGACACACCGTTCGCGCATAATGGTTTTTTAGAACTTATGGGCAATGGAGGCATTGTGTTTTTGCTAGCTTTTGCTTTAATCCTTATTTATGTAATTTCTAGATACATTAAAAAATATAAAGAAAACAAACAATTATGTTTATTTGAATTTTCTCTTATTTTTGTCTGTTTGATTTATATGCAATTTGAAAGTGGAACCTTTATCTTGCCATATAACATCGATAGTTCTTATCTTTCTTTAATTATTTTAATGCCAGCGTTTACTAAAAATGATTGGCGTTTCGATTAATCTTTTTTATACATTTTGTAAAAGTGGTGGCCAATTTGTTCTTCCTTAGGAGGTAGTTTCATATAATCTCCTACATAACTATGAAGATGCTCATCATAGTTTTGTGGAATTGAGAACTCATCATCTTCAAATTTGTGAGGAATCGGATTTGTATAATCCGATTTATTGAAATGTGACCATGACTCGATAACAGAGCATGACACTATTTCAGAATTATTAAAATCGTATTTCTGAGCCAGTTTATCAATTTTTGCAATTAGTTTATTGATATTAGTGAAGCGAGTAATAACAAAGAAGATAAATTTTGGAATATTTCTTAGGAAATTTCTCGCCTTTGCCATGCGTTTTTGACCAGCAACATAAATGATGTTATTCAAATGAAGCAATTTTTTAAGATGTCTTTTGTCATTTAAATTTATACCGTCTACTGGATATACATCAACAAACGCTCCAAGACCATAATCTTTTGCGTTTTGATAATCAGTAAAATATCTTGGATCGTTTATTCTAGCGATTGGATAAATATATTTTTTGTTGGTTTTATAATGCAATAATTCAAATGGAGCGATTGATGATGGATTTTTAATGCATATCTCAATAAATTTTTCATACTCTTTTCGGGGAAGAGAAATGTCAATATCATCATCCCAAGGTATGAAGCCATTATGTCTTATAGCTCCTATTAAAGTGCCGTAGTCAAGAAAATAGGTGATGTTATTTTTGTCGCATACTTCTTTTATTTTTTTAAGAATTTGATAACTACTTTGTTGTATTTCTTTAAGCGTCAATTCCTGCATTTTTTGTCTCCTCTTTTCTTTTGATAAATTTATGAAAACCTTCCACTACAATTTCCTCTTTTAATACAAGCAATATAACAAAATAAATAATAATCGCCCCAACAACTTCTAATATGAATTTTATTAACTCATTGGAAACAAGGAAATAAATTAATAATAGATAACCAGTCATAAATAGTAATGAGAATGCTATTTTTATATATTCTTTCCAATTAAATGTCAGTTTGAAGTATTTGTAAGAGAAAATGATATAAATAGCAAAGACGATTACTTCACTTATAACCGAGGCAATAGCCGCACCGGTTTCTTGGTAGAGATTAATAAATAAAATATTAAGCCCAATATTTGCTAATGCTCCTATGCCAACCGCGATCGGCATGTATTTTTCGTGGTTAGTAACAAGGCATACGCGAGACCCGAGCAAATATCCGATTGGTGAAATGATTACAATAGGCATTAGAGCTTTTAAAACAATGGATGAAGCTATATATTCTTCACCATAAAGAAGGACTAGAAGATAGTCGCTTACAAAATATGTCCCAATCACCATTGGCAACGAAATAACTAATATAATTAAGAACGTTTTATTTAGTAAAGCATTATATTTATTGATTTCATTATCCTTGTAAAACTTGGATAATCTTGGTATTAAAACAAGAGTAACCGTATTAAGCATCATGAGCATCGTCTTTTGTATTTGATGAGCATATTTATAATATGTAACATGTTCTTTGCCAGGAATTATTGCTCCGATCATCGTGATATCTAGAAGCGAATATATTTCTATAGCTAGATTCACAACAACTAACAAAAGAATTGGTGTTATATGTTCTTTAAACGATAATCCTGTCTTAGTAAAATTTGCACATTTTCTATAAAAGAAAAAGGATAATAGATAATTACCTGATATTCCAACTACAGATAGAATTGCATATATTATTGTTTGATTTTCGCTATGAACGAAGGCGAATAAAAATACAAGGCTTAATACTTTTGTGATAACATTGACGATAGAAATAAAAGTGAATTTTTCTAACCCTTCATATAGCCAGGAAATATTGAAATAATTTAACGCTATTTCAATGCCGACCACTAAGAAAAGAATTAAATTTTCTTCTCTAAACGAAGGAACGATAAATATTAATGATATATACGCCAATAACGATATTGTTGTTGTAATTGCGTTAATAATTGTTAATTCGGTGAATAAGCGATTAACTTTTGATTTGTCATCACGATATTTAGCAATTTCGCGCGTCCCATAGGTCGGAATACCAACAAAGGCAAATAACGCAAAATAAGAAACGATGTTTAATGCGTAGCTTACCTCACCAATCGCGGTTGAGGAAAGTATACGAGATATGTATAACGCACTTATAAACGGGAATAGAGCATTGAATACATTGTATATTAAATAAGCAATACTGCTTTTTGTTAATGAAGATGTCTTCTCTTGTTTTTTGTTTTTTTCGATTATTGTAGGTTTTGTTTTGCTGTCCGCTATATTTGTTGTTTTTAATTCATTATTACTTGAGATGGAAACCGATTTTGCGTTCGCACCTTTATAAAATAGATAAATGTAAATAATGAGATATATTAATGCAAATGAATTGCCGGACGTATAAAACATATTGTCAAAGAATGATGTCGCCGTCAATATTGTAAGAATAGATGCGCAGCCAATTAATGCGAAATTATTTTTCCTACACAATGCGCTTGATATAAAAATGATAGCCACCATGTTTAGGTAGACGACGCTCATGCCAAAATAACCATAATATTTATAACCGCCTGCAAACATTGTAGAAACTGTTAAATTAGGAATTGTTAGATATAAATCTGGAGAAAAACTTGGATATAGTTTTTCGCTAACTACACTTGTTAGAAGCTGCGAAAATAAGCCATCTAGCGAATTAAGAGGTGCCACATTTGCTTCATTATATAAAAGATTTCCAAGAGGAGAATCAATATACGTTATTCCCCAAGAAAAATTAGATAGCCAATAATAATCTTTATTGAATTTAGATATTTTTAGTAAGTATGAGGAATCATTTGATGAATAGCCCATACGAATATTTCCTAATACATTGAAAAAATATAATCCGAGAACAAATAGAATTAATAAAACCAAGATACTTAACCAATTGAACTTGGACTTTGTGAAATAGATGATAATCGTTATAGCCAAGCAAATAATTAAACCACCACGAGAGAAAACCAAAACGAAACGGCCATAGGATAGTAATAACGCAAAGAAGTTCGGCCATTTATTACCTTTTCCGTAAACAAGTTTTAACGAGCATATCATTGAAATAAATATGCAGAATGAATACATGAAGCCTGACAATATAGGAACTCCAAAGTCTTTATATGTTGTGTTAGATGAAAAAACACTAATTAGAGGAAGCGTTTTTGAATAAAGTGCCTCAAAAACGAGTATCACATACGATATAGCGATAATAATCCAAATCGGCTTACTATTTATGTTTATGACTTTGAGTTTTTTTAGAAATAGACTATTGAATAAAAAAGCTAGAAAAATAGAAATTAGAATAATGGTTATTAAAAAAATATACATCTTAGTCGATGCTTCTGGATACGAAGGTAAGAAATTAAAAGAGTGAATAAAAAGAACAAATATCCAAACTAATGAAAACCACAAAAATGGGTTCAGTAAGAAACGAGTTTTAACTCTATTGTTAAAATGCTCTTCATCGACCATAGGATTATCATATATTTTTTAACGCCCATTTTCTATAATGTGATAAGATTTTTACATGAACTCATCCCCGAAAGTAGCCGTTTTATTGTCATCATATAATGGTGAAAAATATATTGCTAAGCAGATAGAATCGATATTTATTCAAAAGAATGTTGATGTTACATTGTTTGTTTCCGACGATTGCTCGACTGACTCTACATTGGAAATTGTAAAGAAATTATCAAATAAATATAAAATTATTTATTCTAAGAACAAGACGAACAAAAACTTTACTTATAATTTCTTAGATTTAATATACGCTCATTTAGCTGATGAATTTGATTATTTTGCCATCGCTGATCAAGATGATTTTTGGCTCGATGATAAACTCATCTCCGGAATTAATATGTTGGTTGAGAATAATGCACATTTTTATTGCTCCAATCTCACACTTGTTGATGAAAAGCTGAAAAATCCATTGCCAATGAACAAATTTAAAATCAAGCATCATGAACTATCTCATTATTTGCTAGAAAATATTGCTACTGGATGCACAGTTATTTTTGATAAAGATTATGCATCTATTCTTAAAAAACATTATCCAAAGAATATTTATCTTCACGACTATTGGCTCTTTTTAGTGGCTCTAGCTACATCGAAGTTTGTTTATGATAACAATAGCCATATTCTCTATCGGCAACATGGCCATAATCAAATTGGCGGTGAAGAATCGCTTCAAGGTTACTACAACAATTTTACACATTCAAAAATGCATCGAGATGCATTGTTTAATGAATTATTGATTGGCTATAAAGACGTGATGAGAAAAGATGATATTTATGATATTGAAACGTTTTTAAATTATAAGAAGTCAATTAAATCAAAGATGAAGATTTTCTTTTGTAAGAGATTTAATCCGCCAAGTAATTGTCTTTTAAGAAAAATAAAATTACTGTTCAACAAATATTAAGCAAACGTATTGCTAACCGCGTAAATCAAATTAATTATCGATAATAAAGCTAATATCAACATTACATAATTGATGTTTTTGATGTTAATTATTCGTTTATTTTCCAACAATGTTTTGTTATTTGCGTAAATATATAACATACAGGAGATAATCGATATAGCCATTACGCAGTTGATACGTGTGCTTGATGCATATAAGGTAGGCGATAACCCGATTGCTATGCGTGATAGTAGACCGCTTATGAATAGAATTAAAATTATCCAACAACTTTTCCAATTATCTATTAATAGCAGCATGTTTATCAGCGTTATAAATAAACACATCGATAAAAGCAAGAAGGTTAAATATTCACCGATTCCATATTCGTTCATAGGATTAATTAGCCCTAGATAAGGAATTCCGTTTATTAATGTATTAGCTTGAGGGAATAATTTGGTCGTCACTAAATATAATGGCCCGAATAATGTAGTAATCATCAAAGGAATTGTAGATATAATGCGAATAAATGCACTTTGATATTTCTTCCAAATTAATATTGATAATATGGCGCATATAACGATAAAGAAAATATTATTATCTAAGATTAGCCATTGTAAGAGAGTTTCATAACCTAGTTCAATCTTATCTAGGAAACTAAGGTGATCGAATGTAGGGAACCAGTGGATGATTTCTTGCTCTCTTCGTAATGCATTTCCTGGGCAAAGAACAGTGAATAGCAAACTTCCGATTATTATCAATGTAAGAATTGTAAGATAGATATTAATCTTTTTATTGACAACGATGTAATAAATAAGAGAAGACACGTAGCTAAATAGGAGAACGACCATCACTTGCTCGTGATTTGATGCATATATTAAGCACAAAAGAAATAATATTAATTTCCACCAATCAAGTTTCTTGTTGTTAACGATAATTTTTATAGGTACAAGTGATACAAAGCCAAATGTTATTGCTCCAAAATAAGTCACGATTGTCGATATCCATCCAGCGGTGGAAAACGTTTGAAACGGAAATAAAAATACAAGACATATAAGAAAGATAATATCGGATGTTTTCTTACTATTATTTAAAAATAGATAATTCAATAATTTAAGAAGTGTATACATTAGAATACCGCCATAAAAAGCGGTAAATATCGGATGAGCGTCGGTGAATATATAAACGGTAAAATTTATTAAAACGCGACTCGACCACGTTTTATACATCATCGCGCTCGTGTTCCAATATTCAATGATATTTCCATCTTTTATTAGCATCGCGCCGGTATCATCACCGCCAAGTTTAATAAACGCTAAGATAAAGGCAAAAAGAAAACTGGCAAGTAAAAAGAATTTATTGTTATTCCAAAAGGTTAATAGCTTATCTCTATTTAATATCTTCATAACTTAGTGTTGTTTTATTTGAATTTATCAAAATCGGTTCATTATCGTTTATCTTAAATAGCACAAAGATTTTATAATCTTCATCTAGATTCAATTTAAACGATGATATATTTGTTTTAAAACCGGACCAATGAAAATTATATGTAGAAAAGTGTTCGGTCACATCATTTCTTCCTTCCATCAATGTTGGAAGTTTTAGTCCAGTTGTTTCGTTGCTTTTTAATAAAACTACATTAATATCGGAACTATCGATTGGCTCATCTTGCTTTATAGCCCATCCTCTTATCTTTAGTTTATTCTCGCTTATTTCTACATAATCGATATTCATTTGATAAGCAAATGAACCATTATCGAATATTTTATATTTTGATGTATCAATATTTTTTATGTGTTTATTAGAAAATGAAAACAAACCCCATACTAGCGATACGCATATAGCAATTGATACTAGAATTACACCAATTATTTTTGGCTTCTGGAGGGTTTGGAATTTCATTTATTAAATATTAGTTGTAATGTTCTTTTAGCCAATTTTGGTATTCGCCAGATTCGACGTGTTTTAGCCAGTCTTGGTGCTCAAGATTCCACTTAATCGTCTCTTGAATGCCTGTAGTAAAATTGTGTTCAGGTTTCCATCCAAGTTCTGCCTCGATTTTAGTTGGGTCCATCGCGTATCGAAGGTCGTGTCCTGGACGATCTTTAACATATGTAATTAAATCTTCGCTCTTACCTAATGCTTTTAATATTGTTTTAACAACTTCAAGATTGCTACGTTCGTTATGTCCCCCGATATTGTATACTTCGCCATCTTTACCGTTTCTCACGATTAAATCAATCGCATTACAATGATCGCCAACATAGAGCCAATCGCGAACATTTGCTCCATTTCCATAAACTGGCAATGGTTCATTTCGTAAGGCTTTTTGAATCATCAAAGGTATGAGCTTCTCCGGGAAATGATATGGACCATAATTATTAGAACAACGCGATATTGTTACAGGCAACTTAAATGTTCTAAAGTAAGATAACACAAGTAAATCCGCGCTGGCCTTAGAGGCGCTATAAGGGCTTGAGGTGTGGATTGGTGTATTTTCAGTGAAGAACAAATCAGGTCTATCTAAAGGCAAATCGCCATAAACTTCATCAGTTGATACTTGATGGTAACGTTTAATGCCATATTTTCGACATGCATCCATCAATACTTGTGTGCCGAGAATATTTGTTTTCAAAAATATCTCAGGGTTTTCGATTGAACGATCAACATGACTCTCCGCGGCAAAGTTGATGACGTAATCGAAATGTTCTTTATTGAATAAATCGAATATCGCTTCTCTATTACAAATATTTTCGTGAACAAATTTAAAATTTGGTTTGTTCATTATTGGCTCGAGCGTTTCAAGGTTTCCTGCATATGTTAATGCATCTAAACAAACATATTCATCATTAGGATAACGATTGACCATGATGTGGAGGAAATTTCCTCCGATAAAGCCAGCTCCGCCGGTAACTAAGAATTTCGCCATTTTAGAGCTTCTCCTTTAATAATTCATTATTTATAAATCTTTTAACTGCGTCTTGCCATGATGGAAGAGGCTTAAAATCATTATCGATCAAAGATTGCTTTGATAGGCGACTATTAAGAGGTCTTCTTGCTTGATTTGGGACAAGTTTCATATATTCGTCTGTAGAAACTTTATGGACTTTAACATCCATATTTAAAACTTTAAATATCTCGATAGCAAAATCCGCCCATGAGCAGACGCCTTCGTTAGTCGCGTGATAGACGCCATATTTATCTGTTTCTATCATATCGACAATAAGTCTGGCTAAATCTAATGTATAGGTAGGAGAGCCGATTTGATCATCGACGACCGATAATTCTTTTTTCCCATTAAGCGCTAATTTATACATCGTCTTGATGAAGTTGTTGCCGTTGATACCAAATACCCAAGAGATGCGAATGATAAAATATTTATCAGTGCTTGCTCTAACCGCATCTTCTCCTTGTGATTTAGTTATTCCATAGACTGACAAACCATCTTTTTTATCGTTTATTTCAAAATATTTCTCGCCTTTGCCATCAAATACGTAATCGGTGGAGATATAAACCATCTTAGCATTTACTTTTTTCGCGGCTTGAGCAATATATTTTGTTCCTAAAACATTGACATTATAGACCGCATCTTTCATCTGTTCAGCCTTATCAACTGCCGTCCAGGCTGCGTTATGTAAGATGACATCTGGATGATAGTTTTCGATAAATGTTTTCACCGCATTTTCATCGGTGATATCTAACTCTTCTCTATCAACGCCTAAAACATTGCTGTAGCCTCTTTTAGCTAATTCTTTTAGGCAATCATAGCCCAATTGACCTTTAACGCCGGTAACTAATATTTTGCAATCTTTATTCATATTTAAAACTCGATCTTACTATCCTTAATTGAAGGATGATTTTTGTCTCGCTCCGAGAGGATTATTTCCCCATCGATATGTGGCCAAGAAATGTTTAATGAATTATCATTATACATAATTCCGCCTTCATCCTCGGGATGATAGAATTCATCACATTTATAGACAAATTCAGCTGTTTCGCTCATGACTAAAAAGCCATGGGCAAAGCCTCGTGGGATGAGGAATTGTTTTTTATTTTCTTCATTTAGGATTACGCCAACCCATTGGCCATAGGTTTTTGAATTCTTTCTAAAATCGAC
This sequence comes from Lachnospiraceae bacterium, assembly GCA_963643725.1. GTDB lineage: Bacteria > Bacillota_I > Bacilli_A > RFN20 > CAG-826 > Fiminaster. Next base: position 3,131 of record CAVILR010000004.1, on the reverse strand, counting down.
GGCGACATCAAATACTTCGCCTTTAATGACACGAACTAATTTTGCTTGAGGATATTGTTTTTGATAATGTAGACCTCTTAAGACACCTTTTCTCGATTTAGATTGATTGTCTTGGACAAATTTAATATCAATACCGGCTTTTTTGAAGTCGTTTTCATTATACGTTTCCATGAAATAGCCGCGATCATCGCCAAATACCTTAGGTTCGATGATATAAACGCCATCAATTTTTGTTTTCGTAAATGTAAACATAATTATTTCTTTCCTAAAGTGGTGTATAAAATCTTTCCTTGCGCGACGGCGAGAAGATGTTGACCATAGTCGTTGTTTTTCATTTGTTTGCCGCGTTCGAGGATTGTCTTCTTGCTTATCCAGCCGTTGATATAGGCAATTTCTTCAGGACAGGATATCTTAATACCTTGATGCTCTTCCATTAGACGAACGAATTCGCTAGCTTCTAAAAGGGAGTCGTGTGTCCCAGTGTCTAGCCAAGTATAACCTCGCCCTAATGTGGTAACGTGAATTTTCTTTGCATCTAGATATAAATTATTTAACGCAGTGATTTCATATTCTCCACGGGCACTTGGCTTAACTTCTTTAGCTTTTTTAACAACGTTTTTAGGGTAGAAATATAAGCCGGTTACACAATAATTTGATTTTGGTTTCTTTGGTTTTTCTTCGATAGATATAGCATTTTTATTCTTATCGAGTTCGACGATGCCATATCGTTGAGGATCTTTAACATAATAACCAAATATCGTGCATTTATTTTCGACTGATGCGCGTCTTATCGCGTTTCTTAAGTGGGCGGTTAAACCCGCGCCATAGAAGATGTTGTCACCTAGGATAAGCGCGCATGGATTTTTGCCAATGAAGTGCTCACCAATTACAAAGGCTTGGGCTAACCCATTAGGCACCACTTGGGTGGCATAGGAGATGTTGATGCCAAAAATTGAACCGTCTCCTAATAATTGTTTAAATCTTTGATTATCTTCAGGGGTGGTGATGATGAGAATATCCTTAATCCCGGCGAGCATTAATGTCGACAAGGGATAATAAATCATTGGTTTATCATATATTGGCATTAATTGTTTACTTGTTACTAACGTCGAAGGATATAGCCTTGTTCCGCTTCCTCCGGCGAGAATGATTCCTTTTATTGACATAATTTACCTCGCTTTTTTGCCTTTTTTCATTCCTAGATATCTTGCGAGCATGTTTGGAAAGAAAATAAATAGGCTTTTAATGTCGAAGTGCTTAAAGCACTGCTTGAGAACATATATTGCTAGTTTAACACCTGCATCGTTAGATTTGTAGTTGTTAAAGATTTCCATCTTCTTATAAAAGATGCCCGTATCATAATAACGTTTGTATAGTTGTTTGAGTTTTAATTCATGATAATGGATGACAACTGCATCCGCACAGTAACGCTTTGTATAGCCCTCATTTAATAGATAATAAGAATAGAGCATATCTTCGCTCATACTAACATCCTTACCTTGATAACCATTTATTTTAATAAACACATCTCTATCGATCGCGGAGAAGGCATCTGAGGCAAAGAAGGCCATAATTTGCATTGAGGAAATATCGTCTTTATTTATAAAGCGCGATGTAGAAGGATAATTGTTTTCGCGAATATATTTTTCAATGCATTTCTTAGGACATATTTGTCTTCCGTAGTTATATGCGCTTTCTCCATCAGCGATGCTTTTGACTAAATTAGCGATGCTATCTTTGTTTACTAATTTAACATCTTGGCTTATTAAGACCACGATATGTGATGAGCAATATTCTCTTATCGCTTTATCTCGAGTTAAACTATGAGAAAATTCGTTAGGCAAAACATCAAAAGAAATTACGTTATTTTCTTTGAATATTTCTTTGATAGCTTTATCAGTTTCCTCATTTGACAAAGTCAATGGGCAAACGATTTTATTGATTTTAATGTTCTCTTGCTCTTTTAGTGAATTAAGCAATGAACGTATTTCCTCGATGTTTTTATAACAAGGAATTAATATATCTACTTCACTCATCAATGGGCACCTTTTTGTTTAAAAACTGCAGGAACGGTGAGAATGATGAGTTTTAAATCAAACCATAAACTTCTTTTATAAAAATAGGCGAGTTCAAGTTCTTGCCTTTTTCCGTCTTTATATTCAACTTCACCTCGGCCATATACTTGCCAATAACCGGTCAAACCAGGCTTTCCTTGTTTGAGGATGTTTTGTTCTTCAATTGTGTAGTTATTGGTTAACTCTTCATTCGTAATTGGACGCGTGCCAACGATGCTCATTGAGCCAAAGAAAATATTAAATAGTTGAGGAAGTTCATCAATAGATGTTTTACGGATAAATCGTCCAACTTTAGTGATTCGAGGATCGTTATCTAATTTACGTTCCTTGAGCCATATTTCTTTTTGCTCAGGTGTTAAATAATGGTCAATATTTGATTCAGCATCACTATACATACTTCTAAATTTATAGACGTAGATGGTTTTTCCATTTTTCCCAGTTCGTTTATCGCAGAATATCGCTTTACCCTTTGATGAGCATTTAACCGCGATAAAGGCAAAAAGCATGACTGGTGAAAGAACAATGATGGCAATAAATGAAAGAATTATATCGAATAGTCTTTTAATGGCAAAATAGAACCAATTGCCTTTTATTTTTTTATTAGAATTATTTATATTTGTTTCCATAGGTTTACACGATTAGAAAATCTTTCAAATTATATAATCTATTGATTATCTTTATCAAGGTTCATTATATTTTTGTTTGATAGTAAGCGCATTTCAATGGGCATTTTAAGAGGCTTATATCCTTTGTTACTAAACTGGATTTAATTAACGTGTTTTGCATTCTAACGACTTCTGCTTATTTCGTTGAATAAATAAGGTAGAGTATTTTGATTTTGCTAGTCTTACAAGAAAACAATCGAACAAATATCTCATATATGAATAATTCGTTTTCACGCGATAAATTTCTTACCTTTGAAGCAAACGAATTCTTATTGATTGTCATGCATTAATAGTTCGATTATTTCGCGAACCTTCTTTTCGATATTCCTCTTTTTTGCACATTCAAGAAGAAGCGGAATGTTTTTATCTTTTCTTTTTACGTATAGTTTTA
>CAVILR010000003.1:0-75400 GCA_963643725.1 Lachnospiraceae bacterium | reverse complement strand
AAATGTGCTCGTATCGTCGGTGATGTCATGGGTAAATTTCACCCGCACGGCGACTCAGCGATTTATTCAACACTCGTCCGTTTAGCTCAACCATTCTCAATGCGTTATACGCTTGTTGATGGTCATGGTAACTTCGGTTCTGTCGATGGCGATGAACCTGCTGCTTATCGTTATACCGAAGCGAGAATGACTAAACTCGCTATGGAGATGGTTCGCGACATTAAATGCGACACAGTCGACTTTGTTGATAATTATGATGGTACCGAACAAGAGCCGAGCGTATTACCTTCAAGATTTCCTAACTTATTGGTTAATGGATCTAATGGTATCGCTGTTGGTATGGCAACCTATATTCCGACGCACAACCTCGGTGAAACTATCGATGCCGTCGTCGCTTTAGCTAAAAATCCAAACCTCACTCCTTTAGAAATCATGACCAATTATCTTTATGGTCCTGACTTCTCAACCGGCGCGATGATTCTTGGTAGAAGCGGCATCAAAGATGCTTATGAAACAGGCTCTGGTTCAATTACCATCCGTTCACGGGCTGAAGTCAAAGAAAACGAACATACAGGTCGTAAGCAAATCATCGTTACCGAGATTCCTTATCAAGTCAACAAAGCGACATTGGTTGAGAGTATTGCTCATCTAGTTCGCGACAAAGTTGTCGAAGGAATTACCGATATTCGCGATGAATCATCAAAAGGTATGGTTCGTATCGTTATCGATGTTCGTCACGATTGCATTCCTGAGGTTATACTCAATCAACTTTATAAATTGACATCATTACAAACGAGCATGGGCGTAATCATGTTAAGCCTTGTTGATGGAGCACCTAAAATCTTACCAATCAACGAAATATTACTTCATTATTTGAACTTCCAAATCGAAGTTGTTGAAAGAAGAACTAAATTTTTACTCAAGCAAGATGAAGCGCGACTTCATATCGTTCTCGGCTTATTAAAAGCTACTGAATTTATCGACGAAATCGTCAAAGATATTCGCGCGGCAGACACTCCTGATGATGCCTCCAAGACATTGATGGAAAAATATGGCTTCACCGAAGTTCAAACACAAGCGATCTTGGCGATGACACTCAGAAGATTAACTGGCTTAGAAGAGAGCAAACTCGAAGAAGAAAAAGCGACATTGGAAGCTAATATCGCTAAATATAATGACATCCTCGCTTCAAGAGAGCACGTCACAAACATCGTCGTTGAAGAACTTCTTGAACTCAAGGAAAAATATTCTGATGAAAGAATTACAGAAATCAGCGATGATGCCGCGACAATTGAAGATGAAGATCTCATTCCTCAAAAAGATATTGTTATCGTCTTGACCACGAATAATTACGTCAAGAGAATGACAACGGAAACATTTAGAACTCAACACCGTGGAGGTCGTGGAGTTCGAGGCATGTCCACGAATGGTGAAGATTCAGTCAACCTTATGGTTCATACAAAAACGCATACCGACATCCTCTTCTTCTCTAATTTAGGAAGAGTGTATCGTCTACGCGGCTATATGGTTCCTGAAGAGAGTAGAACATCCAAAGGTCTACCAATTCAAAACCTCTTAAATCTTGAAAAAGGCGAAAAGATCGTTTCGATTTTACCGCTAGATGACTATAATCCTGACCACTTCCTTTTCTTTGCGACAAAAGAAGGCGTTGTCAAACGCACTAAACTTAGCGAATTTGAATCGATTCGCCGCAACGGCAAAATCGCCATCATATTACGCGAAACCGACTCGTTATTGGATGTCAAACGCACGAATGGCGATGCGATTATTGGCTTAGCTAGCAGCAAAGGCAAGATGGCTAAATTCCATGAAAATGAAGTTCGTCCAATTTCTAGAACGGCGACCGGTGTTAAAGGTATGGATCTTGAAGATGGCGCTTCAATCATTGGTTTAACTACTTCCTTAGAAGGCGATAACATCTTAGTCATCACCCTTTATGGATATGGAAAGATGTCACCTCTAGAAAGCTATCGTCAATCACATCGTGGAGCAAAAGGTGTCATCACCTTGAACGTCACATCGAAAAACGGTCGCATCGTTGCGATGCGCGCGGTCAAAGGCGATGAGGATTTGATGATGATTACTAATGGAGGTACGGTCATCCGCATGCCATTAGAGCAAATTAACATCGTCGGACGTAACACCCAAGGCGTTCGCGTCATCCGTTTAGATGATGAAAAACAACGCGTTTCTTCAATCGCGATTATTCCTCACGAAGATATCTCTGGCGAGGATGAAGAGAGCGAAGGAAACGAGGCAGTTGCTGCTGAAAACGAGGCAAAACCTGAATAATTTATGAAAATTTGCATTCATTTTAATCCTAAAGGTAAAAATGATAATTTCGAGGGAATGCGCCTACGAGAGAATCTTATAGGCGCCCTCGAAGCAAAGAATATTCCTTATACAAAAAGTGTCATCGACACATATGATGTAATTCATTTTCTTTCATTAGATGATGAATTAAGGATTAATGATGCAACTGAAGTGAGAATTCCAACCGTTTTCTCTGCATTATATTGTGAAGCTGATAAATGCGCGAGAATATTGACCGAAAATAATGGTAAGTTATCGCCTAAAGGAATCAAGTTATTGAATAAAGTTGATGCGGTTCTTGTAAGCGATAAATATAGCAAAAATATTCTAAAGGCTAATGGAGTTACATCCGATATTGAAATAATCACTCCTGGAGTTGATACGTCTAGATTTAAATTTTCTTCGAAACTTGAAGAGGATATCTTCTATAACTATTATCAACTTGAAAAAAACCAAAAATTTATCGTTGTCGTCGGCACTTATGAAGATAAGAACACGAGAAAGAAATTAATCGAAATTGCTAATCGCGTACCCGATCATTTAATTTATTATTTTGGAAAAGCGAATCTTAATCGTGTTAGTAGACTAGATTACCATAGTCCAGATAATTTGAAGTTCTCTTCGTTAACAAATGATGAAATATATTGTTCGATGATGGCAAAAGCTACGATATATCTCTCGGTTGATAACGATTATCACTCACCGATAACGCTTCTAGATGCCGCGGCGAGCAAGACGCAAATAATTGCATTAGAGCCCCTTAAAGGCAACAAGGAATTATTAACATCTTTGAAAGCGTATGTCGCCAAAGACATCGACGAGGTTTCTAATCTTATTAATTTATATATGGAAGGGAAACTTACTTCACACGTCAACGAGGCATATCGCGTTGCAAAGAATAATTCACTTAATAAATTAGGTGATAAACTAATTCATGTTTATACAAAACTTATAGATGGGAGAAAGAACCATGATTGACCAAAAATTAATAATCGAAAATCACAAACTCATTGAAGAAAAACTTGCTAAAAAAGGTTGCGTTGTTGACTTTACACCTTTTCTCGAGCTCGTTGAAAAACGTAAAGCTTTATTAGTTAAAGTGGAAAAAGCAAAAGAAGAACGCAACAAATTATCAGCGTCAGTTCCTCAGGTTAAAAAAGAAGGCGGCGATGTTAATGCGATATTTGAACGCGTTAAGCAAATTGCTGCTGATACTAAAGAAGATGAAATAGAACTTGAAAAGATCGAAACTTCAATTAAAGATTTCTTACTTCCTCTTCCGAATATCCCAGATGACGACCTTCTTCCAGGTGGAAAAGAAAACAACAAAGTCATTCACGAATTTGGCAAGCCGATGAAATTTGATTTCCCAGCGAAGAACCACGTTGAATTATGTGAATCGTTAGGATTAATCGATTATGAAAGAGCGGCGAAGATGAGCGGTCACGGAACCTGGGTTTATACAGGACTTGGCGCGCAACTTGAATGGGCATTACTCAATTTCTTTATATCCGAGCACCTTAAAGATGGCTATAAATTTATGCTCCCGCCACACATTTTAAATTATGAATCTGGTTTTGTCGCAGGGCAATTCCCTAAATTCATCGATGACGTATTCTCTTTGGAAAATGTAACACCTAAGAAGTTTATTCTTCCAACCGCGGAGACTGCGCTAGTAAATTTCCATCGCGATGAAATATTAAATGAAGATGAACTTCCTAAAAAATATTTTGCTTATACTCCTTGCTATCGAAAAGAAGCCGGAGCGTATCGAACAGAAGAACGTGGAATGATTCGCGGTTATCAGTTCAATAAAATTGAAATGTTTCAATATACAACTGAGGAAGGTGATATGCCCGCATTTGAAGAACTTGTGAAAAAAGCTTGTTCTTTAGTGGAAAAATTAGGTCTTGTCTTCCGAGTTTCAAAACTTGCTTCTGGCGATATTTCTGCATCGATGGCAAGAACATATGACATCGAAGTCTACATTCCTAGCGTCGGTATATATAAAGAAGTATCTTCCGTATCGACCGCGCATGAATATCAAGCGCGTCGAGGTATGATCCGATATCGCGATAAGAAAACTAATAAAGTTAAATACGCGCATACATTAAATGGTTCGGGATTAGCTACTTCAAGAATCTTCCCTGCTTTAGTTGAACAAATGCAACAACCTGATGGAAGCATTAAAATTCCTGAAGTCTTACGTCCGTATATGGGCGGGCTTGAATTCATTAAGCCGATTAACAAATAAGATAATTTAAATTTAAATACCCCGTCTTGCTATAGAGTCCGGGGTTTTTATTATTCAAGCAAAATATATGATGCTTTAATATCATTAACTTAATTTTTGGTTATCAACATAGTTGATAAGTTCTAATGAGTATATAAAAAATACTCATTTGGATATTAAAAATACTCATTTGAAATAAAAATACTCATTTGCTATACTCATTACAAGAGGTATTAAAAATGACAGAAAAAGACTTATTAAAATTAAAAGAAGGAATGCATATAGAATTTAAATCTGCACAAAACGGAATTCCATCAAATGTTTATGAAACCTTTTCCTCCTTTGCTAATACTTCTGGAGGAACTGTTTATTTAGGCATAGACGAAAAAGAAACAAACCCTTTAGTTGGTTTAAGTGAAAATGTGTGCGAGAAATATAAGGAAAATTTAATTAATGCTATCCATAACAACACCAAAATTTCATCACCAGTATTCAACGATTCTAATATCTCACTTATACCTTTGAGCAATGGAAAATTTGTCATGGCAATCGATATTGATGAAGTACATTTTTCACTTAAGCCTGTCTATATAAATGGCAATTTATCTTTGTCTTATGGCAGAGATAACGAAGGCGATTATTTGCTTCGCATCGAACAAATTAAGTCGATGATTGAAGATAATGGTACAACATCATTAGATAGTAAACCCAACTTTATGAAGTACGATTTTTCTATTGTTAACTTAGAAACACTTTCGCGTTTTCGCGATTTATTAAAAGCCAATAATCCTAACAATGTATTCGCTAAAGAAGATGATATTAATTTGTTACGGAGAATGGCGATGCTTATCGATAACGGAGATGGCAAAGAGGTATTGACGAATGCCGGATTAATTTTATTTACCGATTCAATGCATATTCAAACTGTTTTTCCGTATTATCATCTCGATTTTCAAGTCAAGAATGCACCCGGAGAAAAATGGTTTAATCGAATCAGCAGCGATGACGGAACCTTTTCTGGCAATTTATTCGATTTCTATTTAAAGGTATATTCTGAATTATCTGGAAGTCTTCCTTCTGCCTATGTTAGCGATGGGGGTAGCAACATCGGCCCTCGACTTATGCAAGAAGTTCTTAAAGAAGGTTTAGCTAACGCCTTCTCTAATCATTCGTTTCAATTAAACGGTTCGTTATCAATAAGCCGATTCCCAAACGGATTAGAGATTAGAAATAACGGAAAAATGCTTGTTCCATTGAGTCGTGCGTTAATTGGTGGCGTTTCGATGCCGAGAAATATAATGATTTTAAATGTATTTCGCCTACTCGCAATTGCCGACCGTGCGGGGACTGGGATTCCAAAAATAAATGCGAATTTAAAACAAAATAATTTCCCGCCTTTATTAATTAAAGAAGAATCGTACCCAACAGATAAAACAATTGTTACCATGACATTTATTAACTCTAATAACAGAAACGCGAACGAAGTTACGCAAATTGTATTAGATTGCTTACGTTCAAATCAAAATGGATTATCTGTCTTAGATATCATCAATTTAACTAATTGGTCACGTTCAAAAACATCAAAAGTATTAAATAAAATGCTTTCTGATGGCTTAATTGTCACAAACGGAAAAGAAAAGAAGGCCCTAAGATACTTAATTGCATAGTTTCATAGGCAATATTTATCAATTCTCTTATATTCTTTTAGATTGTTAAAATGCTATGATAATAAAGCCATCGCAATAGGCTTACTACGAACCAGGTCAGGATAGGAATATAGCAGCCTTAAGTAACTAAACTATGTGCGATGGTTTATTTAGATGGAAAATAACGATACAAAGTTCATGCTAGAAGCAATTAAAGAAGCTAAAAAAGCCGCTTTAATTGATGAAGTGCCGGTCGGCGCGGTTATCGTTTTAAACAATAAAATAATTGCTCGTGGGCACAACTTACGAGAAAAAAGCAATGATCCAACATCGCACGCTGAAATTAACGCGATTAGAAAAGCGTGTAAAAAGCTCAATTCCTGGCGGCTTGTGGATGCGACAATCTATGTAACTGTTGAACCGTGCTCGATGTGTGCTGGAGCGATACTTTGGACGCGGATGAAAAGAGTTGTCTATGGAGCCAAAGATTTAAAAGGTGGAGCATTAGGCACCACATTCAATTTATATGAAACTAAGGGGCTAAATCACTATCCTTCAATAACTTCTGGCGTTCTTGAGGAAGAGTGCTCAAAAATCATAACATCGTATTTTAAAAACAAGCGAGCAAAGTAAAATCATACTTATTTCTTTACAGTGTATGAATTTTTAACATATACTTATTAAGTATTTATGAGCAAAAAAAATCGAAAAATTGCGGAAATTGACCTATCTAGTACTGACCCATTAACTGGCTTAAATGCTCAGCAAGTAAAGGAAAGGACAGATGCAGGATTAGTTAACAAGATTCCAAAAACAGTAACTAAAACTTATTTCCGTATTTTTCTAGATAATGTTATTAATTTTTTCAACATCATCATATTTGGCTTGTCGATTTATATGATGGTTGTCGGCGCGGATTTTACTAAATTCGTTTCTTTATATCTATTGATAATTAATATAGGCATTGGATTATTTCAAGACATCAAAGCTCGTCATAAAGTAGATAAATTAAAAGTTGTCTCTTATCCAACAGTTAACGTTCTTCGCAATGGGCAAGAATCAACAATTCCTGCGAATCAAATTGTTCTCGGCGACGTCGTTATATTAAAGCTTGGCGATCAAATCATCGCTGACTCTATCATCCTTGAAGGAAGTCTTGAAGTTAATGAATCTTTACTCACTGGCGAATCATTAAATATTCATAAATCACCACAAAACATGGTTTTTTCAGGTTCATTTGTGACAAGTGGTTATGCAAAGGTGCGCGTTGAAAAAGTTGGTAAAGATAATTATGCAACTTCTTTGCAAAACAAAGCCAAAAAATTTAGAAGACCGAAATCAGAAATATTACGCTCGATTAAAAAGATATTTTTAGTCATCGGCGTTTTTATTATTGCGTTGGGTTTGATGATGTTTATCACTTTACTCGTTCAAGGCAAATTAACAGGGGACGAATACAAAGATAATGTTATTAAATTTGCGAGCTCAATCTTCGCGATGATTCCAATCGGTATGTATTTATTAACATCTTTAACTCTTGCGGTTGGTGTCATTCGTTTAGCTAGACGAAAAATGCTTGTTCAAGAATTATATTGTATTGAGACGTTGGCTCGTGTCGATACGCTTTGCCTAGATAAAACAGGAACGATTACTGACGGGACGATGTCGTTAAAGGAAATAAAGCCATTAACGGAATTAAGTGTCGATAACATCAAAACAATTTTAAATACACTGATTATTTCTACGAAAGATAGTAATGCCACTGCAAACGCATTGCTTAAGGCGTTACATAATGAAAAAACATTGGATTACACCTCTTCCTTAGCCTTCTCAAGCGTTAGAAAATATTCTGCAACTATGTTAAGTGATGGAAGGTGCTTCCTATTAGGGGCAAGAGAATTTTTGAAACATAATCACGACTTCGATCAACAATTTGTTGAATACGAAAGAAAAGGGTTCCGCGTTTTGTTGTTGGGCTATTCTAGCGTTGGTTTAAAGGACGATTCGCTTATGCCTAGCGTTGATCCTATCGCCATCATCGTCCTAGAAGAGCACATCAAAGATGATGCATATGAAAATATTAAATGGTTCAAAGATAATGGAGTTAATATCAAAATCATATCTGGTGATAATCCAATTTCCGTATCAGAAATCGCCATTAGAGTGGGTGTTAATAACGCTGAAAGATGGGTTTCATTAGAAGGTAAAACGCTTGAAGAAGTTAGGCAAATCGCCAACGAATACACGGTTTTTGGCCGCGTTTCTCCTGAGCAAAAAGAAGCATTAATATCATCTATGCAAGAAGAAAAGCATGTTGTTGCAATGACTGGAGATGGCGTGAATGATATTCTAGCTTTAAAAACCGCTGATTGTTCAATTGCAATGGCTAATGGTAGCGATGCCGCGAAGGCAGTTTCACATTTGGTGTCTCTCGATTCGAATTTTTCATCTTTGCCTAATGTTGTCGCCGAGGGAAGAAGAGTCATTAATAATCTTCAACGTTCATGCTCGATTTTCTTAGTGAAAACTATATTTGCGATGATTATGACTTTTGTTTTCCTTATCGCGTCTTGGATAAATGAAGATAATGGTTATCCGTTTGTAACAAACAATATGTATATTTGGGAATTATTGACTATTGGCTTTGCTAGCTTCTTCTTATCGCTTCAACCTAACGAAGAACGCATTCAAAATAAATTCTTTGATAATATCGTGAACAAATCTCTTCCAGGCGGAATTGTTCAATCTATCGCTTGTTTAACAATCTTTATTATTTCTTGGGCTAATCCAAACTTTTTATCGTTAGAGGCGGCGACTACATTGTGCGTTATTTCCTTTACATTAATATCGTTTGTAACGTTACTCATAATTTCTTGGCCATTTGATATTTATCGAAGATTGTTAGCGATAACGATCGCTATCTTAATGACTGCTTTTTTCCTCATAGATTATTTTGCTTTTAAACCTAAGAGTTTCTTCAATATTCAATATGATTTAATCACGTTCAATAATTGGTATATTTTATTAATTGTGATAATAATCGCTATCATCTTATACATCTTTTTAACGATTTTCGTTAATAAACTTCAAAATAAAATAAACGAAAAGAGAACTAAAAATGAAAATTAATCCAGAAGTAAAACACGCATTAGAAAACAATCTTCCTGTTGTTGCGCTTGAATCAACAATCATATCTCATGGCATGCCATATCCTAAAAACGTTGAGACGGCTTTGCTTGTGGAAAAAGTAATTCGTGATAACGGAGCAATTCCTGCGACAATTGGCATTATTGATGGTGAAGCTATAATCGGCATGACGCCTGAAGAAATTGAAGAGTTTGGTAAAAGAGGCGGCATTAGAAAAGTGTCACGTCGCGATTTGCCAATCGTTTACGCCAACAAACTTTGGGGTGCGACCACTGTCGCGGCGACGATGATTTTAGCGCATCAAGCCGGGATAGAAATATTTGTTACTGGAGGTGTTGGCGGAGCGCATCGAGGCGCGGAGAAAACATTCGATATCTCCGCGGATTTAGAAGAATTAGCCAAAACAAATGTAACTGTCATCTCCGCCGGAGTTAAAGCCATTTTAGATTTAAATCTAACCTTAGAAATATTAGAGACCAAAGGCGTCCCCGTTTTAAGTTATGGTAGCGATGAATTCGCTGATTTTTACACTCGTCATTCCGGGATTAAGATGGAAAATGTAGTTTCTTCACCTCTTGAAGTCGCACGTATCATTAAAGCTAAACGAGATAATAACTTAGACGGAGGAATATTGGTTGCTAACCCTATCCCTGAGCAATATTCAATGGATCCCGAATTCATTAATAAGGTTATTGATAAGGCGTTATTGCTCGCCGAAGAAAACAATATTAAAGGCAAGGATGTTACGCCATTTCTTCTTAAAACTATCGTCGAACTCACCGGAGGAGATTCATTAGAATCGAATATTAAATTAGTTTTAAACAACGCAAAACTTGGTGCATCGATTGCTAAGGAATTATCAAAATTATGAGAATCGAAGCTAAATACCGCGAAGGATTAAAGGAATTGATGAAGACGACGCCACTGGATGAAATAAATGTGGTGATGCTTTCAAAAAGCGTTAAGTCAAATCGTCAGACATTTTATTATCATTTCCGTGATATCTCCGATGTTATTGAAGCGATATTTTTAAAAGAAAAAGTAGCTCGAGACAAAAAAGCGATCGATTTTGATTCTATTATTAAGCCGTTAATCGCCTACATAAACGCGAATGAAACATTCTTAAAATCGGTCGCCTATTCGTTTGCAAGCGATAAGTTAGAACAATATTTTTATACATATTTTTATCAAAAGACGCTTGACTATATCAAAATCCATCATCCAGGTAACGTATTAGCAAAATCTAACTACGTCGCTAGATATATTGCTGCTATCTTTTCAAAAGAAATGGTTTATTATCTTTCAAATACTAGTAAAGAAAAGAGCAGCCATGTTATAAAAAGATTATCTCCTATATGGAATTATCTTACTGAGCAATATCTTCATAATAAGGTAGTAAAATGATCGACTTTGAATTTGTATCTCCAACTAAGCTTTATTTCGGTAAGGACAAAGAATTATTGATTGGTAAAATCCTTAAAGAATTAAACGTTAAAAGGGTTTTATTAGTTTTAGGCAGTAGCTCTTCATTCAAAAATGGGCTCTATGATCGAGTTGTTTCTAAATTGGATGAAGAGAATATCAAGCACTATACATTAAAAGGAATACGTGCGAATCCTTCGCTTGAATCCGTTATAGAAGGCTTAAAAATAGCCAAGGAAAATGATGTCGATTTCATCTTATCAATCGGTGGAGGTTCAGTTATCGATGCGAGTAAATCGATTGCCGTTAATTTTTATTACGATGGCGACCCATATGATTTTTCGCTCTATTTAGCCACACCGAAAAAGGCTTTGCCGATTGGAGTTATTCTCACTATCGCGGCCTCTGGAAGCGAACTATCTTCTTCTTGCGTTATCTCAGATGATAAAAGGCATTTAAAACAAGGCTTTAATAGTGATTTAATTCGTCCTCTATTTGCTATTTATAATCCTGAATTGACTTTCTCGGTGAGCAAATATCAAACCGGATGCGGTATCGTTGACATCATCTCGCATTCTTTAGAAAGATATTTTGCTAAAAGTAACACCTTAGAATTTGCGGATGAATTCGCTTTAACAGTAATAAAAGAAACCATACGTGTTGGTGAAATATGTATCGATGAGCCTAATAATTATGATGCAAGAGGCATAATGATGCTTCTTAGTTCATATTCGCATAATGGGTTAACTGGATTAGGCAAGAAATACGCATTAACAATTCACGCATTAGAACACGCATTAAGCGCATATAAAGTCGATATCGCTCATGGCGCAGGTTTATCGGTTTTAATCCCGGCGTGGATGGAATATGTCTATAACTATGATTTAGATAAATTTACCCATTTTGGAGAAGTTGTTTTTAATCTCTCCTATCTAGATAAAAAAGAAAGTGCTAAAATTGGAATACAATCTTTGAAGGAATTCTTTAAAAAGATTGGAATGCCAACAACACTAACTGAACTTGGCTTAACAGCAAAAGATTTACCTCTTATAAGCGGAAAATTGACAAATAACGGCACACGTTTGATTGGCCCAATGTCAATCAAACCGCTTAACGAAGAGGACATCATAAATATATTTAGATATGCCCTCTAAAGGAGAATTTTTATGAAAAAAGAAGATGTTGCTAGCACGATTGTCTACGTTTTAATGATCGTCTTCGCGGTCATTATCGGCTTTACATTAGTTCGTGGAATGTTTGAACAATATAATAAGGCCTATGGATCGACATTTCTTAACCCTTATGTTTTCTCGATTTTAACGATATTAATTGGTATTATTGTAAATTCAGTTGGCTTAGAACTCGGTCACGTATTAGGTGGATTGATGGGTGGCTATACAATCGTTTCATTCAATGTATTTGGCTTTTGCTTTTATAAAAAAGATGGCAAAAGAAAATTCCAATTTCGAGACTTTGATGGATTAACTGGAGAAACCGTTTTAGCACCTAAAAGTGAAAAATCGAATCCGAAACCATTCGTTTGGTTGCCTTTATTTATGTACATAATTGAATTAATCGCTTGCGTCGTTTTATATTCGATTAGTTCAGGAGCCGATATAACTTCTAAAACCCCACTTATCTGGATTGGCACCGCGGCGATTATCTTTATCACCATCTCTTCGATGATGGCTATTTATAATTTCGTTCCTGTTAAACTCGACTCCATGACTGATGGATATCGATTAACTCTCATATCTAAACCAGTCAATGTCGCTGCATATAATGAATTACTTCGCATCGAAGATCTTCAAAGAAGAGGTGAACCTATTGGTGAGGTTAAAGTATTTGATGAAGTTACAAACTTTACCGCTTCGCTAAACCTTATTACTATCTACGAAGATTTAGCAAATAAAGATTATGTCGAAGCATTGAAATTGATTAATAAAATGTGCGAATCTAGCGACAAGATTTCCAAATCTACGTTATATAGATTAATTGCTCAGAAGCTATACATTATCATCATGACTTCTTCTTTAGAAGAGGCAAGAAAATATTATGATGAAGAAGTTAATGATTCTATTCGAAGATTTATTTCAAATGATTTATCGATGGAATCAATTCGTGCATATGTTCTCATCGCTGGAATGCTAGATGAATCTATTGGCGAGGTCGAATTTGCTAACTCGCGTAAAGAGAAAGCTATGAAGCGAGCGTTAAAAAGCAGAGCGAGCACTGAAGAAGAATTATATAAAGACGCGATTAAAATCGTAAGTGAAGCACATAAGGATTGGAAAATTCCTGAACTCGATGGCTTCAAACAATACTTCAAATAAAATAAACAACATCAAAAAAGATCTCCGACAAGGAGACCTTTTTAATATCTAATTAATCTCTTTCTTCGTAACGAGAATTATCCTCGTTAGGAAAGTCTTCGTTATTGAAATTAGTCTCATTTGACCTAATTTTGCCAAGAATTCGATGCTCGTCAGCGTATTTTGCGTTGATATCTAATGTCGAATTATCATCGAGGAAGTCTTCGACAGATAAACCAAATTTATTGCATAGATAAGCGACGTTTTCAGCCTTAGGATAGGCGGCGCCTATTCTCCACTTATTGATAATATTTTTTCGAATACGATATTTCTTCGCAAATTGCCTTTCAGTTAAACCAAGGCATTTTAGTAAATAATCGACTTTTTCAATAACTGTCATGAAATAAATTACGATTTCTTTTCTTTTAATAGATCGCGAATTTGTACGAGAAGTTCCGTCTCGGTTGGTTGAGGTGCTGCCTCTTCGACAGGTGCAGGTCTTTCTTCAGGATGTTTTTTGTAATATTCTTCTCTTAATTTGGCTTCGTATTCCGCTTTTCTTTGTTTTAAGGTTGCTGCGACGCGAACGATGATAAATAGAACGATGGCAATAATTAAGAAACTGATAACTGCATTGATAAGTGTTCCAAAGTCAATAATCGCAGAACCATTAAAATAATATCTTGTTCCGTGAAGTGTGTACTTGCTTGTTAATGCATTCTCCATCGCGGCATAATTATCCGCGGTTAACTCGTAGCCTTTTGACTGAGCGTAGAGATTTGTCATTTCCTTTAATTGACTTAACTCAAATGTTTGCCCGATACCTTCGATACCTTTTTGAGCATCAGTAATTGCTGGCAAAGTAATTACTAAACCCTTAATTCCACCTGGAACCCCCCAAGTGCAGATGCTTAATAAAATGTTAACAACGGCTGTAACGATAGCACCGAAAGCTCCGCCGATAATAACACCAACTGCTAAATCAAGAACTGAGCCTTTTGATATAAATGCCTTAAAATCATTCCATAATGAACGGCATTTGTCTTTGCTTTTTGTCTTTTTTTCTTTCGACATAAATGCTCCTCCAATAAAAATGATTTTAACATTTTTAAGGAGAATAGGTATATAGAATAAACATAATTTGTTATAATTTTTTGTGTTAAAAGGAGCTAAGAGAATGAATAAAGTAAAAATAGTAGTGGACTCTACGGTCGATTTGACGCCTGAACTTTATAAGAAATATGACTTATTTGTTATGCCATTAAGCGTTAATTTTGGTGAAGAAAGTTATAAAGACGGAGTTGATATCACTCCTGATGAAATCTATAAAAAAGTTAAAGAAGGAAGTCCGTTACCTTCAACCGCGGCAATCCCTCCTCAAACTTTTGTTGATAAATTAAAACCATTCATTGATGATGGCTACGATATTGTGTTTATGGGCATTGGAGGCGGATTGTCCACGACGTTACAAAACATACATATCGCTATGAATGAGTTAGAAGAAGGCCGCGTTTTCCCACTAGATTCAAAAAATCTATCGTCTGGAACAGGTTTATTAGCCTTAAAGGCTGCGAAACTTCGCGATGAAGGTAAAAGCGCAAAGGAAATCGTTGATTATTTAGAAACAATTGTTGATAAAGTATCAGCAAAGTTTGTTCTTGAAAGACTCGATTACATGAGAAAAGGTGGTCGTTGTTCAACATTTACCGCTATATTCGGAACTCTTTTGCATATTCATCCGATTCTAAAAATGGTTGATGGTAAACTAGGAGTTGAGAAGAAACCTCGTGGTCCTATAAAAACTGCTTATTTAGAAATGGTCAAGGAACTCAAAGAAGATTTGCCTAATATCGATTTTGACCACGTGATGATAACTCATGCTGGAATCGATGATAATGGATTAAAATTTGTTTATGATCAAGTTGCCCAATTAGTCGATCCAAAGATTATTGAAATAACCCGCGCCGGATGCGTCGTTTCCTCCCACTGCGGCTATGGAACTATCGGCATTTTATATATCAAAAAATAAAAATCATTACTCAATCTGTCTTCTAGTTAATGAAGCTAAAGAACGATCTATGATTGTTCGAAAACCTTAAATTAAAACTATTATCAAAAATAAAAGAGTCATTCAACGATGGCTCTTTATTAATTTGGATTAAATATTATTTACCAGAAACCGCTAAGGATTTGAAATAGACATCTGGTGTGAAAACGCCATTTAAAATCATCTTTTGTTCTTTGGCAATTTCTTTGATGTTCATAAACATGTCTGCGAGGTTTCCAGCAATAGTAATTAATGATAAAGGTTCCGCTAATTTGCCATCGCGAATCATAAAGCCTTGCGCTTGCAATGAGAAATTACCGCTCATGGCGTTCATCCCTGCATGGAGACCTTCGACGCTGGTGATATAAACACCTTCTTTGATTGAAGATAACATTTCATCGAGTGTTTTCTTGCCTGGCTTAACGTATATGCAATTAAGTGAGGCGACTGCTTTTGCGCCAACTCTTGCATTGCCAGTAGGCTCAACGCCGTCAATTTTTGCTGTTTCTAATGTGTATAGATATGACTGTAAGACGCCTTTATTAATTAATGTTTTCTTAGTCGTAGCTACACCTTCGTCATCGTGATATGAGAAGAATAAATTCTTTTCAAGAGGATTCTCGATGATGGTTAATTTCTTATTGGCAATTGGTTGATTTAATTTATTGACAAACATCGATGATTTCTTTTGAACAGCTTCCGCATCCATATTAGATAAGTATGCTTTAAGCAATTGTGCGAATGGCTCCGCTTCTAATACAGTTGGATATTTTTTGCTCTTGCATTGAGTAGAGCCGAGCTTCTTTAATGCGTTCTCAGCAACATCTTTAACAAATTTATCTACATCAAATTCGCTTGGGTTAAGGGAGGCAAAAACTTTATAGCCAGTTTTGATTTCATCCCCTTCTTTAGCCGTGACTTCTGCAACGAAAGTGCATGAAGCAATTTTATCTTTGAGTTTTAATCCATATGAATTGATTAGAAGTGATTCGGTTAATGATTCGCTATAGGCAACAGTAGCGACTTCATCAATGCGCTTATCATACGCACGCAATTTCTTTTCAATTGTTTTAAGTAGCTCAATTTTATCTTTAACGTCTCCAGATACAACATCTGGATTAAAGACATTTTTACGATGATATTTTTCGCTTCCTTTAAAGATGGTTGGTGTTCTATCAGATTCGATGTTATTTGCGTTCTCAACAATGGAGTTAACCAGGAATTGAGGCGTTTCCTTATCTAATTTCTCAGTTGCCACAGTACCCATTTTCCCGTTTACGATTCCGCGAGCCACTAATGAAGTTGCATCGCTTTGTGAGAAACTATCAACCTCATTATGGAAAACAGAAATGTTCGTTTCTTTATTTCTTGTCAATGATAGATCACATGCATCAATTTTGCTTTCTTTAGCAAGTTCAAAAAATTTATTTACGTTTATTTTCATTTTAGTTCCCCTCCATTTCCACCGACGAGTATTTCACTTACTCGAATAGTAGGTTGTCCTACGTCGGTTGGAATACTACCAGATGCAGCTCCACACATACCTTGTGAACGTTCTAAATCGTTACCAATCATATCAATGTGCATTAATACTTCTGCACCGCTTCCAATCAAACTTGCTCCACGAACTGGTTCACAAACTTTGCCATCGCGGATAATATATGCTTCACTACAGCCAAAATTGAATTCGCCAGTAGCTGGATTTACTGATCCTCCGTTAAGCGATTTAGCATATAAGCCTAATTTCGTGGCTTTAATGATTTCTTCAGGTGTGGATGTGCCATTTGCGATGAATGTATTCGACATTCTTGATGTCGGTTCATAACGATATGATTCTCTTCGGCAAGCTCCGTTACCTTCCATATTCATCCTTCTTCCGTTGAAGTTATCAATTAAATAAGAAGTGAGAATTCCGTTTTTAATCAATGTGGTTCTTTGAGTAGGATTTCCTTCATCATCGATGTTATTAGAACCCCACGCATTTACGATAGTTCCATCATCATATGCAGTAACAATTGGCGATGCTATTTGCTGTCCTAATTTATTAGCGAATACTGATAAGTTTTTGCTAACTGCACTGGCTTCAAGGCCGTGGCCACAGGCCTCATGGAAGATAACTCCACCAAAACCATTGCCTAATACAACTGGCATTTTTCCACTTGGACATTCTTTTGCGCCGAGCATGAGAATCGCTTTATCTGCAGTTTCTTTGGCGAGTTTTTCGACATCGACATTGTTAACAAAATATTCAAAGCCTGCACTTGCACCAGGTCCAGCAAAACCAGTTTCTATTTTTTCGCCGTCAACTGCGACGCACATTAGAAATAGTCTTCCTCTTTCTTTGCTATCTTTATATATAAAGCCTTTAGAATTAATTAATGTGATTTTATCTTCGTAATGAACAAGCCCACATTGTGTGCGAACGATTTTTGGACTCACTTCTTTTAAAGCTTTATCACCTTTTTTAAGATAGTCAATTTTTGTTTTGCTATCTTCTAAGGCGTGTGGTCTTAGATGAGGATGTCTATTTTTAACATTCTTAACCTTAAGCGATTCCACTTTTAATGTTTGCTCTCCGCTAAAAGAAGCGCTTAAGAAGGTTGCTAAATCTAATAATCCTTTTTTAGTGACATCGTTTGTGTAGCCGTAGACGCTTTGTAATCCTTTTAATAAACGAACGCCCGCGCCAAAGATTTGATTAATAGATGAGATATCTACTTTTCCGTTTTCTACAACATATCGTTGAGTCAGTTTGTCTTGAATGAAGATTTCTGCATAATCTGCTCCAGTTGATAATCCAGCATTTAAGACATCAATTGCTTGTTTCTTGCTTAACATATTTTGCCTCCTATTTTGATAAATGATATTGATAAGTTTTTGGTAGATACATTGATTTATGTTCTTTTTTAGCAATTAATTGAATTGCAAATTTTCCACTTATTAAGGCTATTGGTATGCCTCCAGGCATAATAATCCATTGCCCTGAGAAGATAACATTCTTTAATCCTCTCATTTTTGAATTGTGCATAAGTTGTCTTCCATCAGCAGTGAATGACCACGGCATATAGGCGCCTCGATAGGCGTTTACGTATCGAGCATATGTTATTGGTGAGGTTACATCAAGAAGAATTAAATCATTTTTAAGAGAAGGAAAGCGTTCTTCAATACGTTCCTTAACATTGTTAGCAATAAGATTCTTTTCCTTTAGATAATCTTTATAGTTATCGTGTAGCTTTTTCCAATAATAATAATCGCGGTCATCTTGGTGAACTAAAACTGTTAATAAGACGCGACCGTCTTTGATAAAGCTATTATCGTATGAATAATCACGAATTTTAATCGAACATTCTTGTTTTTTAGCAACCGTAAACGGAGAACAAGGAAATTCATATGTTGATGTAATATTTAATGATTTAAGTTTCTCGACGCTCACGGAAAATGATATATAAACCGCGGAAGGCAAAGGATATTTATCTAGTTTTATAAATCGTTTTGATAAATGGTGATCGCGTTTATCGCTCTTGATGAGTTTGCGCGTTGCCTCATAAGCGTCCACGCATGTCACAAAATAATCGCCTTCGATAATTTTCCCATTTTTAAGTTTCATCGCTGTCGCCTTTTTATTGTCAACAATTAGTTCACTCACTTCAGAATTGTTATGGATAATTCCTCCGAGCCTTCGATAATTATCTTCTAGTCTATTAATTAATGTTTGGCTCCCGCCTCTAATTACTCCTCCGTTGCCAAATATAACCGTCCCATAGGCATATAAAGTTGTGTAAAGATTCCCACTTCCAGGTACGATTTTTGAAAGGATATAAGCAAGTTCTTGCGATTTAAATTTCTTGGCAAATCTTGATTGTGATATGTTAATTGCGTAGATAAATGATGGCAAATAAGGAATCATTTTTACGCCATATTTAAGTAGATCAAATACATTTAAGGTGCTTAACGGCTTCTTTAAAGGAAGAGGCATTTTATAAAATCTTATGGTTAATTTTTTGAGGCGCTTAATTAAACGCTTATCTTTTGGTGATATCTCTATTAATTCTTTTTCTAATCTATCGAGGTCGCACCAAAAGGTAAAAACTTTGCCGTTATATTCAATTGAACCAAAATTATCCGGATGGATGATGTCATCGCTATCAAAAGCATCAACTTCTTTCCATAGCTTATTGATATCGGTATTTTCTTTTGTTCCAGTCAGCCAATGTATGCAACCATCGATTTTCATATCTTTACGATTCCAGGTTGTACACAAGCCCCCGTTAGTTGGATTCTTTTCATATATTTCGCTTATAAAACCGTGCTTTTGAGCGTATATACCAGCAGTCAAACCAGACACACCCGCTCCGACGATGATTATTTTTTTAATGTTTTGTTTCTCAGTTGCTTTCATAAAATCGATTGTTTTGTAATTATACACGCGTGTAATCGAAAATGCAGTTAATTAGTTCTTAGGCACACATTAAACGTTGTCTAAATATTGATGAAATTTAGATTATAAAATGTAGAACTATCAAAACCTTCCCCTTTAGGGGAAAAATTAGTTTTGTTAATTTTAGTGAAATTCGATTATTGTTTTACGCGCTTAGCAATGCTAAAATCATCAACGTTACTTTCTTTAAGACCTACAAGGCTTAAGGCGGAAGGAGTTAATTATGAAAAAAGGAATTCACCCAGAAACTCACAAAGTTACCGTTACTTGTGTTTCCTGCGGAGCAACATTTGAAACGCATTCAACTAGCAAAGATTTGCACGTTGACACCTGTTCAAATTGCCATCCATTCTACACCGGCAAACAAAGATTTGTTTCCAATGATGGCCGCGTTGACCGCTTCAATAAGAAATACGGATTAAAGAAATAAGTAAATTGTCCACTCAATGAGTGGATTTTTACTATCAAATAAACGATACTATTTCTATCTTTTTAGCTTAGAACAAGGAGTACCTCATATGAAAAACAAGTTCTACATAACAACACCAATTTATTATCCGAGCGCAGAGGCGCATATTGGCCATGCCTATTGCACGACGATGTGCGATATTTTAGCAAGATATAAAAGAATGCGCGGGGTTGAAACATATTTTTTAACCGGCACTGATGAACACGGTGAAAAAATTCAAAAGAAAGCCTTAGAAAAAGGCGTTACTCCTCAACAATACGTCGATGAAATTGCTAATAAATTTAAGGAACTTTGGAAAGCGATGCGCATTTCCAATGACGATTTCATTCGCACGACTGAAGAAAGACACATCCATGTTGTTCAAGATGTTTTTTCTAAGCTCTATGAAAATGACGACATTTATTTAGGTAACTATGAAGGTTGGTATTGCACACCTTGTGAATCATTTTGGACTGACACGCAAGTTGGGGAAGAACATCTTTGTCCTGATTGCCATCGACCAGTTCATAAAGCGAAAGAAGAAGCTTATTTCTTTAAAACGCAAAAATATTTACCAGATCTATTAAAAGAAATGGATGAAAATCCAAAATTTATTTTACCGATTAATCGAAAAAACGAGATGATGAATACTTTCATTAAACCTGGATTAAACGATTTGTGTGTTTCTCGAACTTCGTTTGATTGGGGCATTCAAATTAGAGAAAATCCTAAACACATCGTTTACGTTTGGCTCGACGCTCTAACAAATTATATTTCCGCGTTAGGCTATGATAGCAAAGATGATTCCTTGTTTAAGAAATTCTGGCAAGACGAAGATGCAGAAATCGTTCATGTTGTCGGCGCGGATATCTCACGTTTCCACGTCATTTATTGGCCAATGTTTTTAAAAGGGTTAGGCTTAAGAATGCCTGACCGCGTATTTGTTCATGGGCTACTTGATCTCAACGGTGAGAAGATGTCAAAATCTCGTGGCAATGTCGTATCACCTTTCCCATTAATTGAACGTTATGGAGTCGATGCGCTTCGCTGGTTTTTAGCGCGTGAATTTTCCTTTGGAAGCGATGGAAGATTTACACCTGAATTATTCGCTGAACGTATAAATGTCGACCTCGCAAATAACTTCGGTAATCTCATTAATCGGGTTTCTACCATGATAAATAAATATTTCGATGGTGTTGTTCCAGAAATTAATGACCTTTCAAGCTCTGATGAGGCGATGAAAGAATTGACTGAAAAAACTATTAAAGAATATGAAGTCAATATGGATGATTTAAAGATTAGCGAAGCATTGATTGCTGTTACTAATTTGCTGAACGCAAGCAATAAATTCATCGAGGAAAGACAACCGTGGGTTTTAGCCAAAGATGGTAAAATTGATGAACTTAAAAATGTCATGGCAATACTAGTAAATTCCATCATCGTATCAACTAAATTACTTTCCCCTGTACTCGTGGAAACTGAAGAGAAAGTTTTTGCTCAATTTGGAGTTAATAAACAATTGCAAGCATACGATAATGTTTATAAGTTCTGCCCATACGCTGGCTTAAAAGTTAGTAAGTGCTCACCTCTATTCCCTCGACTTGATGTCGCATTGGAAACTGAATACATTAATTCGATATCAAAGAATTAATCATTAACAGCGAAATATAAACTTAAATATAAGGCTTGATAAGGCGAATACGAATTGACTTTGTATTTGCCTTTTTCACTGGATATATCGGATTTATCAATATATGATGTCGTTCCTTCGGTTCCATTAAATTTGAGATACAAGTCATTGAAGAAATTTCCGATTTTATGCGCTTTGTTATGTTTATTCCAATACGCTGAACGCGCTTTAGAATCGTTAATTATAAGGTTTGAAAAACCATTGCGATAATTCTTTATTACTTCATCATTATTTGTACATTGAACTAGATAATATAGTGAACTAATCGTATAAACGTAGCCCGAATAACGAAGATACTCATTTTCTGAATTTAAACAAATATACGCGGCGACTAAATTAGCATCATTCTCCCGAATTATTCCTTTCGTATGAGCTATTTCGTGAGCTAAGGTAAAAGCGTATTCACCTGCAGGGATATAAGGATTAACATTGGCTTCGCCTGTTGGCGCAAAAGCGACGCCAGTGATGCCGAGCTCGCGATAAATTAATCCTAATATTGGCATTTCTTTAGCTTTTGTCGTTTTCTTTGTGTAATATTCATCTTCATCAAAAACTTTGAACTCATCGAGCATAATTTCATTTAATTTGTCGATGGAATAAGGTCTAATCATTAAACCATTTTCATCGTATTCAAACGATTTAGCTATTTCGTTATAGTCATCTTGGAAATAGGTGGCGATATCTTCATATTTGTCCGTGTCTTCAAGCACTTCTACATATTGAGGAATTCCACTTATTGGATAGCGATTATATTCCATTCCGGCCGTACCTAAATATGTTAATAATACAAGTGAAATGACGATACCAAAATTTAGAAAATATCGCGATGAACCGCGAAATGAAAAGCGATGCAAATGGCGGATTGTAAGAATTAACCATATAAGAATATATAAAACGAGCAAGATGATGAAAAATTCAAACATTGAAAATGGTAGATACGAGAAAAGTGTTGATGAAATATATTGTTCAACTCGTGAGATTGTTCGCGAATATCCTTCGGAAATATCCGAATTCGTTCTAAGCAACAATAAAAGAATAAAGATAAAAATAATTGAACAAAGCGTTATTAATGACGTATAGAACCTTTTCTTGTATTTACTCATAACTTCATTAATTTTAACAAATTAAATGTGCTATTCTATGATTATGTGTTTACGAATACCGATTAATATCTTCATCCATTCGATGTCTAAAGGTGATAAAAAATTCATCAAAAAGACAAAAACTTTTGGTACGTATTGCCTTTTTAAAGACATCGAGTATGTTTCTGATGAAGATGAATATCATCTATTGGATATATATTCTCCCGTTTTAAATCATGAAAATGGTGGACTAATTCTTTACATTCATGGAGGAGCATATGTCTATGGAAAAAAGGAATATCAGACAGTCTTCTCATCATGGTTTGCTAATCAAGGATTTCAAGTTATTACACCTAATTATCGATTGATAAATAATAGCGAAAATGTTGATGTTATCGCACAAGTACATGACATCTTTAAAGTACTAGACTTCATAGAAGAAAACCGATTAGTTTATCATTTTAATACCGATAAATTATGCCTAATTGGTGACTCAGCCGGCGGACACATCGCTTTAATGGTGGATTTAATTCTTCATTCAAAGAAATTACAGGATAAATTTTCTATAAAGCATGTACCTAATATCAAGATTAACTGTATCGCCCTCAATTCGACCATGTATGATTTTTCATCGTTGATGAAGATTGCCAAGAAATATTTATCAAAGAAGGATATAAAGAAATTGTTTTCGAAACATTGTTTTGAAGA
This sequence comes from Lachnospiraceae bacterium, assembly GCA_963643725.1. Lineage (GTDB taxonomy): Bacteria > Bacillota_I > Bacilli_A > RFN20 > CAG-826 > Fiminaster. The sequence continues at coordinate 51,893 of CAVILR010000003.1, read as the reverse complement.
AGGCTATATGGATGAAGTTTCTCCTCGAACTTATATCTTAGAAGGATATAAGACATCGCCATTACTCGCCTCGTCCGCCTACAAAGATATGTTTTTAGATCAAACGCTGAAGCTTAAAAGAGATGCTGAAAAATATAACCTCAATGCCGAATTTCTAATTGAAACAACATCCGATAAACGCATTGGTCACGTCTATAATCATTTCGTCTATGATAACGAGGGTTTAAAGTGCAATAATGCAATGGTCTCTTTCTTTAAGAAACACGCGAACATTGAATAGAAAAGTTAACTTAAATATAATTATCGCTATGAGTAAATTAGATCAAAGAAAAACTCCGTATTTAGACGCCCTAAAAAAATATGTTAATTCCGATGTTTTGCCATTAGATGTTCCTGGCCATCATATGGGCAATGTATCGAATAAATTAAAAAGCTTTGTCGGAGACACGGTCTTTCGTTCGGATGTTAACGCCCCGATTGGAATGGATAATCTTGCTAATCCGCATGGCGTTTTGCTCGAAGCCGAAAACCTTATGGCGGATTTTACTCATGCCGACCATGCTTTTTTCTTAATTAATGGCACATCATCAGGCATATTGGCGATGATTATGGCCTCGTGTAAGGCTAACGATCGAATTATTTTGCCACGCAATGTTCATAAATCCATCATCTCGGCACTTATTCTTTCAGGAGCATCGCCTGTTTATATTGCTCCTAAACTAGATACCGAACTAGAAATCGCAAATCAGCCATCGGTGGATGACTACATCAAAGCAATGCAGCGTTATCCAACCGCAAAAGCGGTGTTTGTAATTAATCCAACATATTTTGGCGCGGTCGCTGATTTAAAACGCATAGTTGACGAAGCTCACTCTCGCGGAATGCTCGTTTTGGTGGATGAGGCACACGGAGCCCATTATTATTTTGATGATAATGGACCTATTTCAGCAATGGATGCCGGGGCGGATATGGCTTCTGTTTCCTTTCATAAGACTGGAGGTTCATTGACGCAATCATCGGTTTTATTATTGAAATCGAAGGTGATTTGCAAAGAAATTGTTCAAAAAACCTTGAATATTTTAAATACAACATCGCCTTCATCTATATTGATTGCATCGCTTGATGCTGCCCGCGAATATGTAGCCCTACATGGAAATGAAAATATAAAACGCGTTCACGAATTAAGTAAATATGTTCGCGAACAAATTTCAAAAATCCCAGGTTTTACTCCATGTGGAAAAGAACATTTCCTTTCGAAGGGATGTTTTGATTATGATGACACGAAACTTGTAATTAAACTTGATCACTTAGATATTAATGGTTTTGAACTTTATCAACTCCTCAAACGTGAATATAACGTTCAAGTTGAACTCGCTGAAACATATGTAATTATGGGAGTTTTAGCCATTGGCAACAATAAAGCTCAAATGGTTCGTTTAGTCAAAATATTAAAAGACATTTCTAAAAAACATTACTCAAAAAAGAATAATGTTGTTAAGCACGCATTTGGAATTGATTTCCCATTTCAACTCATCCGTCCTCGCGCCGCATTTCATGCCCCTGGGAAACGAGTTAAACTCTCTGATGCGATAAATTCGATTTCTAAAGAATCAATTATGATTTATCCTCCAGGAATTCCTTTAATTGTTCCTGGTGAAGTCTTTACGAAGGAATTGATCGAAAGAATCGAAGAATATAAGAAACTTAACGTTACAATTTTAAGCGATTATGGTGTTGATAACGTCAATGTTATCGATACAACTAAATGGAATCGTTATCACGTCTATGAAAATAAATTGAACGATTATTTAACAAAACGATTATCTAATCCTCGTTCTGATGGCTATGAAATGCCATTTGAAGGCGGCCCTCATAGCGGTACGCTCATCCTCATTCCTTTTAGAAAAGACACGTGGAGAGATAATGCTATACCTGCTCAAGAAACATTTAAAAAGGTCATCTATGCGATTGCTAAATATGAACCTGTATATGTTGGAATTCATCCATCGATTTATAACAAAGTAATTAGCGATTATGAGAATCAAAAAAATATTATTCCCATCAAGATTCGTTACGATGATGCATGGGCTCGTGATACCGGTCCAATATTTGTAAAAAATAACGATAAAATGCGACTTGTTGACTTTAGATTCAATGCCTGGGGTGGCGAGGTTGATGGTTTATATAACAATTATAAAGATGATGATTTACTCGCTGGTCGTTTAGCAAAATTGTTTAAAATCGAACGTTATTATTTAGATGATTTTATTCTTGAAGGCGGAAGCATTCATGTCGATGGCGAAAAAACATGTATGGTTACAAAAGCGTGTTTACTATCTAAGGGAAGAAATCCACGATTAAGCCAATTAGAAATCGAAGAAAATCTTAAAACATATCTAGGCGTTAACAAAATCATTTGGCTAGACAATGGTATTTATGAAGATGAAACCAATGAGCACGTCGATAATATCGCCTGTTTTATAAGACCTGGCGTCATCGCATTAGGATGGACTGATGATAAAAATGATCCGCAATATAAATATTCTCTCGCAGCGTATAAAACACTTAAAAACGAAACTGATGCGATGGGGAGAAAGTTTGAAATTGTTAAAATTAAATTACCAAAGCCTTTATTTATGGATAAAGATGAAGCAAAGGGAATTAAAACAAGTCGATATGCCGCAAAAGAACGTTTAGAAGGCTCAAGGCTCGCTGCATCATACATCAATTTCTATCAAGGCGAAAAATTTGTCATTCTTCCCGCCTTTAACGTAAAGGAAGACAAACTTGCTAAAAAGAAATTACAAGAACTATACAAAGATAAAGACATTATCCAGATAGATTCAAAAGAAATATTACTCGGTGGAGGAAATATTCATTGCATAACCATGCAAATTCCATATCAAAAGGGGTTTAATAATCACCATGAAAATTAAAGTCGCAGTAACGCAAATGTCTTGTTCATCTAATAAAGAAGACAATATCAAAAAAGCCATTACTATGGTTGAACGATGCGCCAAAGATGGAGCAAATATCGTTTTGCTTCAAGAACTATTTTCAAATTTATATTTTTGCCAAGAAGAAGATTACGATAAGTTTTCTCTTGCCGAAGAGCACGAAAATTCTCAACTGATTGCTATTTTTAAGGAAGTAGCTAAGAAGAATAATGTTGTTTTACCAATTTCTTTCTTTGAGAAAAGTGGAATTAACTATTTTAATTCATTAGTGGTTATCGACGCGGATGGAAAAGAACTTGGATTATATCGCAAAACGCACATCCCGACTGGTCAATGCTATGAAGAAAAATTCTATTTCTCTCCAGGCGATACAGGGTTCAAGGTATTTAACACTAAATTTGGGCGTGTTGGCATCGGCATTTGTTGGGATCAGTGGTTCCCTGAAACAGCTAGAATATTGACATTAAAAGGCGCGGAAATATTGCTTTTTCCAACAGCGATTGGAAGCGAACCCGTTTTAGTTCGCGACTCGATGATACATTGGCAAAACACGATGCGTGGTCACGCTGCTGCGAACATTATTCCGGTTGTTGCATCTAATCGCGTTGGCGTTGAAAAAACTAATAATTCATCGATGGAATTTCAAGGATTCTCCTTCATCGCTGATAGCCATGGCGAAATTGTTGAACAACTTGATCGCAAAAGTGAAGGCTATAAAATTCATGAATTTGATTTGGAGTTAATCAACAAAGAAAGAGTATCCTGGGGTGTGTTTCGCGACCGCCGTCCAGAATGCTATAAAGATTTATTAAAATATTCAAAATTAAATGAACAAAAACGATAATAAGAAAAATATAAACAAAGGAAAAGTTGACCCTAATTCGATAAAAGAATTTAAGGTTTATGAAGATTGTGAATTACTGACTTTTTTATTGAGCAAATATCCTTCGCTATCTAGAAATGCCGTTAAATCTTTATTGCGAAATCATCAAGTTGCTGTCGATGGAGCGCCGGTGAGCCAATTCAATCTAAAATTAGCCAAAGAGGATACTGTTATCGTCTCTAAAAGGCGAATCGCTAAAAAGGAAAGAAAAAACTTACCAATCATTTATGAAAATAACGAAATAATTGTTATTAATAAACCGAGCGGTCTTCTTTCTATCGCTAGCGACCGTGAGAAGGGTAGAACCGCATATCGAATGGTTAGTGACTATCTTCAGCAAAAGGATAAACACGCAAGAATTTATGTTGTTCACCGTCTAGATGAAGATACTTCCGGCGTATTACTTTTTGCAAAAAACCCTCAAATCAAGGATATTTTACAAAAAGATTGGAATGAAATCGTTAAATCAAGAAAGTATTATGCAATAGTTGAAGGTCGCCTTGAAAAAAAGGAAGACACGCTTATTGATTATTTAAAAGAAAATGCATTGAATTTAATGTATGTCTCATCGGATAAGAAAAACGGTAAAAAATGTATCACTCATTATAAAGTTATTCGTTCAAATGATTTGTATTCCCTTCTAGATGTCGATATCGATTCAGGTAGGAAAAATCAAATACGTGTTCAACTTGGTAACATCAATCATTATGTTATTGGCGACGATAAATATGGTGAACCATCTAACCCTTTAAAAAGACTTGGACTTCACGCTTATGAACTAAGCTTTGTTCATCCACTTACTAATAAACTGATGGTCTTCACCGCGCCTATGCCAGAAGAATTTAATAATTTATTTAACAAAACTACGAATAAATGTAATAAAAATAAATAATTCGGACTTAAGTTTGAATTTTATACTTGAATGCATTTTTAGGTTGTTTATATAATAAAAAATATGCTAATCGAACTCCTTAAAAAACTTAAAGAAGCCGCTTTATCATCGCTACCTGTTGTGGCGGTCGTTTTAGTAGTTTATTTAACTAAGTTTATTACGGGTGAAGGGATGCTAACTATCCAGGAATTAACACTATTTTTAGTTAGTGCTGTTTTAGTTACTCTTGGCATGTGGCTATTCAATTTTGGCAGTGAGCGTTCAATGTCAAAAATTGGCGAATATTTAGGATCATCAATTACCAAAAAGCAAAACATGGTCTTGTTAGTTATTGTCTTTTTCTTGGTTGGTGTTTTTGTCACTGTTGCTGAACCAGATTTAGCTGTCTTGGCCGAACAGGTATCGATTAATAAATGGGTTTTAATAATTGGCATTGGCGTCGGCGTCGGCGTTTTCTTAGTCGTTGGAGCGTTGCGCATTCTATTTGGCAAGTCTCTTAAAATATGGCTATTAGCCTTCTATGGTTTATTGTTCGCACTCGCCTGTTTAGTCGACCCTAATTTTATACCATTATCTTTGGATTCAGGCGGTGTCACTACTGGGCCGATTACCGTTCCATTTATTTTAGCTCTTGGCATTGGTATTGCGGCGAGTAAAAGCGGCAACAAAAACGCTGATAGTTTCGGTCTAGTCGCCTTTTCTTCGCTTGGCCCTATCTTAGTTGTCATGATTTTATCATTAGCTATTTCTAATGACGGATATGTATTTGAACCTACGGAAATTGGTGATAATTGGAAAGCGATTCTTCCACATTTTGCTGAGGGTTATTTTTATCACGAAGGTGGCAATGGAGCATTCTTAAATGTCTTGTTAGCCATTTCTCCTATCCTCGTGTTCTTTATTATTTATAACTGGCTTGTTCTTAAACTTCCCACCAAGAAATTAGTTGATATTTTAATTGGATTATTAATTACCTATGTTGGGCTTGTCTTATTCTTAGGCGCGGTCGAAGCTGGTTTCTTACCAATCTCTCAAAAGCTTGGTATCGAATTAGCTTCTAAAGCTCCATACTTAATTCTCATCGGTGTTGTATTAGGTATTGCTGCAGTATTTGCTGAACCAGCAGTTCATGTTCTCACTGACCAAATTGAAAACGTCAGCTCCGGCGCGGTTCATAAAAATGCCGTCTTTGCCGCGTTAGCCCTAGGTAATGGTTTAGCCATTGGACTATCGATGACTAGGGTAATCGCAGGATTTAATTTACTATACATTATTGTTCCAGGATACATTCTTGCCTTCGCGTTATCGTTCTTTGTTCCAGACATTTATTTTGCCATCGCCTTCGATTCAGGCGGCGTCGTCTCTGGACCGATGAACTCGACATTTATATTACCTTACGCGATTGGGGCGTGCTACTCGCTTCATGGAAATACCGATTTCATTATGACCGACGCATTTGGCACGATTGCTATCGTGGCAATGATGCCGTTATTAACGATACAAAGTATTGGATTATTCGTAACGATTAAGCAGAACAATCAACTCAAGATTGCGCGCTTCAGAGTTAAAGAAGAATTCGATGATCAAATCATTCATTTTTAAGGAGGGCATATGGACACTAAAATAAAAAATGTTGTCAAAAAGATAAAAGACAAAGCTGAAGAAAAAATAGTTGAACGCGCCCCATTTGATCAAACAAATGAGATTAAACCCTTAAAGATGTTTGTTATCATCGTCGCCTATGGACAAGCTAATGGCATCATTAAAATTCTTCACGATTTAGATGTAGCGATGAGCATCACTACAATCGGAGAAGGAACATATATGCGCGAGTCGCAACTTCAAGGGCCAAAAAAACAACTAATTTTTACCTTCATGAAGGAAGAAATAGTTCCTGAATTTAAAGAAAAGATTTCAGAGAGATTTCAAATTTCAACAGCTGCGAAAGGTATTGCCTTTTCAATTAAACTCACCAGCGTAGCTGGCGTCAGCGTTTATAAATTCTTAACTAATACTCAAACAGTTACTAAAAAGGAGCATATTAAAGCATGGAAAAAACAGAAAACGAATTAATTGTCTGCATCATCAATGATGGCTTTAGCGATTTAGTCATGTACGCGGCGAAAAATGCTGGAGCTCGTGGAGGAACAATTTTTCACGGCAAAGGAACTGGAAATAGCGACATCGAAAAATTCTTTGGTATTTCAATTACTCCTGAAAAAGAAATTGTTTTTATCATCGTCGATAAAGAACAAAAAGATACAATTGTTCAAGCAATATATAAAGAAGCTGGACTCGATACGAAGGGTCAGGGAATTATATTTACCCTTCCTGTTTCCGATTTTATTGGCCCATCGTTAAAAAATATCGACCAAGAAGCTTAGTCTCACTTAGTCTCAAATATCTTAAAATTAGCACTTATAAGTGTTAATTTTTTTATAAATGTAATAAGATAATCGAGATGATTAGCGATTATTCTAATTCTGCCAAATTAAAAGAAAAAATAAGCAATAAATTTGCTTTCTTGAGAAATAAAGAATCATTTTTTTATTACGTTTTAACGCTTATTGGTGTTGGTTTCTTATTTTTTGGTTACGCTTTAATTACGCAAAAATTCACCACCCCTTATAGCGGTGACTTTTCCCAGCAATCATATCAACTCTATTACGATTTCTATGATGACTGGTGGACGTTTTTTAAAACTGGTCAGTTCCCATTCTATGACTCCAATACATTTTTAGGCGCGGATAACGTTTTTGCTAATACGTATTATGGTTTATTCTCACCATTTACTTTTCCGATTCTATTTGTGCCTCGTTCTTTCATCCCTCATATGATGGCAATCATCAGCATTGCAAGGTTAGTGACAGGCGGAATATTATTTAGGCTTTATTTACGCTATATGGGAGTAAGTGAGAAGAACGCAAGACTATTCTCGATCTCTTATGCTTTTATGGGATGGATGGCATATTATCTATGGTTTAATCCTTTCTATGAAGTGATGACTTTTTTCCCGTTAATCTTGTTTGGCATTGAAAAAATCATCAAAGAAAAACAAGTTATCTTTGCAGTTCTTGGTTTCTTTTTGCTTGGAATATCTAATTATTTCTTTCTTTTATCTATTGGAATATTCTCAGTTATCTACGCCGGATTTCGTTATTTTCAAACTATTAAAAGTAGAAATGCAAAGGATAACATATTAGTTATTGTCTACGGTTTCTTTGGCTTTCTATTCGGTTTAGGATTGTCAATGTTTTGCGTTTTCCCCGCGGTCATCGCTAGCTTTTCGATAACTAGAGCGGAAGAGGCACAATATCTAAACGCCATCAAGGCATCATTAAAAGAAGGCAACTATAGCGAATTCTTTAAATTGTTTTTTACTTGTTGGAGCTCCAGCGTCACTAATTATGGAAGCGCATATGAGAGTTATTATTTCTCATTTGTCTTTCCACTTTGTAGCTATTTTTACCCAACTGTTTCTGACCGTTTTACTAACATCATGCATTACAAATGGTTTGAAAATACGGGCAGTAGCATATTTATCTACACGCCGAATATGATTTTATTAGGCTGCTCGATTTATCGTTCGATCAAAAACAAGAAGATATCACATTTCATCGCAATGTTTGGCTTAGTAACAGCTCTATTCGTTCCGTTTGTCTATTTCCTTTTTGGGGCGTTTGTCACCCCTTATGGGCGATGGGAAATTATCGTTCCAGTTGCTGCGATAACTTATATTGCGATCAATTTTGACCATAAAGAGGAGATCCCAACCTGGGTCGTTATTACTTCAGGCGTTGTGACCTTTGCTTTTATGCTAATGACATATTTCCTTTCACAATACATTGTTCTTAATTATGACTATTTTATTGAAACGGGTTTAATGATTTTGCTCGTTATATATCAGCTCATCTTGACTGTTGTTGAGACTGGTTTAATCGCCGGATTTTGGAAAAAGAAACACGTTACTACCGTTATTAGAACCTCATTTATTGTCGAAATATTTGCTGTTGGAACTCTTGTAGCCAACATTCATTCGCTTCAAAGCATCTCTACAAGCGTAGGAGGTGGTTATAATAACGTGCCTACCGAAACGCGAATTATTAAAGAAATTAATGATAGCGATAAATCGTATTTTCGACTTTCTTCATCTAGAGTCTATGAAGGCAATTCTAATTTAGGCATGTTAGAAAACTTTAATGGCTTAGGAACATTTCATACTTTCTATAACAATGATATCGATGACTTCTTAAGATTTTCACAAGTTATGATGAATGATACGGCATGGAATGGAACGATTAGTTCAAAACGGGTCAATCTCGACGCTTTCTTAGGTGTTAAATATTATGTTTCCAAAGATAGTGACACGATGTTTACTTTCACTAGTAGCGACGGAGAGAAAACAAAGGTTGTTTACGAACCAAATATTCCATTGAATTATGAACGCATCGATAGCGATGATGATGGATATCGAGTATATAAAAATAAATATCAGATTAATTTAGGCACATCACTAGATACGCTATATTTTAAAAATGAATGTGAATGTTCAATTTATAATTCGTTCTATCCTTATTACGCACCATATGAATATGTTTTGCGGAATGAAGAAGCTTATTTTAATGGAGCGATATTAAATAATGATGACGTTTATGAGATTATGCGCGAATATGGCGATGTATTTAATTATGAAGAGGCGCCAGATAATAACGCGAAAAACGCAAAATCTGTTAATTATTTAATTAAAGGTATTTATGTTGGACCGGCAATTTACGATAACGAAGGTAATATAACCGGATATAAATATTTTGATCCATCTAATCCTGACCGCGACATCATCGATTCGCAAAAAGTTGATATAACTTCTGATGAAATCCCTGCTAATCGATATCAAGTTGTGCTAGAGCCTAATTCATCTACTGGTTATTTTCCTATTGGTGAGGAGGGTGCAGCTTATTACATCAACTATCCAATTCGCCAGTCTAGCGGAACAAATTACTCGGCGACCGTTTATTTAATCGGCGAGAACGAAGATGGAACTAGCAAAGTAATTACTTTTGATAATTGCCGCGACTTCTCGCGAAGCTCAGCGCGTAGTATCCGCGCGTTATATTCGAAAGAAAAAGTTAAACGCATCATCATCTGCGTCGATGGGGAAAAATATTGGAACAATTATTTCTCCTTCCATTACGAACCTTTTGAAGATTGCATCAATCGATTTACTACGGCGATAGATAATGGCTTAAACGACATAACATATAACGTCAACACGTTTACATTTAACACAAATTATTCATCGCCTCGCTTTGTCGTCACTCAATTAGCCTATACAGGCGGATGGAAAGTTTATGCGAAAGTCGATGGAGAAGAAAAAGAACTAAAAGTCTACAACTCGCAAGGCGGATTTGCTGGATTTGTCGCCCCTAAAGGTGAAGTAAGTTATGTAATGAAATATGAAACTCCACACATTAAAGAAGGATTAGCGATGACCTTTGTGTCTTTATTTGGAGGAGGAGGCTTATCCGCGTTAGGATTTGCTCTAGCCAATAAGAAGAAAAAACAAATTAGTTGATGTGATAAATTTTATAGATGTAATTTTTGCTTACATTAGTTAGCTCAGCGACTTGTTTAATTGCATCTTTTGTGGAAAGTCCAGTTTCGGTTAATGAGGACACCATTTTTAAGAGCTCAGTATTTTCGATATGTGGTTTTATCTCTTTACTTTTGCCTTCAACGATAAGCACCATCTCACCTTTTAGAGTGTCTGGTTCGATTTCCATCAATTCTTTTAAGTTAGCCCTAATAAATTCTTCGTGGATTTTTGTTAGTTCGCGAGCAATGCACGCTTTCCTTGCTCCTAATATTTCGTGCATATTGGCTAAGGTCTTTTGGATGCGATGTGGTGATTCGTAGAAAATCAATGTTTCTTCTTTATTGAATAATTTTCTCAATTCTTCTTTGCGAACGCTTTCCTTTGCGTCGAGAAAACCATGAAAATAGAAATGCGATGCATCAATCCCAGATGCGACAAGAGCGTTTAATGCCGCGTTTGGACCACTTAGTGAGGAGACGTTGATATCATTTTCTAGCGCTAGTTTAACTAATCTTGAACCAGGATCGGAAATGCATGGATAACCTGCATCTGACATATATGCAACTTTTTTACCTGCTTTAATTTCAGCGATTATATAGTTTGATTGCTCTACTTCGTTATGCTCTCTTAAAGACACTAAAGGTTTTGAAATATTGAAAAACGCCAGCAATTTGTGGGTAACTCTTGTGTCTTCGCAAGCAATTATATCGGCATTTTTAATAACTTCTAATGCGCGAGGCGAAAATTCGTCGAGATTACCAATTGGCGTTGGCACTAGATAAAGAAGTGGTTTTGTATTATCAAAACTTTTTGCCCGCATTGCTCTTACCTTTATATTGCTCTTTTAGCTCTTTTAAGGAGATGGTGTTTATTTCTTCTTCATTTTCAATTTTTACCATTCTCGATAAAACATTAATACCAGTTACTTTATATAACGTATCACCCTTTTTGAATGTATCACCTATTCTAGGGAAGTCTTTTTTGAGTTCAGTATAAGCATCGTCTTCATATAATAGGCAACAAATTAATTTGCCGCAGTGGCCAGAAAGTTTTGGAATGTTTAGCGATAGCATCTGATTTTTAGCTCTTGTTATGGAAATGCCTTCCGCGTTATTTAAAAATGATTTGCAACATAGAGGCAATCCGCATATACCGATTCCGCCAATCATTTTTGCCTTGTCGCGTGAACCAATTTGTCTTAAATCGATTCGACAATGAAAACGCGAGGCGAGGATTTTTAACAATTCTCTAAAATCAACGCGTTCATCAGCGACGTAGACGATGGTTAATTTACTTCCATCGAGCGTGTATTCCGCTTCGATTGGATGCATATTTAGTCCGAGATTTTCGATTTCTTTATTCGCTATCTTCAGCGCTTCCTTGCTTCTTTTTTTGTTTTCATCATAGATGAGCAAATCATCTTCGTTTGCCCTTCTTAATATCGGTTTAAGTTCTAATTGGCTTTTATATTCGCTTATTGGAGTTACCTCGCTAACTACCTCGCCAACTTGAAGTCCTCTTACTGATTCAGCGACGACTTTATCTCCAATTTTTAAATCACCGATATCGCTGCTAAAGAAATAGGCTTTCCCAGCGTTAGCAAACTTTATTGAAACGTAATAATTCATAATCATTCCTCCGCGATTAACTCATATATCACGTGATCGAGCAGTAGACCTAAATTGACATTTAAATCTACTTTTTGAATTGATGACATGATTATATACAAGCTTTTATCGATATGTTTTAGCTTTTTAGCTAATTCCTCTATTATTTTACTATAAGTCGTCAGTTTAATTGGCTGTTTAATATTTATATTCAATATATCTTCATAGATTGAAGCGAGCATCTTAAGAAATGTTTTAACTAATTCAGTACTTTTTAATGATGGTATCACGTGGCGCTGCATCGCATAAATTGCCTCACCTTCATTGAGTAATAGTCCATCTAACAAATCATCTAATGCTTGTTTAGCTATTTGGTAGTTTTCACTTTCAGATGCATTTTTAATCGAATTGCCATCGCTATAGAAACTGCAAAGCATTTCTACATCTTCTAATGAAACATTTTCTTCGATTGCATCTTTTATTATTTCTTCTCGAGGGATGCTTTTAAAGCGCAATATCTGCGTTCTGGAAAGAATTGTTGGTAGCACTTTTGATTCGTTTTCAGTCGTTAAGAAGGCATAGATATTTCTACCAGGTTCTTCTAAGAATTTAAGCAGTGAATTAATCGCTACAGGTGTCATCATTTCCACTAGATGGATGACATAAATCATGATGCCTTTATCCTCTAAAGATGTTTTATCAAAATTTTCAATGATTTTTGTCACTTCATTCTTTTTGATTTTGCTCTCGCTTCCGTCGACGACGATTATATCGGCGTAATTTCCTTCATCTACGCGAAGGCAGGTGATGCAATTATTACAGGCGAGAGGATTTGGACTATCGCATAGTAAACTTTTTGCTAAATACATCGCGCTTTCTTTTAATGGCATACCAGACGCACCACTGAGGAGATAGGCATGCGAAAGATGATTAGACTTTAACGCATTAATAAAAGTTTTATAAATAACTGGTTGATATTGTGATAAATATTTTTCTATCTGCATTTATGTAATTTGTTTTTAATTGTGTTATACGCATCTTCAACAACTTCATCAAATGGCTTAGAAGCATCGATAATAACGTATCTATCTTTGAAACGAGTGGCTAAATCTAGGAATGTCTTTCTAACGCTTTTATGGAATTCGATTTTTTCTAAATCTAATCTATTCACTTCCCTATTTGCGTTCATAGCAATGCGTTTTAATCCGATTTCCGGCTCTAAATCAAATAGGAGTGTTAAATCTGGGAAATATCCATCGGTAGCAAACATATTTAAGGCGAGGACTTTATCTATTCCAAGACCTCTTGCACCACCTTGATAGGCGAGCGAAGAGTCGATGAAGCGGTCAGAGATAACAATTTTTCCTTCTTTGGAAAGAGGCCAAACTTTTTCTACTAGATGTTGACGTCTACTCGCTGCATATAAAAGTGCTTCGGTCATGCCGTCCATTTTCGTATTGGCTTTATCTAAAATGACGTTTCGTATTTCTTCCGATATTGGTGTTCCGCCAGGTTCGCGGGTTAAAACGACTGTTTCACCATCATTTTCTAATTTTTTTGCCACTTCTTTGATGACGCTGCTTTTGCCCGAACCTTCTGGTCCTTCAACTGTTATAAACATATTTTGATCCCCTTAAATTTTCTTCCTTCCCTCTAACGCCTTTGACAAAGTCAAAGAGTCTGCATATTCAAGATATCCGCCCATCGGAAGTCCATAGGCTAGTCGCGTAACATTGATATTTTTATTTTCCAATAATTTAGCGATATATAATGCCGTAGTTTCGCCATCAATCGTTGGATTTGTTGCAAGTATTACTTCCACGATATTTTCGTTTTCAACTCGTTTGATCAATTCCTCTATCGCTAAATCGTCCGCGCCGACAGAGAGACTCGCTTTAAGCGTTCCGCCGATGACGTGATATAAGCCGTTATAGGAATTTAGTTTTTCAAACGATTCGATATCTTTCGGAGATGATACAACAATCAATTTGTTTTGCTCTCTATTGACGTCAGAGCAAATAGAGCAATATTCCTCCTCGGTGAAATTGCCACATCTAGGGCATTTATGAACTTTTTCTTTTATGTCTTTTAAAGCATTGATTAGTTCGTTAACATCTTCATCTTTCATATTTAAAACGGAATAGGCCATTTTCTCGGCAGAGCGATGACCTACGCTAGGGAATTTCTCGAATGAATCGGTTAATCTAATAATGCTTTTTAGTTCTTTCATTCTTTAGAATATGCCTCCGGTTCGTCCGGTTATTTGCTCATTTATGGCTTCGCTTTCTTTTTCGATTTGGCTCAATGCTTCATTGATAGCTAAAACAAGTGCATCTTGCACCATATCTTTGCTATCTTCGCTCAATGCATCTTTGTCGATGTCGAGTGAAACTAATGTTCTGTCGCCTTTCATAACGATGGTAACCATGCCGCCTTTTGAAACAGTAAATTCTTTTTCTTTCAACGCTTCTTGCGCCTTTTTAAGCTCGCGTTGCATTTTTTGTGCTTGCATTAGCATTTGTTGCATGTTCATTTCTTTAAATCCTCCAATGTTAATTGTATTTCTCCTACTTTTGGGAGTTTTGATATCTGCCTTAAATTATTAAACGCGGTGATAAGGCGAACAGATTCGCTACGTGAAATCGCGTAGACAAAGACCATTCTTCCGAGCATTTTGCTCAATATTTCCGCGGCTGTATCGGCGTTAGTTTTAATATTGATTTTATCTGCTAATTTTGAGAAATCATATTCGAGTATAATCGCTTCTTTGCTAACGATGAATGGTTTCCCATCTTTAAGTAAAGCGATGACATCTCCAAAGGAGGGGTGATTGATATAGGAATTAAGTTCGTTCCAGCGACTCATGAGGTTTTTACGTTCTGCTTTATCGCCTAAGACCATTAATTTTAGAATTACATCATCATCAAGTTCGTAATGCTCACCTTCGCTGGCGACCGCTTTTTTCTCGTTATCATCATCGAATAACCAGTCTGGATCCTCGTTGTCTTTTGTAACATTTTCACTTGGCGATTCGATGGGTTCTTTATTAACTTCTTCTATTTGAGGTTTAATCTCTTCTTTTTCTTTGCTAGTAGATTGTGGAGAATCCGTTTCTTTTTCGATAAGCTTTTCTTCATTTGCTGATGTAGAAACTGGCTTAGTCACTTTTATTTCTTGTTGAGCAGGTTTAATGATAGGTTTTTCTTTATCATCTTTCATCGTTGCTAGCCGCAGGACGATAACTTCGAACATCGTTTTAATGTTATTAACATTTTTATAATCGGTTTGAGCTTTTAAAAATGTCGATATCATCTCATTAAGTGTTTTGTAATCAAAGATTGACGCTAGCGATGTCGCAGTTAATTCATCAATAATTGATAGTTCGGTTTCATCGTTTGTCTTTTTGATGATCAAAACATCTTTTAATATTTCTAATAAATCGTTTGTTAATCGCTTTAAATCAACGCCGGCTTGGAAAAAGGAATTAATTTTATTTAGGCACAAGGGCATATCGCCTTCATTTATAGCTTTTAATAAAGATACTTTTTCTTCAACGGATGTTAGACCAAATAAATCGTATACGTCTTTTTCTTTTAGTGACGAACCGCTATAGGCGAGGATTTGATCAAGAATTGATAAAGCATCGCGAACTCCACCATCGGCTAAGGAGATAATCGCTCTCACCGCTTTATCCTCAAATTCGATGTTTTCGTGATGAAGAATTTCGACCATTCTTTCATAAATATCATCATCGCTTACTTTAGTAAAATCGTATCTTTGACATCGGGAGATAATCGTTGGGATGATGTTGTGGGGTTCTGTTGTAGCAAGAATGAAAATGACATGGCTTGGCGGTTCTTCAAGCGTTTTTAATAATGCATTAAACGCGTTAGTTGTCATCATGTGAACTTCATCGATGATATAAACTTTATACTTCCCTTTGATTGGCAAGTAATTAACCTTATCTATTAATTCACGAACTTGTTCGACACCATTGTTGCTCGCCGCGTCAATTTCAATAACATCTGGATGCGTTCCTTCATTTATTTCGACACAATTTGAGCATTGATTGCATTGATGGCCAATGCCTTGTTCACAGTTTAAAGCTTTTGCAAAGAGCTTGGCCATTGTCGTTTTCCCTGTTCCACGAGGACCAGCAAAAAGATAGGCGTGCGCTATCTTATTATTTTCTAATGCGTTTTTTAATGTTTTAACAACATGTTTTTGCCCAGCGACTTCTTCAAATGTTTTTGGACGGTAGGTTCTGTATAATGCTTTATAACTCATAAAATTATTCCGCATTGATTATACAATTTATCCTCTCTCTATAAAAGCCAAAATGCGTTTTTTAATAATATTTATTAATTGATGGTTTGCATTCTTTTTAATAGGTCAAAAATATGATAATATTACTAACACTTATGGATAATGGAATGCTTAAAAGACTTGAAGCGACCAAGGAAAGACTTCAAGAAATTGATAAAGAACTCGGAGACGAAAATGTCGTAAAAGACATCAAACGTTTTACGCAGTTATCAAAGGAACGTTCAAATCTCGAACCTATCGTCGAGATTTTTGATAAATACAACAAAGTTTCATCTGATTTAAAAGATGCTGAATTGATGATGAATGACGACGATAAGGAAATATCGCTCCTCGCTCATGAAGAATATCATCGACTTCAAGGAGAAGAAGCATCATTGATTGAAAACATTAAAATCATGCTTTTACCAAAAGATCCAAACGATGATAAAAACATTATTGTTGAGATTCGAGGC
Organism: Lachnospiraceae bacterium; assembly: GCA_963643725.1. Lineage (GTDB taxonomy): Bacteria > Bacillota_I > Bacilli_A > RFN20 > CAG-826 > Fiminaster. The sequence goes on along the minus strand of CAVILR010000003.1, from coordinate 35,183 downwards.
GCAGCAGGTGGAGATGAAGCAAATATTTTCGCGGGCGATTTATTTAGAATGTATGTTCGCTATGCTGAACACCGTGGATGGAAAATCCAAATGATCGAAGAAAACATTTCTGAAGCAGGTGGTTTTTCTCTCGTATCTTTTATGATTAAAGGCGATGGAGTCTATTCGCGTTTAAAATTTGAAAGTGGCGCGCATCGCGTTCAACGCGTACCGAAGACGGAAGCATCTGGAAGAATTCATACCTCTACCGCGACAGTTTTAGTGATGCCGGAGATGGAAGACATCGAAGTTGAACTAAAAATGGAAGATATTCAAGTTGATACATATCGTTCTCAAGGCGCGGGAGGACAAAATGTCAATAAAACCGAATCCGCAGTCCGCATGACGCACAAGCCTACGGGTGTTGTCGTATCCTGCCAAACTGAAAAATCACAAATTCAAAATCGAGAAATTTGTCTACAAATGTTAAGAGCTAAAATTTATTCGAAGTTACAAGAAGAACAAGAAGAAAAATTTGGCAATGAACGCAAATTAAAGGTTGGAACCGGCGAACGCAGTGAAAAAATACGTACATATAACTATCCGCAAAATCGCGTTACCGATCATCGAATTGGATTTACTATTCAAAAGCTTGACCGCGTTATGGAAGGCGACCTCGATGAAATTCTTGATGCATTAATCCATTATGATCAAGAGATGAAAATGCTTGGTGAAAATAACGATGCCAACTCTAATTGAGACATATAAAAAAGCTGTTTTAAAACTAGAAAATAAATCGCGAGACGAAATAAATGTTCGCCTTCTTTTGTGTCAAAATAATAACCTCGATTCGATGAGTGCATTCTATCTACGTAGAAATGAAGATATCCACGATTTGCCTAAATTTGAGTCTCAATTTCAAAGATTTTTAAATGGTGAACCCATTGAATATATTCTTGGAGAAACGGAATTTTTTGGTTCAAAATTCAATGTCGATAAACGCGTTTTAATTCCGCGAAGTGAAACAGAAGAAGTCGCTTCTTACGCTCTTAGAAAGATACTTAAAATATATGGCGATAAACCTATCGCTCTCGCTGATATATGCTCAGGTTCTGGCTGCTTAGGCATTTCCCTTGCTCGACACCTTAAAGTAAATGCTCTTTATTTATCCGATATTTCTAAGGATGCGAACGATGTTGCAACATCTAATTTGTTAAAAAATCATGTCGATGGTTATGTTTTATGCGGAGATGCATTAAAACCCTTGATTAAACACAACATTAAAGTTGACGTCATCGTTTCTAATCCACCTTATATATTAAATAGAAATGAGGTCGATAAAAGCGTGTTAGATTATGAGCCTCATAACGCTCTTTTCACTAGCGAAAAACTTGATGTTTACCGCTCGATATTGCTCGACGCCCCAAAGGTGATGAATGATGAATTATTGATAGTTTTTGAAATTGGTTACGATTTAAAAGATCGTTTAATTAAGCTTTTATCTGAACTTGACTATCCATGTCAATTTTCATTTACAAAAGATATCAACGAGAAATATCGTATTCTCACCATTTTGATTAGTAGTAAAATTTGATTATGAAATTGTTAAAGAAAGACGAATACGAAATCGCGGCCTCGATACTTAAAGATGGAGGAATAGTAGCTTTTCCTACTGAGACAGTCTTTGGTCTAGGTGTTATCTATGATAACAAACAAGCATATGATGATTTAGTTTCTGTTAAACGACGACCTCCTGAGAAACCATTTACCTTGATGTGCGGAAGAGTCGAAGATGTCTATAAATATGGCGTTATTGATGAGCGCGCTACAAAACTAATAAAAAAATTTATGCCAGGGCAATTCACGATTATTGTTAAGGCAAAAGATGGGCTACCTTCTTGGGTTGTTTCTAAAGAAGGTTTTGTTGGGATGCGCGTTCCCGATGATGAATTTGTAAGAAAATTGATAAACGCAGTTAATAAGCCCCTATTAGTTCCAAGCGCGAACCGTTCAGGTGAAAAACCTTTATGTAATGATGAGGATGTATTAAAAGTATTTTCAAGCGACATTGATGCTATTATAAAAGGGGAAGCAAAAAGTTCAGTTCCATCAACAATTGTGCTCGTTGATTCATCGATTAGTATTGTTCGAGAAGGATTGATTAGTAAAGAAGATATATATAAGGCATTGGAGAATTGATTATGGTTATAGCTCTTGGTTCAGATCACGCAGGATTTAAATATAAAGAAGCGATTAAAGAATATTTATCTAAACAAGGTCATGAAGTTTTAGATGAAGGAACATTTTCTTCCGATTCTTGCGATTATCCTGTCTATGGGAAAAAAGCGGCGTTAAGCGTTAGCATAGGCAAAGCTGATTTTGGCGTATTAGTTTGCTCATCAGGCGAAGGCATTATGATTGCCGCGAATAAGATAACGGGAATAAGATGCGGAATTGGCTATAACGATGATGTTAGCCGTCTATTAAGACAACACAATAATGCGAATATGATTTCCTTTGGCGCATCATTTATGGAATTAGATGATATCTTAAGACGCATTGATATTTTCTTATCCACTGAATTTGAAGGTGGTCGCCATCTTCGACGCGTCCATTTGATTGATTATTAATTAAACAACAGGAAGCTTTGCTTCCTTTTTTAATATTTGTAATTAGCATATTAAATATAACTACCTAATAATGATGGGTAATTATATTTGTCCTAAATGTGGAAACACAAATCCAAAATACATTGGTTATATACATGGCAAAGCATATTGTCGTTTTTGTATTTCTATGCATGGAGAGATGGCAAAGGAGCATAAATATTCAGGTGCAACTGCAGAACTTAAACTCGATTATTCATTGTCTAAGGAACAAAAAGAGATTTCAGAACGAGTAATTTATAACTACAAACGTGGTTATGATACGTTGATAAACGCCGTCTGTGGGGCGGGCAAAACTGAATTAGTTTATGGAGTGATTGAATATGCTTTAAAGCGTAAGCAAGCTGTTGCATTCGCCATCCCGCGTAAAGATGTGGCTAAGGAATTATATCTTCGGATTAAATCAGCATTTCCAAATAATTCAGTAACATCTGTCTACGGAGGACATACATCCCTTTTAGAGGCTGATATTGTCGTTTTAACAACGCATCAACTATATCGATATGAACATTATTTCGATTTGATTGTTTTAGATGAGATTGATGCTTTCCCATATAATGGGAACGAACTATTAAATTCGATGTTTATCAAGGCTCAAAAAGGCAATGTGGTGATGCTTTCTGCAACCCCATCTAAGGAAGTCGTTAAGAAATTTAGAAGCGGTAATCGAGAGATTTTAGAATTGAATACTCGCTTTCATCGTCAACCATTGCCGGTTCCTTGCTTAGTTATAAGAATTGGTTTTACAAAATATATTTATCTCATCAAAAAATTAAAAAAATTTATCGATGAAAAGAAGCCAACATTTGTATTCGCTCCAACGATTGAAATTGCTGAAGGCTTGTATAAAACAATTAAGCCTTTCATCCATTCGTTAAATGTTGTTCATTCTAAAAGCCCTTTACGGGCGGAGATAATTGATGATTTTCGAAAGAATAAGTTTTTAGTGCTCATTACCACCGCCGTGCTCGAACGCGGGGTAACAATTAAAAACCTCCAAGTCATTATCTTTCGTTCAGATCACGAACTATATAACGAATACAATCTGGTTCAAATATCTGGAAGAGTAGGGAGGAAGTTTGATGCGCCTTATGGAGAAGTCATTTTTCTCGCGGATAAAAAAAGCGATAGCATGCTTAAAGCCAAAGAAACTATCATTAGCAAAAACAAATTTTTGTAAGATATGTTTTGGTCCAATAGAGGAAGATTCTTTGCACAATCTCTTCTATTATCATCCAAGTATATGCAATAGCTGTTTTAACCAGTTTTCACCAAGATTTTTGAAATTTAATGTCAATAATTATGATGCTTTATCAATATTTGATTACGACGATGTGATTAAAGATAAACTGTATCAGTTCAAAGGCTGTTCCGACTATGAACTTAAAACCATTTTTCTAGAATATTTTGCCCATTATCTAACTATTAAATATCGCGGATACACAATGATTCCTGCCCCTTCGTATAGTGAAAGCGATAAACAAAGAGGCTTTAATCACGTCCAAGAAATGTTTTCGATATTAAAACTTAAAATGTGTTGTTGCATTCATAAAATTGATGATGTTAAACAATCGGATGGCACGTTTTTACAAAGGCAAGAAATCGGCAAACACTTATCTATCGATATAAATGCTAAATTGGCTAATAAAAAATTACTGATCGTGGACGACGTTTTTACGACTGGTTCAACAGTTAAAGCGATGATCAATCTATTAAAGAAATGCCATCCAAAAAAGATTAAAATTCTCGTAATGAGCAAAACTAAAATGACATGATTATCGATGTGTTTATTATGAATTGTCTAAGCATTTTATAAATGCTAAAATAAAGCAGTTACTTGCTAAGGAGTAGTAATTTATGGCTAATTTTATTGAAAAATTGTTCCGAGTTGATGCTAGAGTTTTGAAGAAATATACTCGCGAAGCCGATAAGGTTCTTTCTTATGAAGAAAAGATGCGAGCTTTAAGCGATGATGAACTTCGAGCGAAAACTCCGTATTTTCAAGAACTATTAAAAAATGGAGCATCACTCGATGATATTAAATATGAGGCGATGGCTGTGGCGCGCGAAGCCGCGTGGAGAACATTGCATCAGTTCCCATTTAAAGTTCAAGTTATCGGCGCGCTTGTAATGAACGATGGCGATGTCGCCGAGATGAAAACTGGTGAAGGTAAAACTTTGACTGCGACGATGTCAATTTATCTAAATGCTTTAAAAGGTGAAGGAGCATATGTTGTCACCGTCAATGAATACCTCGCTCAACGCGACGCTGATTGGATGGGACAAATTTACCGTTTCTTAGGTTTGACTGTTGGTTGTAACCTACGCGAATTATCTCCTCAACAAAAGAAGGAAGCACATTTATGCGATATTTGCTATACGACAAACGCTGAACTTGGATTTGACTATCTTCGAGATAACATGGCCAAGTCCATTAATGGTCGCGTTTTACGCGGTTTAAATTATGGGGTTATCGATGAAGCTGACTCAATTTTAATCGATGAGTCGAGAACTCCTTTGATTATCTCTGGTGGAGCGAAAGCAACGGCATCGCAATACACTGTCGCTGATCGATTTGTTAAGACGCTTAAAAAAGATAAGGACTACGATATCGATATCAAAGATAAGACTTGTAGTTTAACTGAAGAGGGAAGTGCAAAAGCTGAAAGAATGTTTGGCATTCGTAACCTCTACGATCCAGAACACCAAGATTTAGTTCATAGAATTTATCAAGCCTTGAAAGCTAACTACATCATGGCGCGCGATGTCGAATATATGGTCGATCAAGAACATCAAATTCAATTAATTGACCAATTTACCGGCCGTATTCTTAAGGGTCGTGAATATTCCGATGGTCTTCAACAAGCTATTCAAGCTAAGGAAAATGTTGAAATTAAACAAGAAACAGTTACCCTTGCGACGATTACCTATCAAAATTTCTTCCGCTTATTTAAGAAATTATCTGGAATGACAGGTACAGCAAAAACTGAAGAGGAAGAATTCCAAAAAATCTATAACATGCGCGTCGTCTCAATTCCAACTAATCGACCAATTCAAAGAATTGATGCTTTAGATTATATTTACGCGCATAAGGGCGAGAAACTTGCTGCCTTAGTTAAAGAGGTTAAGGAAAGACATGAAAAAGGACAACCAATTTTGATTGGTACCGTCTCAGTCGAATCATCTGAAGAAGTATCTAATTTATTGACTAGTGAAGGCCTTAAGCACGAAGTATTAAACGCAAAAAACCACGCTCGCGAAGCGGAGATTATTTCTCACGCCGGCGAAAAAGGTGCGATTACTATCGCCACCAACATGGCTGGTCGTGGTACCGATATTAAGATTAACGATGAAGTCAAAGCTCTCGGCGGATTATGTGTCTTTGGAACAGAACGTCACGAATCGCGCCGAATCGATAACCAACTTCGCGGTCGTAGCGGTCGTCAAGGTGATCCTGGTTTCTCACGATTCTATATATCCTTCGATGATGATTTATTAAAACGCTTTGCTGCTGAATCGGTGCAAAAGAGGATTGAATCATTTGGCGAAGGACCTCTTGAATCTCGTCTTTTTAGCAGCGTTATCACCAACGCTCAAAAGCAAATCGAAGGTCAAAACTTTGATATTCGTAAGAATTTGCTCGATTATGACGATGTTATTTCTCGACAAAGAAAAGCTATTTATGAAAAGCGTGACGCTATCATGTATGCGGATAATATCGATGATTTAATTCAAGAATTCTTTGCAACCGCTGGTTTAGTTTTAGCTCATAAGGCAGTTCCCTCTGATAGCAAGGATGGTCTAATCAATGGTGAAGAATTAAGAAAATTGCTCGAACCTAAATTCATGCCTGAAGGTTCATTTAAAGTTGCAGCCTACGATGAATCACCTGCTGAAGAAGCCGGTCAAGATCTAGGTGATACACTCTATGACATCTATCAAATTCGTCGTAAACAATGGCCTAGTGATGTCGCTAATCAAGTTGAAAGAGAAATAGCCCTACAAACAATCGATCAAAACTGGACAAAGCAAATCGATACAATGGCTAGATTAAGAGAAGGTATTCACCTTCGTTCATATGGCAATGTTAACCCATTACAAGACTATGTTAATGAAGGGCAACAGTTATTTAGAGAATGTTTAGAAAACATCTCTGTCGACTCGGCTTTTAAATTTTTAAATGTCGTCGTACAAATTCGTAAACCAATCGAAGCTGAAGCAAAGAAGAGTGATGAAGCTATCGATGTTGAAAGCAAGGATAAGGAATAATGAAAGAGCTACAAGAACTCAGAAACGATTTAAATGTTTTGTCTGAGCAAGTCTATAGACTCGGTGATTCTCTTTGACCTCGATTATTTAAATAAAAGAGTTGATGAATTAGAAAAAGAACAAAATCGTGATAATTTTTGGGATGATCAAAAATCTGCGTTGAAAGTTATTGATGAATTCAATGATGTTAAAGATGAACGCGACACATATCTTAAAATTGTAAAAAGTCACGAAGAACTCAAAGATTTATTGTTTGTCTGCACCGAAGAAGATGCTGATACAAAGGCATTTATTGAAGAGTTGATTGATGATTTAAGTAAGAATGTTAAATCGTTCCGTCAAAAATTATTATTCAAAGGTGAGTTCGATAAACTCAATATCATTTTAGAAATCCATAGTGGCGCTGGCGGTACGGAAGCACAGGATTGGGCGGATATGTTATCGAGAATGTATGTTCGATATTGCGAACGTCATCACATGAAATTTGATGTTGTCGATTGTCAAATGGGTGAAGAAGCCGGCATTAAATCGATGACTTTATCGATTAAAGGCAAAAATGCTTACGGCTTACTCAAAAGTGAAAAAGGTGTTCATCGCTTAGTTAGAATTTCACCTTTTGATGCGAATAAACGCCGCCACACTTCATTTGCGTCAGTCAATATTGTCCCTCAGTTTGAAGATATTCCTGACATTAAAATTGAAGATAAAGACATCCGTGTCGATACATATCGATCCGGTGGAGCTGGAGGGCAAAATGTTAACAAGGTTGAAACCGCTGTTCGCATATCCCATTTGCCAACTGGTATCGTAGTATCTTGCCAAGTTGAGCGAAGTCAATTATTAAATAAAGAAATGGCAATGAATATGCTTAAAAGTAAACTTTATCAATTAGAAGTTGAAAAGAAGCAAAAAGCATTGCAAAACATTGTCGGCGAACAAAAAGATATTGAATGGGGCAGTCAAATTCGTTCATACGTATTTTGCCCTTACACCATGGTGAAAGATAATCGCACCAATTATTCAGAGAGTGATGTCGATGGAGTCATGGATGGAAATATCGATGGATTTATCTATGCCTATTTAGACATGCTTGCTAGACAAGGCATAATCAAATAATGGCGGAACAACAATTTAAAATCGTATCTTCTTATAAGCCGACCGGCGATCAACCTAAGGCTATTGAGCAATTAGTTAAGGGCGTTGAAGAAGGAAAGAAACTACAAGTTCTTCTTGGAGCTACTGGCACGGGCAAGACTTTTACTGTTTCAAACGTCATTGAAAAGATACAAAAACCTACACTTGTAATTGTGCATAATAAAACGCTTGCTGGCCAATTATATGAGGAATTTAAAGAGATTTTTCCAAATAATAGGGTTGAATACTTTGTTTCAAACTTTGATTTTTATCAACCAGAAGCCTATCTTCCTAGTTCAGATACTTACATCGATAAAAGTGCATTGATGAATGAAGAAATTGAGATGATGCGCACCTCGGCGATAAATTCAATTTTAGAAAGAAAGGACACGATCATCGTCAGTTCAGTCGCCTCTATTTATGGCTTAACTGATCCTGATGAATATCGCAATTTAGCTTTTGATATACGCGTTGATGAAGCATTGGATAGAAAAGTGTTTTTTCAAAAGCTTGTCGACGCTCAATATATAAGAAATAACCTCGATATAAAACCTGGTTCCTTTAGGGTTAGAGGCGATATTATCGAAGTCGCTCCTCCTCATAGCAAGGAATATATAATAAGAATCGATACTTTTGGCGATGTCGTCGAACAAATTAGTCAAGTCGATTCATTAACAGGTGAGGTGAAAGCGACATATAAAAGCTATCCGTTTTTCCCAGCCTATGATCACGCATCAACCAAGGAAAGAATTCAAAAAGCGGTAACGACAATTGAACAAGAATTAGAGGAACGTATTAAGTTTTTTAAGGATAATGACAAACCATTAGAAGCTGAACGCATTGAAATGCGAACGCGTCAAGATATGGATAGTTTGCTTGAATTTGGCATGTGTCCAGGCATTGAAAATTATGCTCGACATATCGATGGAAGAAAGCCGGGAAGTAGACCATTTTCATTAATTGATTATTTTCCCAAAGATTTCTTATTAATTGTCGATGAATCTCACGTTACATTTCCTCAAATACGCGGAATGTATAATGGCGATCGTTCACGAAAAGAAACGCTTGTCGAATACGGTTTCCGTCTTCCAAGTGCATTAGATAATCGACCACTTAAATTTGATGAATTCGAATCATTAATGCCATATACGATTTGTACCTCGGCAACCCCAGGCGATTATGAACTTGAAAAAGCTAATAACAAAGTTGTTGAACAAATTATTCGTCCAACGGGTCTACTAGATCCGCTTATTGAGGTGCGTCCAACTCTTGGACAAATCGATGATTTAATCTATGAGATAACTAAGCGAATTAATAATCATGAACGCGTTATGGTCGTAACTTTGACTATACGTATGGCTGAAGATTTAACATCTTACCTAAAAGACAAAGATTTTAAGGTCGCATATTTGCATAATGAAACAAAAACTTTAGAACGTAGTGAAATTATTTATCAACTCCGTAAAGGAAAATATGATGTTTTAGTGGGTATCAACCTCCTTCGTGAAGGTCTTGATATTCCTGAAGTTTCATTGATTGCGATTTTAGACGCAGATAAAGAAGGTTTTCTCCGTTCCTCACGAGCGTTAATCCAAGTTATTGGCCGCGCGGCAAGAAACAAAAACGGAAAAGTCATTATGTATGGTGATACGGTTACTGAATCTATGCAAATTGCAATTGATGAGACAAACCGAAGACGAGCGATTCAAGATGCCTATAACAAAGAAAACGGAATCGTGCCTGAAACAATTGTTAAACCGATACATGAACCGATTAAAAACATTGATGGAAACTATACTAAATCAAAGAAAATATCAAAGGTTTCCTCGACAAGTGAAATTGAAAATGAAATCAAAAAATTAGAAAAAGAGATGAAAAATGCAGCCAAAGAATATGATTTTGAAAGAGCTGCGGAGATACGCGATACGATTTTAGAATATCGAAGCGTTATCAAAAAGTAGAAAAATAAAGCGTTGCTTTAATAAATAATATGTGTAAATATATTTAAGCACTTAGCAAGGAGAAAGATATGCAGTGGTATGACGTTATATTCTTAATCATAGGGTTAATCATCATTGTTTTATCGTTGCTCCAAGGTGGTAAATCTGAAGGTGCTTCTGGTGCGATTACCGGCGGAGGTATGAACATCTTTGTTAAAACAAAAGAACGTGGTTCTGAGAAAATCATTACTTGGTTAACCTTCTCGTTTGTCATCGTCTTTATGTTCTTAGCAATTCTTATCAGTTGCATTCAATAACAAATATTTAAACTTTATGCCGCGTTATGCGGCTTTTATTTTGCCTATCGTTTTCGCAATTTAGCTTTAAGAATGTGCTACAATACCGCATGAGGTTAAAAAATATGAAAAAAACTGTATTAAAACAATATGCAAAATTGATTGCTAAAGTTGGTGGCAACGTTCAACGCGGACAAATTGTTGAATTAATCGCTGATGTCAATCAAGAAGAACTCGCAAGTTATATAATGAGCGAATGCTACTCCCTAGGAGCAAAACGAGTTACTATACGTTGGACAAGTGATAAAACTGACAAAGTCAGCTATAAGAAAGAATCGTTAAAGTCACTTTCTCACTTATATCCATATCAAATTGCTCGACAAGAATATCTTGTAGATGAAAATCCGGTGATGATTTATATCGAATCTAGTGATCCTGATGCATTTAAGGGCGTCAATCAAGCAAAGATTGCTAATGTTCGAAAGGCTCAATATCCGATTATTAAACCATTCCGCGACAAAAGAGAAAATAAATATCAATGGGTTATCGCTGGAGCTGCTTCTCCTGCATGGGCAAAGAAGGTATTCCCTTCCTTATCTAAACGCCAAGCAACTGAAGCGCTTTGGGAGGCTATCTTAAAAACATCTAGATGCGACAATGGTGATCCGATTAAAGCATGGGATGAACACAACAAAGATTTAGCTAAGCGCAGCGCCTATTTAAATTCCTTAAATTTAGATTATTTACATTACACGAGCAAAAACGGAACTGATTTCAAGGTTTGGCTTCTTCCTAACGCCAATTGGCTGGCGGGTGGCGAAACAACTCTAGGTAGCAATATCTTCTTTAACCCGAATATTCCTAGTGAAGAATGTTTCACTTCTCCATGTAAAGGAAAAGCGGAAGGTATTGTTTTCTCAACAAAACCATTGTCCTATCAAGGTGAATTAATTGAAGATTTCTCTATAAGATTTGAAAATGGCAAAGCGGTTGAAGTTCATGCGAAGAAGGGTGAAGAACTTTTAAAACATATGATTAGCATGGACGAAAACGCTCCTTATTTAGGTGAATGTGCTCTTGTACCATACGATTCACCGATTAATAATACGGGAATTTTGTTCTATAACACTTTATATGATGAAAATGCAGCTTGCCATCTAGCGCTTGGACGCGGCTTTACTAACTGCATAAAAGACTATGAAAAATATAGCCAAGAACAATTAAAAGATATGGGCATCAATGATGCATCAATCCATGTCGATTTCATGATCGGTTCAAAAGATTTAAATATTGTCGGTTATACGCGTGATGGTAAGAAAGTCCAAATTTTCAAAGACGGAAATTGGGCATTTTAATTACTGAGCAATAAAAATAAAAAATCTCGAGATCGTCTCGAGGTTTTTTAATGATGGTGATGACCCCACCAATCGTCGAAGTCATCATCCCAATCAGGTGGGCAATCATTATCAGGCCTATCATCGTTTGGATGACCGTTATTATAATCGCCATTATCTAATGAAATAAGAATATCATTCATCGTTCTATTTATTTTTTCTTCATAGTAGAAATAAAAGTCATAAATTTGCCTTGAATAATCGCGTATTTGAGAACATAAACTATAAAGTTCATCATTGGTTTTAGAATCGATATTTTGATTATTAGTTAAGAAAGTATCGATATCATTGATGAATATCTCATAGTTTTCATCGGATGGTTCAACCCTATCGTCACCGTAATAATCATCGTGATGTTTATTCTTATGTGGTTTATCACCATGACCGTGATTATGACCTACATCATCCCACCAATCCCAATCATATCCGTCTTTATCGTCCGGCTTAACAAAATCATCATCTTCATCGTGATCATCGTCACCTTCTAATTTATCTAAGACATCTTCGTATAAGTCTGAAAGTTTTTCATAACGATCGTTTAATTCATAAATTTTTTCTTGCATTGAAACGCAATCGGCAAGGCTATTAATAAATTCATCTTTGTTACTATCGTTAGATATCATGCTCGAGATATATAGAAGCATATCGACATATTCTTGAAGGTCTTCGATTGAATAATCGGCGTATTTAATTAGCCAATCATCGAAATTAGTGGAAAAACATAAAACCTTATTAACTTCTCCGTTTGAATTAACAAATAACGTATTGCATATTTCATATGCTTGTCGGATGAGTTGCGTTTTCTCATCATCTTCGACTGCGCTTGTCTCAGCAACTATTTCAAATTTTGCTATTACCTTATTTTCATACATGAATTCATTTATGGAACTCTCAAGATTTTTCTTCATAGTTTCATAATATTGTTCATCTTCTTTGCCAGCATTTATTTTTAAAGTGATGACATTTGCCTTGCTCGCATCTTTTCTTTCAAGATATCCAAGATTTAAGGCGCTTTTTAAATAATTGCCGGTAAATGTAGGTATAGTATATTGCTTATTAGAGTCTAATTTTGTTACTTCGTTATTATCGAAATCATTAAGAATATTTGCTGAAGCGTCGTTGGCGGAAACGATTGAGCCATTATCAATGTAGCCAGTTGTGTTAACTGAATAAATTACTTCTGGTTTATAGCTTTCACTCGCGGATGTAACTTTAAAATTAATCGTGCTCTTTCCTTTGAGTTCGATTACCTCATCAACGCCACTGTTATCATCAATTGTTGTCGTCGTTGAATTAATTGATGAGCTATTGTCTGGCGTATCAATTATTTTATTTAAACTATTGACGATGATGATAGATGAGCAGATGATTGCAATTGAGGCGGTTGAAAAACCAGCGATGAAACCAGGCTTTTTAAAGAAGGCGAGGAGAGGATTGGTCTTTTTGATTCCAATTTTATCTTTAACATCTGGAACAAATTGTTTCTTTTCAGATGCAATCTTCTTTTCATAGAAGCTAGACCATTCGTCATTTTTTGAAACGATATCAGGACGACGAACGTTCTTTATTAATACATTACCTTCTTTAGCAATCTTCTTTTCTAATGAAGCGTCAATTTTTTCATCGATAAAACTAATGCCTAGTCTTTCATAGATTTTGTTAATCTTATTTGGGACTATGCGATTAGCTTCATTAACGATTTTCTTCTCTAAGTCGTTTCGCTTCATTTGTCTCCCTCTTATTTAGTTCATCTCTAAGTTTTTGCAGAGCATTTTTATATTTCCATGTAACAGTGCCTAATGGTAAATGTAGTAATTCTGCAATTTCACGATGTTTGTATTCACCGATTGTGTACATGATGAGAATATTGAATTCTTCTTCGCTTAATATTTCGTTTGCTAATTTAATTGTCGGCGTGTCTAAACTATCATCAAGTGAATATAATCCTTCAGGAATAACCTTTTCTTCGTTGTAGTCATAGTCGACATATTTTTTGTTCTTATTGAACTCATTAATTGCTAGATTTTTAGCGATTGTAAGAATCCAGTTTCGACCATTTGATTTAGGTTTATAAAGATTGATTTTCTCATAGATAGCGATATAGGTTTGTTCCATAACATCTTCCGCAAGAGCGTAGTCTTTAACTATTGGAAGAATGAATGTGAAGACGCCTCGACTAGTCGCATCATAAATATCCGCGAGAGCGTTAGTGTCGCCATCTTGGAGTTTTAATAATGCTTTTTCTACTGAAATTTTCATCTTTATTATTATGCCAAATGACAAATTATATTTATATAAAACGAGCAGTTACTTCTTGAGGTGATGAAGAAGTAAGGGGGGCACATCATCTCAAGAGGTATCATACGCTCAATATATTAACTAATAAAATCATCTATTTTATTGGAATAATTTTCACAATTTAGATCAATTATATCTTTTAAGAAGATTTCGCCATCATTTAATTCGATACTCTTCTTTACTTTATTCACTTTTAATAATTTCGATTTAATCGTATAAAGATATCCATTATAGAAAAAAACTACAGTTATCTCTTCGCCTAGACAATTTAAGAGAATGAAATTTATTTTTTGAGCAACGTCACTTGAGATTTTTGGTTTTTCAATTTTATTTTTCTCATAACGCATTTTCTCTAGGCATGTCGCTTGCTCAATTAGTGAGGAAAACGGTGCCCATTTCTTCATTCCACGGTCACTCATTTTTTATGTCCTCCAATTTGGTTATGCCTTTCTTTTGCTGTACTTTTTTCAAGTAATGATGATCCTCTTAATACGATATTATCGCCATATTTATCTTTGATTAAATCAAGGGCTTTTTGAAGATTCTTTCTTTCGAGTTGTTCATCGCTATCCTCAAATAGAGATAATTGGTCATACTCGCTTTCAACTAGTGAACCATAACTAATATAGATTGCTCGCGTTAAATGATTTTCAATATACATATCAAAAAGTTGAATCAATTCGTTGCACAGACTCTTCGTATCATCTGTTGGATAGTCGAGTTTGGTTTGATGGGAAAATCCTCCGCCGGTATCATAGTCAAAACCAATTGATAAGGAAACAGATTTCGTCTTTAGATGATGGTCGCGTAGCCTTTTTGCCAAATCGTCATTCATTTCCATGATTAATTGTTTAGCATCAGAGCTTCTATAATCTTCGTGGAGAACTTGACCTAATGAGAAACTCGTCTCTTTTGGATGATATTTTTCTCGTATATTTGTATTGTCGATTCCGTTGGCGTGTTCCCAAAGTTGTTCGCCGATAACGCCAAATTTATTTTTTAATAATTCTTTTGGTGCATTAGCTAATTCTCCAACAGTATATATTCCTAGATTATTGAGTTTTCGTTCATAATTAACTGATATTCCCCACATCTTTGACAATGGTGAAATAGGCCATAGTTTCGTTTTGATACTATTTTTATTCCATTGGGCGATGTATGGCGGTCTTTTCTTACCATCTAAATCGAGAGCGAGCTTTGCTAGGAGCATATTATCTCCTATCCCAGCCGTGGCTACTAGATGGGTTTTATCAAGAATGGCTTTTTGAATTTTCATCACTAGTTGTCGAGGGGTGCAATTATACATTTTTAGATAAGGCCCGAGGTTGATAAAAAGCTCGTCAATTGAGTAGACATGAATATCGTCTTCACCGACAAAATCGAGGACAATTGCCACGATTTCCGCAGATTTTTCAACATATTTTTGCATTTGAGGTGTCGCAAAAATCATGCCATCAATATTAGGGAGTTCACGCTTTCTGCATCTTGATGGAACACCTAACTGTTTTAGATACGGACTAACTGATAAAACAATTGTTCCTTCACCTCTAGATGTATCGCAAACCACAAGCGGAGTAGTAAAGGGGTTGAGATTACGTTCTACGCATTCAAAAAAAGCATAAAATGCTTTCATGTCCATAACCGCGACCACATTTGCCATGGAATAATTCTACTTTAAAGATGAGACGAATGTTATCATTTCTCATCGTCAATCTTGAAAAATATGATAGATTGTTATTTAATTAAATGCGCTTGGGTCTGTAGCTCATCTGGGAGAGCGCCTCGTTCGCAACGAGGAGGTAGCCGGTTCGATCCCGGTCAGATCCACCATTTTGATAAAAAGGGCTGTTAGGAAACATAACGTAGTGAACAGCCTTTTTATTTTGGGTTCTCCACATTTTCGTAAAGGCTGAATTGTATGCTGTGTGTCTACTTTTAGGCTACCAGTCCATGTAAAAGAAAGTGGGGGGAAAATATGTAAAAGAAAGTGGGGGATTTTTATTGACAAGAGATCTCTAATAATATTTCAACCTTTACTAATTTGAAAAATAGAATTAAACAAAATAATCGAAAGGAACCTAGTTTCTGCATGATTATCACCGCGTGCGGTCCTGCTTATACCACTAAAGAAGGTATTTTCATTGTGCCTATTAATATGTTGAAAAATTAATAAGATGTTTCTTATTTAATAATTTTCTATTGTTTCCTTCAGAATCAAATACTAAGCACGATGATTTTTTCGAGCAAAATGATTAGACAACGCGGTTTGAATGAAGTGTTTAATTTCTATTCATATTTCAGTTCGTTTCTAACAATTTTTTGACAACATTTTTGCCTTTTCAACAACAAATTAGTGTTTCCAACAACATTTGACAACATTCAACAACACTCAACAACACTCGACAACGCCTGACAACATTTTTGCTATTTAGACAACAAATTGGCATTTTTGACAACACTCGACAACGCTAAACAACGCAAATTATTTCTCAAAAAGGGCAAAACGTGAAATAACAATGCTAAAACAGTTGGTTCATTATCAGTGATTGTTTTGTGATTTAAATTCTAAATTGCGAAATTTGAACAAACTAGTCACAAGATTTATTGCAGTTATTAATCTTATCTCGCATGTGCATTAACTTATCTTTTTTATAATATATTGATAATATTTCGCTTACGATTGAAACGGCAATTTCTTCTGGCGAATCACCGCCTAAATTTAAACCAATTGGCGAATAGAAGTTTGATAGGTCAACATCTTTGCCATACTGGTCATATATTTTTGATAAATAATCACTTATTTTTTTCTTGCTACATAGCATACCAAAATAAGCGGGCTTAATATGCAATGCAAAAATCTTATCTAGCACTTCATAATCATATTTATGACTTGGCGTGGCAACAACTATATAGGAATTATTTAATTTAGTAACATTATCACTTACAAATTTATCGAATTCTATGCATTTAATTTCATCGGCGTTATCTTTGATTTCATCGAGTAATTCTTGTCGGTTATCAATAACAGTAACATGGAAATTTATTGGTTTAAGTAAAGCGCATAATGCTTTGCCGCAGTGGCCGGCGCCAAAAACGAATACATGTTGTTTAGGGCCGATGAATTCATAGAAAAGTGTTGCTTTTCCTCCACATGCCATTTCAAGTTTTACTTCATCATTATCTACTTGGACATCTTTATCCATAAGAAGATATTTTTCACTAAATGAGGTTCTATCTATAAATGAGTTTTTGCATTTCTCTATCGCATAATGCTCAATAGCTCCTCCGCCGATCGTACCAAATGATTCACCGTTAGACAAAACGACCATCTTTTTCCCAACATCTGATGGAGCCATACCGCTTTTATCGGTAACTGTTACTAGATAAGCATCTTCTCCTTTATTTTTAAGCGATGCAATTAATGAATAGATATCCATATTTTAACCTCGTTAATATTATTTTAAGTCATCTAAAAAATATTACATAGTTAAGACTAATTACTTATCAATGCCAGCAAAAAGAAAACAACCAATTTCTTGGCAATTCGTGGCGAAATTGATTGTTAATCTTCTATTTTATTTATTTTTGAACAACTCGATTATTTCGTTGGCTGAGAGAATTTTGGCCCCGTAAACAGTCTTTAAATAACTGAGCCCGCTTTCATAATCTTCTTTAGTAAAGGCATCAGTTCCTTCTTTGTTAACGACGATGTTATAGCCTAGTTGAAATGCATCCGCGGAAGTGTGGCGAACGCACATATGAGTATGAAGTCCGCACATAACGACTGATGTAATGCCTAATTCCTTTAGTAATAAATCTAAGTCGGTGTGGAAGAAACCGCTATAACGGCGTTTAGGAACAACATAATCAACATTTTCATCGAGTTTAAGTTCAGGAATAACCTCCGCTCCTTTGGTTCCTTTAATCGCGTGTTCTTCCCAAACCTTGAATTCGTGGTCGATGCCTTTTAAATGAGCATCATTGCAGAATATAACAGGAACATTATTCTTTCTAGTCTCATCTAAGAAATGAGCTAACGAAGGAACGATTTTTTCACCGCGTTCGCATTTTAATGCACCGGTAACAAAATCATTTAACATATCAACTACTAATACAGCATATTTTTCCATAGTTTTTACCTCGATTTCATTTTAATGAAGTTTTATATTTTGAGCAACATTGTGTTAATTATTCGCCAATTGAAAACGCATTCAACGACTTAGATTAGCGAAAAAATTATTTAATTTTTCCACGAAGTATATAAAATATATACGTATTTAAATAGAGGAGGCAAAATCAATGCCATTAGTAAATACTAAAGAATTATTTGAAAAGGCCTACAAAGGCGGATACGCCATCGGAGCCTTTAACTGCAACAATATGGAAATTGTTCAAGCGATTACTGAAGCTGCAAAAGAATGCAATTCACCAGTTATCCTTCAAGTTTCCGCTGGTGCAAGAAAATATGCTAAACCAGCATATCTAAAACACATGGTTGAAGCGGCTGTTGAAGAAACAGGATTACCAATTGTCCTACACCTCGACCACGGTGCAGATTTTGAAATTTGTAAAGATTGTATCGATGGTGGTTTCACCTCGGTTATGATCGATGCATCGAGCAAACCATTCGAAGAAAATATTGCTATCACAAGAAAAGTTGTTGAATACGCTCACGCTCATAAGCCATACGTTACTGTCGAAGCCGAACTTGGTACATTAGCAGGTATTGAAGATGATGTTAAGGTTGAACATGGTAACGAATCATATACTCGTCCTGAACAAGTCGAAGAATTCGTTCGTAGAACAGGTGTTGATAGTTTGGCTATTGCAATTGGTACAAGCCATGGCGCTTATAAATTTAAACCAGAACAATGCACTCGTAATAAAGATGGAGTCCTTGTTCCACCTCCATTAAGATTTGATATTCTTGAAGAAGTTAGCAAACGTCTTCCTGGATTCCCAATCGTTTTACACGGTTCAAGTTCAGTTAACCAAGAATATGTGAAAATCATCAATGCTCACGGCGGCAAATTAGTTGATGCGGTTGGCGTCCCTGAAGATGAACTCCGTAAAGCGGCCTCAATGGCGGTTTGCAAGATTAACATCGATAGCGATCTCCGCCTTGCTATGACTGCCGGAATTCGCGAGCACTTTGACGAGCATCCAGAACACTTCGACCCACGTCAATATATCGGCGATGGTCGTGCTTATGTTAAACAACTTGTTGAGCACAAGATTCGTGAAGTGTTAGGTTCTAACGATAAAATCTAAATAACTAAAACGCCGAATTAATCGGCGTTTTCTATATCTTTAATTAGATTATCCCAAGGCGTGTTATTTATTTCTAACTCGCCTTTTTTATTGATGATTTTAAGATATTTTCTACCTTCAGTTTTAAGAGTTTTAAATTCGTCCTTTGTATAGTAGCTTTTAACTATACATTTTTCTAGAAATGTGATGATTTTTCGCCTTATTTTTAGTCTATAAAACAACGATAGATATTCTGGCTTATTCTTCTCTAGATAATAACGTTCTAAGGCAAAGATATTTAATAGCCATGTGAATCGACTTTTATCGATATTATTTGTCGTCGATTCAAACCGCTTATCGTAATAATAAATAGGCTTTTTTATTATTTTTAATTTATTTACGTGAAGATAAACTTGGAGATTAAGTAATGTATCATCGCGAACAAAATTTTGATTTGGATAATAATATTTATAATCTTTAAATAAAGAAGCCTTATATATTTTGTTCCAACAGAAACTTCTTAGATAAGTATCCTTCATTAAACCTTTTATTACTTCTTTTTGATCTAATAACTTATTTATTCTAAACATGCCTTTTTTAGTTTTGTTTTTATAAACTTCATAATAAGAAGCAGATACTATATCGACATGAGAATTTGTAATCTCATTAACCATTGTCTCAATCGCGTCTTCACTAAATGTGTCATCTACATCGCAAAACATAATGTATTCGCCACTAGATAGCTTGGCTCCTTCCACTCGTGATTTTGGAATGTAGCCATCGCTTAAAATCGCATATTTGATAAATGGATATTTCATCTTATATTCATCAAGTATGGATATTGTGTTATCTTTTCCTTCTCGTAAGGCGACAATAATTTCAAAACTGTATTTAGTTTTTTGATTAATTAATGCATCTAAGCACTGTCTTATCGTCTTGGAGGCGTTATAAGCAGGGATGATAATTGAAACTTTATAGAGCATGGTTTGATTATAAACCAATTGCCCATTTCTTCTAAATAGATATTGCTTATCTAAAGATATTAACCAGGATTTGCCTTGAATTAATGAAAAATAATATTTATCATTAACACATGGATAAACCTCTTGCAGATATATTAAGACCAGTTTCTATTGATGAGGTCGTAGGACAAAAGCATTTATTAGACAAAAATGCTGTCTTTTATCGTGCGATATCCTCAAAAAAGATTACGAATATGATTTTCTACGGTCCTCCAGGAGTTGGAAAGACCACCCTTGCTAACATCATTGCCAAATCAATGAATATGAATTTTTATTCTCTTAATGGGACAACTGCAACGCTTGATGATATCAAGAAGATAATTGCTGATGTTAATACTGTTTTTTCACAAAATGGAATATTGCTCTATCTTGATGAGATTCAATATTTTAATAAGAAACAACAACAATCGCTTCTTGAATTTATCGAAAGTGGTTCAATCACTTTAATCGCTTCAACAACTGAGAATCCGTTCTTTTATATTTACCCCGCTTTATTATCTCGCTCTACGGTCTTTGAATTTAAGCCATTAGCAATCGATGACATCATCGAAGGACTTAAAAATGCGACAAAGAAATTAAATATTGATGTCAAAGATGATGTATTAAAGAAAATAGCCGTTTCCTCTAATGGCGATATGCGAAAAGCTATCAATAATCTTGAATTTTTATATAATGCTTCAGTCGATAAAAAGACAATTAACTCGATTGATGCGGAACAATTGCTAGATAAAGCTAATATTAGTTATGACCGTAATCAAGATCATCACTTTGATACTTTATCGGCATTTATGAAGTCGCTTAGAGGATCTGATCCTGATGCGGCGATATTTTATTTAGCCAAATTATTAGAGACCGGCGATATAATTGCGGCGTCCAGAAGATTGCTCTGTTCAGTAAACGAAGATGTCGGTTTAGCTTATCCTCAATTAATAAGCATTGTTAAATCTTGTGTCGATACGGCCTTACAACTTGGCATGCCGGAAGCGCGTTTACCTCTTGCAAATGCTACAATATTAATAGCGACCGCGCCAAAATCAAATTCCTCTTATCTTGCTTATGCAAAAGCTAACGAGGATATTGCTAATGGGAAAGGCGTTGACACTCCTAGACAATTACAAAATACGCATTTCGATGGTGCAGACGCAAAAAAGAAAGGGCAAAATTATAAATACCCACACGATTATCCATCTCATTATGTGAAACAACAATATTTACCAAACGATTTAAAGGATGCAAAATATTATGTTCCACAAGAAAATAAAAATGAGCTAAACGCAAAGGAATATTGGAGGAAAATAAAAAATGAAAAGTAAAGTCAAAAAAATCCTAAGTATCAGTTTCACACTCATTGCAACTGCCTTATCTCTAGTTGGCATCGCTCTTTACGTCAATGAATATGTGCTTACTGATGCGGGCTTGGTGAGTCCTTATCTACCATTCACCCTTAATTCGAACATTTTCTTGGCAATTGTTGGTTTAATCTTTCTAATTGTCGGTTCGATTTACATGTTAGAAAACAAACCATTACCTCAATGGCTAATTCAACTTAAACTAGCTGCAGTGACAGCGATTAGCGTTACGTTAATTACAGTTGCTACCTTTTTAGCGCCACTTTGGGGCATTAATGATTCAAACATTATTAGCTATCAAGGTGCGAATTTATTCTTACATGTTCTTGCTCCTGCTGTGGCAATTATTGGTTTCGTCCTATTTGATGTTGAAACTAAAATTAAATGGCGTTGGACATGGTGCAGCGTTCTTCCTGTTTTAATTTATGGAGGCGTCTACATTGGTCTTATCTTTGGAATGCAAGACACCAAATTTGATATTTATAATTTTGTTCACGAAGGCAATGAGAATTCAGTCAATATGGTAAGAATGGCGATTGCCATTGCAATTATGCTCGTTGGTTCATATGTTTTAGCAAATATTTGGTGGGCTATTAATTTAGCGTCTTACCATTTAACTAACAAGAAATCAGATGCAGTTGAAGAAAAAGAAGCTCCAACAAGTGGTGTTACCGTTACTACAACAAAGACTAATGATGTAGCTCCTCAAAAGAAAGAAGCAAAACCAGTCGTTAAACAAGAGGCTAAACCAGTTGCCAAACCTGTTAGTAAGGTAGAGGCTAAACCTGTCGTTAAACAAGAAACTAAACCTGCTGCTAAACCTGTTAGTAAGGTAGAAACAAAACCTGCTACAAAAGTAGAGGCTAAACCAGTCGCTAAAACTCCTATTAGACCAACCTCCGCTACCTATAATGGCGGTGTCCGCGTCTATCATATTTCTACGACTAAATCCTTGCTCGGCAAATGGCAAGTCAAATTAGCGGGTGGAGAAAAAGCGATTAAGGTTTTTGCAACACAAGAAGAAGCTATTCACTATACAAGAGGATTAGTGGCCACTCAAGGAGGCTCGATTAGACTTCATTCTTTAGATGGCAGAATTAGGAAAATCTAATTTCCTTCTATTCCAATAATTGAAATCATCATTTCTTCGAGGGTGCCACCGGCGTGGTGCCCTTTAAATTTAACGCGTTTCTTGTCTTTCTTATTAATATAATCCAAGGAATATTCGTCTTTTGAAATTGCGATGTAATCGCCGAAAAATCTTTTTGCTATGTTGCTAGGCTTACCGATGCCAAAGAGATTTTCTTTAATTGCATCCTCAATAGTAAAAAGCTCATAATGCTTACCATAATATTTCTTAAAGAGTTTCTCAAAATCTTCATTTCGCCCTTTTTTAACATAGAAGTTTGCACAACGCTTTTCAAATGTTGATGGTCTAACGAGTGTGTCTATTAAATCTGGATATTGATTCATATCGATGAATTTAACATCCTTCATGCCGTGATCTGAAATTAGTATAGTGGTGACATCTTTATGCTTCTTGGAATAGTGTTTTATTAATTTTTCGATACGTTTAATGTTTTGATGAACTATAAAACTAGTCGTCCCAAATTTATGCATCAAACAATCAGGAGAGCACCAATAAGCATAGGTGAAACTTTCATCTTTGCTACTGGCTACTTCATATGCATATTTGATAAATGATTTGAGCTTTTTAACTTTCTTATTTTCTTTATCGACGGGATAGCCAAATATAAGGTTTGCTGGATTATTACCATGTTTTTGATTTATTAAATCCGCAATTGTTGGATAACTAGCAACCTTTTTCATGTAGTTATCGCCTTCTAATTGCTTGTGTTCATTATCGATATAATTAGTGAAGACATTAATCGATTTATCGAGTTCACTAAAATACTGTGTCCAACCTAACCAACCTGTTTCAGAAGGATATTTTGCGCTTAAAAAGGCATTTGTTGAAGCAACTGTCGTCGGAGGCATAGTTGAGGTTATATCCATGATTTTGTGCTTGCGGAGAAACGAGTCTTCTTTTAAATGCTTTTCGATGATGCATTTTCCTAGACCATCGAATAAGAAAACTATTATTTTCTTTTTATCCTTTATTAATTCATCAATCTTATCTAATGAATTATGAAATGGTTCAACATTAAAACGCTTCAATATTGAATTTGAGAGATTGACGATGGAGTTGTTGTAATCAGGTTTATTTATCATTTTTTAATTTTATCATTATTTTCATTTGCGGTTTTATCTTAGACTTCTTATTATAAGTCCTATGGAAAAGAAGAACATTATTCTTGACTGCGACCCTGGACACGATGACGCTGTTGCGATCATGCTTTTGGGTTCTGCTGTCAATTTAAATTTATTAGCTATAACTGTTGAATCAGGCAATCAAACATTAGATAAAACGGGAAGAAACGCCTTAAATTTAGTTCAGTATTTATCGCTAGATGTTCCAGTTGCATTAGGTGAAAGTAAACCCTTAAAAAGAGCACCTCTTACTTGCCCTGAAATCCATGGTGAAAGCGGACTTGATGGCTTTGATTTTCCTCCTTTAAAAATTGATTTTGCTAAAGAAAACGCGGTTGAATTAATGAGAAGATTATTAAAGGAACATAAGAAGGTTACTTTAGTAACAACTGGTCCATTGACGAATGTCGCCACCCTTTTAATCAAACACCCAGAAGTAAAAGAATATATCGAAGAAATTGTCATGATGGGCGGAGCGGTTGGCTATGGCAATGTTACTCCTGCTAGCGAATTTAATATTTATTGCGATCCGGAAGCCGCGGATATCATCTTTCGTTCAGGGCTAAATATTAAGATGATGGGATTAGACGTAACGCGCAAGGTTAAAGTCTTGCCGTCAATAATTGATAGAATTAATAAAATCGATAACAAGGTGTCTAAATTATTCGTGGCATTGATGAAAGTCTTTAACGCCAATCAAAAGGCGGTTTTTGGCTTTGAAGGCGGCCCGCTTCACGACCCAGTTACTGTTGTTTATCTATTAGATAATAATGTCGTTACTTTAAAAAAGATGAATGTCACTATCGATGTTACCGGCGGTCCATCATATGGTAGAACTAACTGCGACCAGTTCGATTATCTAAAACAAGAAAAAAACGCCTTTGTCGCGCTTGATATTAATCCAGATAGATATTTTGAGATCGTCGAAGAAGGTATTAGAGCTTATTCGGACTAGAATTTATAATCTGGTCTAGTTAAGCCAATGCTTTCAAAAGGGAAATTTGCTAAATAATCTCTATACGTATTGTCAAAAATGGTCATTTTATAGACTTCTCTCATAAGCTTAACATCCCATGGTCTAATCGGGGCGTAGAACCTCATCACGCGATTACAAAAATGACAGATGATTGTGTCTTTTTTAAGTGGTCGTTGCTCATTATATTTTCTCGGTAGATAAATAAAATCTTTGACGAGATTATTCAACGCGCTTTGATCGGCGAAATAATATGTTTTTTTCATCAATAAATCGACGCAGCGAGAGAATAAATGCGTTTGTTTAATTCTCTTACCATTTAAATATAAGACGCCGGAGTTAAAATAGCCTGGATGCACCCACCACTGAGCAAGATAATCTAGCCCCGCGGCTAATTCGACATTTGAAATATCGACTTTTTCAAATTCCAAAAGTGAACCATTTATCAATGTATCCGCGTCAAGATACAAGACATTTTCATCGGGCAAAATTTCCTCAGAGAATAGTCTTAACATGCAATAAGGAGAAAAGGAACATTTATTATTTCTAGTGTTCTTTATCGTTTCATTATATTTATCGGTATAATCGAATAAATCAATAACACTTTTTTCATTATATGACTTAATCAATTTCTCTAAAAATAAGCGATCTTCTTCTTTTAATGATTGACCTTTTATTCCCTTTTCACCTGTTGCCATTGTAAGAATATAAAAATGAATTGGAAAGGTGTTATGTTCAAGCATACTTCTTATCGAAAGATAGATGCCTCTTAGAGTTAATCTATCTCCGCCATACAAAACATTAAACATTTTTCATCGCCTCTTCTTTTTTCACCTTGCGACGAATGTGTGCTTCGAGGATTAAATTTGATATAAAACTTAAGATAATTGTTAAGTAGAAGGTTAATAATCGCCATAATAAAGCGACGCCCGCTCCGTCGATTGCTCTTCCAACAGCTGCCGCGACGGCGAACATAAAGGCGAATTCAATGCCGCCTGTTGCCCCTGGTGTTGGCATCCAGACGACGGCATTAATTGCAAAGGAAGTGGTGAAGGTGACTAATATTAGTTTTTCAAAGCCAATTTCTATCCCGACCGATTTAAGAAGGAAAAAAGGAACCATATAATAAATCGCCATGTCGATAATCTTAACAATAATCGCAAGAATGGATGCTCGCTTATGGTTAAAGACTTCTTTGAAGGCAATTTGAGCGTTTGTGCAATATTCTTCAAATGCGGGAATTTGCTTGACTAAGAAGTCGCCAAAACGCGAGAGTAATTTTCTTTTCGGGTTATGAAATATCTTCCAATTTACTATTTTTGTGAAGATTTTAACCAAGAATTGCCTTAATTTCTTGCTTGTTCCTAAAACAAACATGAATATCAAAACTAGGAAATTGATGGTAATGCCGATGACGGCAACAACAATCGTGGCTTGACTATTTAAAACGACAAATCCATCCCAAAGTTCTTTTGCAAAAAATAGCGAACTTAATGCAAAGAGGTTCGTGACGATCATAAAAGTCACAAAGGAGGCCAAGATGATGCCTGTCGCTTTGGCGGTTTTAACATGACATTTTGTATATGAATAAATTTGAAATGGTTGTCCGCCCGCGGCAAAAGGAGTTATGCCGTTATAAAAGTGCTCAGAGCAACCGATGAGATAACTTTCAGCGATGCTTGCTTCCGCATCCATCGATTTGGCGTATATGCATTGGCTGAATGGCCAAATCACAAAATATAATATCGTTAGTCCAATGGCGATTAAGAAATATTGATAATTGCTTCCAATGCTTAGGAAGCTTTGCTTCATATCGTTAAAATCGCCGATATTGAAAAGAAGGACAAAAACCAAAATGGTAAGCAATGATAAAAAGATGATATTGGAAATCAATTTCTTTTTATTCTTTTTATTAGGATTTTCTAATAATTCTTCTTCAGGTGTTGAAGATTGATTTTCTCGCTCTTGTTCCATGATTTTAAAGGGTTTCTGCCTTTTTATCTTTGAATATAAAATAAATGCCTAATGAACCGATGATATAGGTAACTAAGAAGCCTGCCCCAACATCGCTGAGGAAGTGCGCCCCGGCATAAACGCGCGAAAAAGCACAAAGTAATGCCCATAATAAGCCAACATAGAAGAGGATGACTTGTAGACGTCTATCACTTTTCATCTCGTCATTAGTTAATGTTAATAATGGCAAAACAAACATTGCCGATGCGGAATATATGCTATGACCGCTCGGGAAGGATTTATAGTTGTTACTGACCTCTACTTTAAATGCTTCAAATGGATTTAGTTCCCAGGCATTACGGAATAGTTCTGGATGATAATTGTCTGGATCATAGATAAAGCGAGGACGAGGACGACTCCAAAGATATTTCATCGCTGTTCCAGCTACTGCAATAGTTAAGGCTAAGGCGATGAACACTAAACCAAGCAATAACATCGTTCTCGGATTATTATTTTTTGTGAAAAAGATGACATAAATAATCGTGATAGCTTGGAATAATAATGTGAAGATAATTCCGGTGATGACGAATAACGTTTTTAACGATTCAGTATTATTAAACGAATAGAAATCGCACCACGTATCATAGGTGAAATATGTCGATGCGAGGATGGCGATAATGCCGACGATAATTGATAAAACTTCCCACACTTTTTTCAACGTTTTAGGGCGATAAACAATTAACGAAATGCCGCCGAAGGTTAATGCAAAGCAAATTGGAAGTTCAGCTATACCTGAGAAAAATATACCAAACGTATTTGTCTCAGTTGCATTGTAAACTGATTGAGTGAACTTTTGATCAAAAACTAGCCCGAGAATAAAAATCGTTAAACCAATAAGTCCAGCGATGATTATTTCTCTTAATTTAATAGGTGATTTACATTTAAACATTGTCCTTACTCCTTATTTAAATGAAAGATGTCTTAAGTTTGTCACTACTAAACTAGTGAGTATTTTAACATTTTCTTCAATAGAACCTGTATCAAATATTATCCAATTTTGAATAATTCCGTATGAACCTTTAAGAATGTATTCGACGACAATGCGATTTTTCTTCGTATCGACAACATTATGCATGACCATTGAACGCACCATTTTAAAGACATTTTCGATATAGCCCGATAGATTGGCGTCGGTTAAGATGATTCGATATAGTTCAATGTCATTGCTTAATACATTAAATATAGAATTAAACATCGCATAGACTGAACGCTTTGAATTTCTTGTTTTAATAAGCGATTGAGTATTTAGTTCCGCTACTTGTTTTTTGATGGCTTTATCCAATATTTTTAAAATGATGTCATCTTTTGTTCCGTATCTTAGATAAATCGTGTTGCGATTGACGTTCGCTTTTTTAGCAATATCAATTATATGGACGTTTTCATATCCTTTTAGTTCGATTAATTCTAAAAACGCCCCCTCTATAGCTGATTCTGTTTTGCTTATTCGTAAATCTTCTTTCATATATGAAAAATAATAGGCATTTTTTCAAAAATGTCAATTAATTGGCATATGTCATTTATTGCCTATTGCCTAAAAAAGAGATTAGAGTAATCTAGATTTAACTGCAAAAGGGAAAGGACTATTTAATAATGGCAAAATTTGCAATAATTGGTGATTCAACTTGCGACTTAACTCGTGACATGAGAGAAAAATATGATATCGACTATGCTCGCATGCTTGTTTCATGGACTGATAATAAGGATAAAAAATTTCATGAGATTTATGCATCCTTAGACTGGGAAGATATTTCCGTCAAAGATTTCTATAACGTTTTACGCGCGGGAAATCGTATTATTACTTCTCAAATTACTGAACAAGAATATGATGAGGTGTTCGGAAGGCATTTTAAAGCTGGCGAAGACATTCTTTATATCGCTTGCTCATCAGGTTTATCTGCATCGATTAAACTCGCTCATAAATTATGGACCGATAAATATTCAAAGGAATATCCTGACCGTAAAATGATCATTGTCGATTCACTTATCTCCTGTTTAGGACAAGGTATGATGCTCATGCACGCATCCGACTTGCGTAAAGAAGGTAAATCGATGGAAGAAATCGCTGCTGAACTTGAAAAGACAAAACTTTGTTATAACCAAGTCGCTACAGTCGAAACTCTTGATTATCTTAAAAGAGCGGGACGCGTAAAAGCTTCAGCCGCATTCTTTGGCAATATCTTTGGTGTCAAACCAATTCTTATCTCAGATATCGCTGGGTGTAACCACGCGATTGAAAAAGCCAAAGGACGTAAAGGTTCAATTATTCGCTGCGCAGAACTCGTTCGCGACACCGTCGTCAACCCAGAAAAACAAACTTGTTTTGTGCTACACGCGGATGCAAAAGCTGAAGATGTTGACTTAATGGTTAGCAAAATTAAAGAATTAGTACCATTTAAAGATATTAAAGTAATGTATTTAGGACCAATCATCGGTGCATCTACCGGCCCTGGAACATTTGGAATTTATTATTACGGTAAAGAAGTTACCGTCACTGGCGAAGTCGCTTAATCATGATATTAAAAAAATTAAATGGTGAGCAATTCACCGCTCTTATCGCTAGTGGCGCGAAAAACCTTCGCGCTAACTATGAAGAGGTTGATAATTTAAACGTCTTCCCTGTTCCTGATGGCGACACCGGAACGAATATGAGCCGCACGATTGAAGGCGGTGTAAGAGCTATTGAAGGTCTACACGAAAAATCGATCGGCGCGGTCGGCAAGGAATTATCTAAAGGTACTCTTTTATCCGCGCGTGGTAATTCAGGTGTTATTCTTTCACAAATCTTTCGAGGCATTTGTAAGAGCCTTGATAGCAAGGAAGAAGTTGATGCAGTTGAGCTGGCCGAAGCTTATAAGATGGGCGTTAAACAAGCCTATGGAGCGGTTGATGTACCAGTTGAAGGAACGATTTTAACCGTCTTCCGCGAAGCCACTGAATATGCTTCAAAAAATATTAAGTCGACATCGACGATTAATGAATTCTTTGAACTTCATTTAAAGCAAGCTTTAAAAACGTTGAAGAACACCAAGAATCTTCTACCAGTTTTAAAAGAAGCCGATGTCATCGACTCCGGTGGCTGCGGTTACGTCTATATCGTCAAAGGTATTGTCAAATATCTTGATGGAGAAAAAATCGAACTCGAATTATCTAATGATAATGAGGCTAAGGAAAGTACTCCGCAAATCGATTTCAATGCTTTCACTAGCGATGACATTTTAAAATTTGGCTACTGCACTGAATTTATATTGCGTTTACAAAAAGTAAAAGTGGATATCGATTCATTTAATGTCGATACAATCACCAACATTTTAAAAGGTGAAGATATCGATGGCGATTCGATTGTCGCCTTAAAAGATGGCGATATCATCAAAGTGCACGTCCATACCAAAGATCCAGGAATGGTTCTTCATAAAATGCGCGAATTTGGTGAATTCTTAACCATCAAAGCGGAGAATATGTCTCTTCAACACAATGAAACCGTCAGCGAAGAAACGCGTGAAGAAGAGAAAAAGCGTGAGCATAAAAAATACGCGATTGTGGCGGTGGCGCAAGGCAAAGGTATCGAAGAACAATTTAAAGCCTTTGGCGTTGATATCGTTGTCAGCGGCAATCAGACGATGAACCCTTCTACTGAAGATTTCATCTCCGCATTTAGACAATTAGATGCCGAAAATATCATCGTTTTCCCAAATAATAAAAACATCATCATGGCCGCCCAACAAGCGAGCAAGTTATATAAAGGCGCGAAGGTCATTGTCATAAATTGCTTCAGCATCCCTCAGTGCTATAGCGCTCTTACGATGCTCGATTTCTCTAGCGATGATTTAACGATTATCGTCGGCAACTTCAATGAAGCTATTCGCCATGTCGTCTCCGGCGAGATTACGACGGCGATTCGCTCGACAAAAGTTCAAGGAGTTTCTATTAAGAAAGGTGAACACATCGGCATTATTAATGGCAAGATGAGCGTCTCTACTCCATTTAAGAATAAAGCCATCGTCGAATTGCTTAAAAAGATACCTGACATCGATGATAAAGAAGTATTAACAATTATCTATGGTCAAGGTGTAAGTGAAGAAGAGAAATCCAAAAACCTAAAAGCGGTTCAACAAAAATACCCTAATCTAGAAATTGGGGCAATCGATGGTCAACAAGCCGTTTATAAATATCTAATCGCTGTTGAATAATAGTGGTAATCGGGCTGTCTAAAAACCTGTTAGTTAAGGACAGTCCTTTTATTTTCCCTTTTATCCACGATTTGCTAGAATAATGAGGTATGAAAGATAAATTATTAGTTATTGGATCGCTCAACTTCGATCATTTTTATTATGTTGATAAGTTGCCTCTCCCTGGCGAGACGGTTGATGCTTATGAGACAAAGTTAACCTTTGGAGGCAAAGGATTTAATCAAGCAGTCGCCTCTGCAAAAGTGAGTAATATAACCGAGTTTCTATGCATATATGGAAACGACTTCATGAAGAAATATGAACGTTATATTGTTGATAATTACGGAATTTCTACATGTTTTTCTAAGTCTATTAATAATAAAACAGGTGAAGCTCATATTGTCGTAGACAAAGAAGGAAACAATCAAATAGTTGTCATTGGAGGAGCAAATAAGTTCTTTAATGATGATTTTGCTAATAGCCTTGTCAATGTGTTTAAAAGATATAGTGCAGTGTTGCTTCAAAATGAAATGAATGAGAAATTCACCGATTATTTATTTAAATATTACGGAAAAGAAAAGACAGTTTTTTATAATGCCGCGCCGGCGAAAAAAATTGAGGACAAATATTATCAATGCATTGATTATTTGTTTGTCAACGAATTAGAACTAAAGCAACTCACTGAATGCGACGATTTAGAAGAAGGCATTAAGAAATTATTAGCAAAAGGCGTTAAGAATGTTGTTGTCACATTAGGAAAAGATGGCGCAATATTTGTCTCAAAAAATGAACGTATCAAAAAACTTGCTATTAATGTTAAAGCCGTTGATACCGTCGGGGCGGGCGATACATTCGTCGGCTATTTTGTTGGCGCAATTATGCAAGGGATGAGCCATCAAAAAGCAATGGACCTTGCAGTTACTGCCGCGGGATTATCCACGACGAAAAAAGGAGCCGCGGATGCGATTCCTACTTTAGAAGAAGTTTTAGCCTATCGTTAACGATAGAAATTCGAATTACTTGAATTTGTATAATCTGATGGATTTAATG
Source organism: Lachnospiraceae bacterium (assembly GCA_963643725.1). GTDB lineage: Bacteria > Bacillota_I > Bacilli_A > RFN20 > CAG-826 > Fiminaster. The sequence continues at coordinate 3,113 of CAVILR010000003.1, read as the reverse complement.
TGTTATTTGTTGCATCAGCAAATAATTTCATTAACCCCGCTCGATAATAAAGTGTTTCGCCAGTTGTTTTATCCTTTAAAGAATAAGCATCCTTTTGATAGGTGAAATAGTTATATGATTTTTCATATGTGTCATCATTCACCTTGATGTGATAAGCGGAATAGGACGAAACTGCAACGGTGTATTCTTTCGTAGAAACGATGGAATTATATTCAATACTATCGTTGCCTTTATAGATATAGACATAACTATATTTCAGCTGATTTTTAATGACTGAGCCATTCGTCTTCATAATGATTATTTCATTATCGAAGGGAACTGCGGTTACGACATCAGAATAATTTACGTCGCCTTGTGATATGTTATTTCTCGCTTGGTTTGTTATTGAAAAATCAACTGAAACACCATTTAGGACCGCTAATTGATACATTCCATATGCGACGGCATTTGCGAGGTTACCATAGGCGTTAAATTGGCTAGTGATTGATCCTACTTTATAGTCGCTAACTTTCATTTCGCTTAGATATGAATTTATGAGATTTTTAGTCGTTACATCTTCAGCTACACTTGAATTAAGAATGTTATCGTTACATTTCAAGATATCGCCTTCGCTTTTGAATGAACTGTCCCAATTATCGATTGTTGGTTGTTCATAGGTTACTTCTTTTGTATTCGTATCAACAACCAAAGAGATATTGCTTGCATATTGACCATTACAATATGATTGGACAAACGGTATCCCGTTTATTAACGATGATTCTCTTGCGTGAGTATGCGCGCAGAAGACGGCATCAACATATTTGCTGCTAGAAATGACTGGATCAACAACATCTTGCGGGGCGTGATATATCGCCACGACGATATCGCAGTTCATTTTGCTTCGTAGATGTGTTGACAATTCTTGAACAACAGGGGTTGGATCTTTGAAGATGATGTCTTTGGTATAGGTTGATTGGATTGAGGAAAATTGGTCTTTTCCAATGACGCCGATCATGCCCACTCTAACTTCATTTTCGGTATTGATGTTTAACGTTGTAACTGCGTAGTCATCGCAAAGGTTATATTTCTCTCCTAGATATGATGGGTTTCCGCTTTCATTATATGTATAGATGTTCGCACATAAATAGTTGGAGCCTTTAACAGTTTGATTTTCTCTTATTCTATCTAGTCCCCAGTCGAATTCGTGGTTACCGAGTACCTCGGCGTCAAAGCCGATATCTTTGAACACTTCAGTTACTAATTTTCCGTTGCTATAGTTTGATTCATATGTTCCTTGCCACATGTCGCCAGCGTTTATTAAAATGTTGCCTTGTTGTTTCTTATTCTTTAGATAACCTGCAACTTTAGCTAGACCTGGTTGATAGCCTTCGCTTTTTATAGCGCCATGAAAATCGTTAATCGCTGTGAAGTTAACTTTAATCTTATCCGCGCGTTTGCCTTCATAAGAAATTGTTCCTGAATCATCATGTGTTGATGAGGTAGATGAACTATCATTATCATTTGAAGATGATGAGCTAGTTTGACTATCGCTTGTCGATGAACTGATTTTTTGAAAAGTAAATGAACAACTTGTTAGGCATAGAGCAAGGGTTAATAAAGGAATGAACTTTTTCAATTTCATATTCTTAATAGATATACCATCTTATTAACAATTATCATATCAGAATTGTTGTTTGGGTCTTATTTTTGATGAGGCCAATTAATACCGACTTAATAATTTAATTGCACATTTTTGTCATTAAAATATGCAGTTAGAATTGAAATGGATAATAATCATTGCTAATATTTGTTTATGAAAATATTGAATCTTAAGGAAACAGTTCTTAAATTAAACACCCCTTCGATCATCTCTTTACTTCAAAGCATTGAATTTAACCGAGGAAGAGTTTTTACCTTACCTAAAAAGTTAAAACTTAATCGACTTCATGATTTAAACAAAAGAAGAAGCGTTACAAGCAGTAATGAAATTGAGGGCATTAAAATAGCTAAAAGGAGAGAGGAAGACATATTTATCAATAATTTAGACCCTGAAACTAAAGAAGAATATCTTCTCAACGGATACAATAATGCCTTAGAAAACATTTTTTCTATTTATAAATATCAGGCATTAACCGAATCATATATTAAAGATTTACATTATTTCTTATATAAAGATATAACTCCTGATTTTGGAGGGAAATATAAAAGCAGTCAAAATTATATCCGTGAATATGATAAGCATGGATTGCTAAAGCGAACAGTTTTCATTCCATCTAAGCCAGAAGAAGTCACTGACTTAATGGGCAATTTAATTTATCAATATAACGAATGTATGTGCGATCCTACATGCAATAGAATATTGACAATATTCGTCTTTATATTAGATTTCCTATGCATTCATCCTTTCGATGATGGCAATGGACGAGTTTCTAGGTTATTAACAACATTTTTACTATTGAAAAACGGTTATGATCTAGATGAATACTATTCATTGTCATATGTGATTTTAAATAATATCGACGCTTATTATCACTCATTAGAGAAATCCTCAATATCCTGGAAAGAAAATAAAAATGATTATGAACCTTTTGTTCATTTTATGCTCGTTTGCCTTAAGGAAGGATATGAGAAATTAGCCTATATTTTCGATATTAATTCATCTAGTAAAAATACGGATGATAAAATCTTACAACTTATCAATGATTCTACTGAATTTGTCTCGAAAGGTGATATTGAGGAAATATTGTTTAGCTTATCAAAAACAACAATTGAAAAATCATTAACCAGTTTAGTTAAAGACCATAAAATACAAAAAATTCAAAACGGGAGATACGCAAAATACTATAAAACTGGTTTATGAAGCGATTTGCTGTTAATTGCTTAAGCTAAATGAAGATAATATCTCTTATGATTTTAAAAATTTTAATTACAAGATGTTTGAAGTAATTAATCGTTCAAACTCAATTTTCATCGTTCAAGTTTTTGCCATGATATAGAATAATTTCCATCATATTCTGTGATATATCAGCCTATTAATCACTCATATTTTGTGATAAATTATTCTTATAAGAGGATGCGTATGGAATATTTAAGAAGAAAAATAGATGCTTATTTAGATGATTGGTATAAGAGCA
>CAVILR010000002.1:2533-113566 GCA_963643725.1 Lachnospiraceae bacterium | reverse complement strand
CGCGAGTAATTTTAACACTATATAAATATAGTTTCAACAAGGTTATGACTTACTTTTTTGCTGTAGTCACAATTGCTATATCTAATATAGCCTCAACATTATAACTAAAATCGCACATATAAATTAAGGTTTTTGTCTTCGTTTTATCCGATTTCAAAGAAATATTTCGCGGTAAAATGAATTTATAGATGCCAATCGAGTTTCACGCTTTTGCCACTTTATAAGTTCAAAGAACTTTTATTTTTGATTTAGAACAAGGAAACTCATATGCATTTTTTCGCGATTCTCTTTAATATATTTTGGCCGAGCTAGCAAATGCCTCCATAAAATTGGAGGCCAATTATTCAATAAAGTGATCTTTATTATTATGTTTAATCTATAAGTTTAAATGTTTAGAGATAATATGTTTTCTGGCGGAGGATTAGAGATTCGAACTCTAGCTGGGCCGTTGACCCACTATCGGTTTTCGAAACCGACCCCTTCAACCGCTTGGGTAATCCTCCGCAGTGATGTAATTATAACACACACTTTTTTCATCATCATTGACTTTTTTGTCGCTTTTTAATTAAGTGTTCAACTCGTTGAATTATTACATTAGTAATGTATAATTGAAAAGAATTAATTATGACTTTTCTTATCGAATTTAATCTAAATATATTATTGCTAGCTATTGGGCTTTCTTTATTGTTATTAATTACGATTGTCTTAATTATCATTTCTATTGTTGTTCATTACAAAGAAAACAAATTCAGTTATTTGATCAAGGATTCGTGTAATTCGATTCGCGTCTACGTAGTAGATTTAGCAAATGACAAGGTCGAATATTTTAACCGCTCAAATTTAAAGAAGCGTTATAGTATTCCTCTTGTGGAATTCTATAACCATTTTCAAAGCAATGAACAAGAGGACATTTTCAATTGGATTCAGGATTTAATCGATAAGGAAAAAGAGCCGTCTCAGTTTAAAGAAGCACATGTTATATCAATGCATCGCAAAGCGAATTTTTATTGCTTATTACAAGTTGAAAAAATTAATTACAAAGAGCAATTGATTTATCTTGATAGTTTTCTTATTAAAACAACTGCAGAGCATAAAAACATTAAAGATAATTCCTATAAATTCGTTTCGAGTGAATTATTCAATCGATTAATTGCAAATTCATCATCGCAAAAAGGTATTACGTTTGCTTTTAATTTTTATGATAAGCGCGATAGGAATGAGGAAATTCCTCGCCTGACATTTCTTCAATTTATAAACATTTTTAATGACTACATCACCAATAACCGCCCGATGATTGAATATGGCACACATCAAATTGTGGTGTCTGATTTACATATTTATTCTAGACAGCAAGTATTGCAGTTGATTATGAGCTTAAAAAGCGAATTGAATACGCATTTGATGATTTCATCGATGAATGAAAAGATTGGTTATACGATTGGCATTGTAGAAAACAAAAACTTTCCTAGGGATGCTGAAAAACTTATTAGCAATGCAACCACATTAGCAAAAAATGCTCTTGAGGATGAAGAGGAGATTATGTGGTATGAAAAAGGGCGTAAACTTGAGGGAAATAATCAAGAAAGTTATCAAACCGAGGTTGAACGCATCATTCGAGATAAACGAATTAAATATTCATTTAGACCAATTATTAATTTAGATAAGCTCAGCATTCTTGGCTATCAATCTTTTGCTGAGCCGGAAGATAGTTTCTTTGGCACGATTAAAGAGCTTAAAAATTATGCGTTAAGAACTGAAGACGATCGAGCCTTATTTGCAACAATTGCTAGAAATACAATTACACGCTTTGCTCAGGAAAAAGACGGTAGTTCTCTAAGGCTATTTTTCCCACTTAACAACTTGGAAAAGAATTATGTAAATCGCACTTTATCGCACATTCAAAATATTAAGGAAATACATATCGTCTTAATCTATTCCGAAGACGAACTAACTGATTTGCCAGAAAATGGTGATGATGCGTTAGTTAATGAAATACGTTTATTTAAATCGCGTGGATACGAAATTGCTTTAGAAATAATCGATAACGATTTGACGTTATCGTCAAATGTTTATGGGTCTTTTGATTTTTTTATGGTGGATGTGAACACGAATCTTAAAATTGGTAACAAATATTCACAACGTTCTTTACTCGCTTTTCGCGGACTTGTTGAGAAATTATTAAAATATCATCACCCGATTATCGCTTTAAATGTCCCTTCTTGGGATAGCGTGGAACTAATTGATAAATTAGGTATATCGATGGTTAGTAGCGATGTCATCGCCATGAAGAGCGAGAATGTTTTACCAATTCCGCAAAAGAGTTTAATTAGGATTAAAAATATCAAAAAATAAGCATAGAATATTTGCTTAGTAAGGAGAGATTATGGATAACAAGAATGAATCGATAACTAGACAAGAAGATGATTTTGCTCAATGGTACACAGATGTATGCCTAAAAGCGGAGTTGATGGATTATTCATCCGTCAAAGGATTTATTATTTACCGACCTTATGGTTATGCGATATGGGAAAACATTCAAAAGGAGATGGACAAGAAATTTAAAGATAACGATGTTGAAAATGTTTATATGCCTTTGGTCATCCCTAGTTCTTTATTTTTAAAAGAAAAAGAACATGTCGAAGGTTTTGCTCCTGAAACGCTTATCGCCACAAAAGGGGGAAAGAATAAACTCGAAGATGAACTCATTATTCGCCCGACTAGTGAAACACTTTTCTGCGATCATTATGCGAAAGTTATTAAGTCGTATCGCGACTTGCCAAAACGTTATAATCAATGGTGTTCAGTAGTTCGTTGGGAGAAGACGACGCGACCATTTTTACGCGGTAGCGAATTTCTTTGGCAAGAAGGTCATACTATGTATGAAACTGCCGAAGAGGCACGAAAAGATGCTTTGAGAATGTTAGAGATATATGATGAAATTGGCCGCGATTTATTAGCCATTCCCTTTGTAAAGGGTATTAAAACTGATAAAGAAAAATTTGCTGGAGCATTAGAAACTTATTCAATTGAGGCGTTGATGCCCGATGGAAAAGCGTTGCAAAGTGGAACAACCCATTTCTTTGGTGATGGATTTGCTAAGGCATTTGGTGTTTCCTATCTAGGAAAAGATAATCAACTACATACGCCATTTCAAACAAGTTTTGGAGCATCGACTCGACTCATCGGAGCATTAATTATGGTTCATGGCGATGATAATGGTTTAGTATTGCCTCCTTACGTTGCTCCGACGCAAGTTGTCATCATTCCAATTCAAATGAAAAATGCTGATGTGATGAAAAAAGCTAAGGAATATTATGCGTTATTAAAAAGCAAAGGCATTCGCGTCAAGCTCGATGATAGCGACCACACACCTGGTTGGAAATATTCTGAATACGAGATGAAAGGTGTGCCACTTCGCCTTGAGATTGGACCACGAGATTTAGACAAAGGCGTATTAGTTTTAGCCAAACGAAACGATGGTCAAAAAATCGTTGTTAAAGATGGAGATGTTGTTGATAAAGTTAATCGATTATTGAGGCAAATCCATGACGAAATGTATCAAAAGGCTTATAAATATTTACTTGCACATACTACTGAAGCCCATTCACTTGATGAACTTAAATCTATCTTAGATAGAGGCGGTTACGCCAAGGTTATGTGGTGCGGAGATGAAGCGTGCGAGAATAAAGTTAAAGAACTTTTCCAAGCGACGGCTAGATGCATTCCGTTTAATCAAGATGGTTTTGGCGATACTTGCCCAATATGTGGAAAGAAAGCGAAGAAAGTCGTTTTGTTTGCTAGAGCGTATTAATCTTTAAACATTATTTTCAAAATTTTATCAAAATCATTAGAAAGAGGATAATTATTTATATCCTTTTTCTTTATAAAGAAAACTTTTCCTTCTTTTGACGAATGAATATCGCCTTGATATTTATGCGCCTTAAACAAAATAGATAGGTGCCTTGTTTTTTCTTCTATGACATTCCATTCAATATAACCAACGTTTTTAATATCGAGCAAAGTTAATCCAGTTTCTTCGAAAAATTCGCGTATTGCTCCTTGAATAATGTCTTCATTATCTTCAACATGTCCCCCAGGAAATGTTAAGCCAGGCCAATCGCTTTTAACTCGATTTTCAACTAATATTTCGCCCTTTTCATTTTCGAGCATGGTCATCGTAGTAAGAATTATTTTTTGAGCCATCTTTATTTTCTTTCTTATTAAATATTCTTTTTAAAATTTTAATTCCATTAGATATTCATCACTAATTTTCTTAAAACCAAATTTTGAATAGAATTTATCGAGGGTTCCCGCAGTGAAGAATTTTATTTTAGTTACATTATTTTCTTTTAATTTTGTTAATAATTCATTCATAAAAAAAGTCCCTAGATGATTGCCTCTTAATCGAGGATTAATGAAAAAATCTTGAAAAGCATATTCGTTATCGTTAACAAAAGGAATGATATATCCGATCGCCGCGCCACACAAAGTTCTGTTTTCATCTACAAGAACATAGCTCAATGATGATTCGATATTATTAAATATTTTTATCCTCTTATAAACTGCATGTTCATCCCATTCTTCACCCCATGGTTCGCATTCAAACGCTTCTTTCATAATTTTTGATAATTCGTCAATATCATTTTCGTTTAATTTTCTTAAATAATATTTCATATTAATTTCCTCCATTAACTATTCTAAATTATCAAAGATGAAAAATGATAAAAATTATTTTTTTCCTTCATTTTTCCTTCAAAAACATTAAAAAGTGTCGATTATATCGACACTTTTTGACTTTGGAGCAGATGACGGGAATCGAACCCGCATAATCAGCTTGGAAGGCTGATGTTCTACCACTGAACTACATCTGCGTTGTGGCGGACCATAGGGGGATCGAACCCCTGGTCTTCTCCGTGACAGGGAGACATGTTAACCGCTACACCAATGGTCCTATTTGGTGCTTAAAAAATATATCATAGATTTTTTTTAAATTAAAGCCTATTTTTCGATGAATTGTTTTAAGTGTTTTAATGGCATGTAGCCTAGCGATGAATTGACTTGTATTCCATCTTTAAATAATAAAAGGGTAGGAATTGACATAACGTGATATCTTCTTGCTATATCAGGAAATTCATCGACATCAATTTTCAAGATTTTAATATCCGCTTCTTGGTCTAATTTTTCAAGCTCTGGCGTTAACATATTGCATGGCCCACACCAAGTGGCGAAAAAATCGACGAGCACGAGACCAGTTTTAATTTCTTCATCGTAATTGTGACTTTTATCAAAGTGAATTAGCATAAATGATTTCCTTTCATCTATATATTAAGAAAAAGATAAGAAAAATGATAACAATATGCAACGGAAAATATAGATAGCTTCCATATTGAAACCATTTTTTGTTATATCCGCGTTTGCCGTTATAAACGAGTATGAATATCGCGGCGAACATCGACCAAGTTTGAACTGAAGCGCCATAGATATCAAGACGAGGATTAAATGCTAGACAATAAATGGCGATATTTATAACGACTAAAAATATTGAGCATAAACAGTTTGATACAAATTGAACATATTCATTTTCATCGCTATTTATAGCAAATTTGCTCGTTAAAAATTTAGCGATATCTTTGCTATAGAAGAAGGAAATAGAAATAGCTAAACCTAATAATGAATAGCCGGCGCGAAGATAGAAAGGAAGATATGACACGGTTATATCTTGACTTAATTCAATATATTGAATAACGGTTATAAAGATTACATAAGCAATTGGAATAATGGCTAAAAACGAGAATTTATCTTTTCTTTTTAATAGATATAGCGTCACTGCGCTAAGCGATAAATCAATTAACGGAGAGTAGGCGTATTGAATCGAACTATCGATGAGATAATATATGATGATTTGAGCGAACATTAAAATGCTTGTTAATATGCCGATTCTAAGAAGATATAATTTGGTATTTTTACTATGATTAATTCCTTCGATGAGCATCAATATAAATAAAGGGAAAGCTAATCTTCCGATGATGCGAAATATACTTCCAACATTATTCATCAATGCGTTTTCTTGAGCGTAAAGAAGCAAGAACACACCGATGTGATCGATAGTCATTAAAACAAGTGCAATTATCTTTAGATAAAATTGATTTAAAAATACGAGTTTATTTCTCATAATCTTGTCGAGATAATGGCAGTAAAGACACTAATTAAATTATTTGTCATATGCGCGCTTAAAGAACAGGCAAAACCGAATTTATCGTAAAGAACACAGAAAACCGCGGCCGCGCATATATAACAAGGCATATTTAATAATTCGTTTGTAATATTTGCTGAGGTGAAGTCAAAATGGATGAAGGCAAAAACTAAGATCGTAACAGCGTAACCTAATATCTTGTTAATGCGTCTAAGTAACGTAAATAAACCAACACGGTATGTAATTTCTTCACATATTGGCCCGACAATTCCAAAAACAATAAGTGACATCAAAGGATAGGAAGCGACGACAGTATTGATTGAACTTTCGTTTACATTATCGTTAATCGATATTTTTAAAATTTGTAGCAAAATATTATACGAATAATTGAAAACAATAATTGCTATAAATCCAGCGATCGCAGCGACTGGAACGACCCAATATTTAAAAGTCTTTATTAATTTTAAATTATCTTTTTGTAGGACTAACGATAAACACGCGAACAAAAATAGATAAACGCCAAAATTTATTCCCGCGCTTACCGGCGTACTTTTCATAAAAGATTCGTAGTCGACTTGACTAGAGAAATTTGAACGAGCGATCGCGGCGAGCAATATTTGAACGAGCAATCCGGCGATTTGAAAACCAAATAGTCCGATGCAAAATAGTGCAATTTCTTTCCATAAGGGAAGAAAAGTTGCTCGATTAGTTCTTTTTGCTACGAGCATTTTATTGCAGTGAGGGCATATTTCTTCTTCCTCTTGCATACTTTTAAAGCAATAAGGACATTCTTTTTTCTTAAACATAAAGTTAATTATATTAATTAATTTGAAGAATGTATAATTAAAAATATGTTTACGATATTAGAGAGAAACGAAGAGTCATTTATTCTAAATAAATCTGAATTCATTGCAATTGTATTGCACGTTAATTCTTTATCTAGCGTCGAACAATATTTATGTGAGATTAAGAAGGAATATCCAAAAGCTCGTCATTATTGCTATGCCTATATTATCGGCGACAAGAAAAAAGGTTTTGATGATGGTGAACCTTCAAAAACGGCTTCTAGACCATTACTAGAACTTCTTGAAAAAAGAGATTTAGATGAAGTTTTACTCGTTGTGGTGCGATATTTTGGTGGGATTTTGCTCGGTGCATCGCGTCTATTGGGAGCCTATCTTGAAGCTGGTGTTCGCGTCTTAAATTCTAGCGATTTCACCTCTATAGCAAATAAATATGTTTATAAAGCGGTGATGTCATATAAAGACTTTGATACATTAAAGCGAGTTATGAAAAAGGAGGATATTTCATTTGAAAATATCCTATATGAGAATAAAATTAGTGTGGACATTTTAATGGAGGAAGAAATTGCTAAAGAAATAAGCAACCAATTCCCTCACATTGAAATGAGCTTATATGGTTCTAGAAAGGTTTATGGTAAATAATCATGATTGAACGTAGTGAATATCTTCATAGAAGAGAGAATCTTCTAAAGAAAATGGACGAAGGATCAATTGTTCTATTGTTCGCAGGGCAAGGAAGGAAAAGAAGTGGCGATGCAAATTACCCTTTTGAGGTGAATCGTAACTTCTATTATCTAACCGGTATTACTCAGGAAAATTCGGCATTAATGCTCGTGAAAGCTGAGGGTGAAAATGCTGCTTTCTTATTCATTGACGCGAAAGATGAACGCGTCGAAAAATGGACTGGTATTAAACTTAGCGAAGATGAGGCTAAAGGCATTTCGGGCATTGATAATGTCTTAATTAGAACATCATTAAATGCGAAGATTGATGTCGCCTTAAAGGATACGACTTTCTTCGGTGAGATTAATAAGGTTTATTTAGACTTAGAAAAAGAATTGAAGATTGATGATTGCAAATCGACGAATGAATTAAAACAAGAATTGATGAGCCTATATCCTTCACTTAAGATAGAGGACATCAACGATAAAATCTTTGAACTACGATTAGTTAAATCGAAGGCGGAAGTTGCGATGATCGTCGATGCGATTAAGACGACTGAAATCGGTTTATCAAATGTGCTCAAAGAATTAACCGCTGGACGATTTGAATACAATATGCGCAACGTATTTGAATTCAATGTTCACGAAGATTTAAATGCTGGTTTAGCCTTTGATAGCATTGTCGCTGGCGGTAAAAACGCCACAATTCTCCATTATCCTGATGCAAAAGACATTTTAAAAAGCGGCGATTTATTACTTTTAGATGTCGGTGCGAGCAAGGATTTTTATTGCGGTGATATATCGAGAACTTATCCGATAAGTGGGAAATATTCTCCACTTCAAAAGAAGATTTATCAAATAGTGTTGGAATGTAACAAGGCGACAGCAAAATTCATGCGTCCAGGTGTCTCGCTAAAAAATGCTCAAGAATTTGCCAAGAATTTTTTAGCTGAAGAATGTTTTAATGCTAAATTGATTGAAAAGAAGGAAGACATTACTAACGTCTATTATCATAGCGTTTCTCATCATCTTGGCCTTGATACGCATGATGGTCCACTTTATACAAAAGACTTGCCTTTAGTGCCTGGCAATGTTGTAACCTGCGAACCTGGACTTTATTTTAAAGACTTAGGCATCGGAGTTCGTATTGAGGATGATATTCTTATTACCGAAAACGGAAGTGAAGTTCTTTCTAAAGATATTATTAAAGAAATTGATGATATTGAAAAAATATTAATATCTAAATAAATCTCTTATTTCTTTAATTTAAAAGGCGTCGTTTAAGCGCCTTTTTTCTATTAGATTATTTTCTTTTTGCGAAGAATGATGATGGCGACAACAAATCCACCGACTAAAAGGATGCCTCCTCCAACGGATAAGCCAATTATTAATCCGACATTAGAGTTGTTATTATCTTTGTTGTCGTTATCGTTATCTGTTGCTTTATTGTCTTTAGAAACAGTTATTTCAAAACTAGTTTTAATTGATGGAAGTATCTTTGATGATACATTTATCGTGGCTTTGCCTTCGCTTAGAGAATGAATGATTTTGTTATCGATGATTTCAATTACATTACTATCGCTTGAAGAAATTGTTACTTCTTGACTAGCGTTTGATGGCAATACATTTACTTCTAACGTGTATTCTTCATCAACACCCATCGTTTCTTTCTTGTTAACTATTTCGATGCTTGTTGGATTATTATCTGGCACATATTCTCCGCAGATGCTCTTAGTGGCGCTATTGGTGTTGCCCCAAATTCGACAGGCGTATTCTGGATGATCGACAAACGGGTTACGATTTCCTTGAAGGTATTCAGCACCTTCATTTCTTCTTTCTTCTCTTTCGTTGACCGCATATTTTAGATTCCATTTCAACATGTCGGATAATTTTCCGATGCTTTTGTTATATGAGGTATCAGCGCTATCTTTGAGAGTTAAATTGTTTGATGCGACCATACAATAAAAGATGATACGCGCGCATTCACCGCGGATATTTTCACCCTTATAACAATTGCTTGCTCCAAAAGCAGTAACTGGATCCCAACCTTCACTATTGTGAGATTTTCCTTCAACAAATGAGGAATTACCTCGATTAGTGTTTTCAGTGGAAATTGTTGGGCGAGGCATATGAATATCGCTTTCGACTTGGCCGCCTCCACGCGAGTCAGGCCAGACATGTTCTTTGTTATAACTTGTCACGCTCGTTCCTGAATAAAAACTTAAGAGTTTAGTTCCATATGGTTGACCATTTTTATCTTTTATAACTGTATTTGGGTCGTAATCTGTATAAACAAATGGTGATGTGCTTGCTGATGTGCCCATCGACTTATATCCCATAGTTTTCTTTCTTCGAGAGCTATTGAGCGATTGGAGTTTGGAGAGTAATGCTGTTCCGGTTAATGAAGCATCAATGCTTGTATAATATGTATCGGCGTCGCCATTTGTATATGTTGTCGATGGCGAATAATAAGCCGCAACTTCAACAGCGTTATTGCTCAAATTATTAGGATTAATAACGGTTATAGATAAGGCTAAAGATAAAAGACTAACCGCGATAAATCTTTTAAAATATTTACTAATTTTCATAGGAATATTTTCTTCCTTTTACATATTCTTCAAAAGACAAAAAAGAAAACATTAGATTATATCGTTATTCTTTCGATAGATTGTAAGAGGTTACATTTTTCAATCAGCCTTTTAAAATATCTTGATTTTTTCATATCTTTTTAACAGAAAATTTTAGATAATATTGATATGGAAAAATACATTTTAGCCCTCGACCAAGGGACGACCTCATCTAGAGCAATTATTTTTGATAAATTTGGTCATAAAGTCATGATGGCAAGTAGGGAAGTGCGTTGCCTTTATCCAGAAGAAGGTTATGTTGAAGCCAATGCGATGGAGATTTATATCTCTATTGTCGATGTCACTAACGAAGTGCTTATTAAATCTGGACTTAGTTGGAAAGATATCGCTGCGATCGGCATCACAAACCAACGTGAAACGACGGTTGTTTGGGATAAAAATACGGGTCAGCCAGTTTATAATGCAATTGTTTGGCAATCCAGACAATCCGCGGATATCTGCGCTTCATTTAACAATAAAAAAGAATTAATTCAAAAGAAAACCGGCTTGCTTTTAAATCCCTATTTTTCTGCGAGCAAGATTCGTTTCATCCTTGACCATATCAAAGATGGACAAAAACGAGCAGAACGAGGCGAACTTTTATTTGGCACAGTCGATAGTTGGCTAATTTATAAGATGAGCAACGATAAAAAGCATTTAACAGATGTTAGCAATGCTTCAAGAACTATGTTATTCAATATTCATACTTTAAAATGGGATAATGACTTGCTTAAATTATTCAATATTCCTAAAGCTATGCTCCCGAAAGTGTGCGAATCTAGCTACGATTATGGCGTCGCTTCTGCATTTAAATGCAATGTTCATATCTTAGGCGTTGTCGGCGATCAACAAGCCTCATTATTTGGTCACAATTGCTTTAAAGAAGGCCAATCAAAAAATACGTATGGAACTGGTTGCTTTATGCTTATGAACATCGGCGATAAACCAATTCTTTCAAAAAGCGGACTTTTAACAACAGTCGCTTGGAGCGTGAATAAAAAAGTTTGTTACGCTTTGGAAGGCTCAGTGTTTATTGGCGGAGCGGCGATTCAATGGCTTCGAGATGGTCTTAAAATTATTTCTGATGCCTCCGATAGCGAGCATCAAGCGAAGAAAGTTACTAGTTCAGAAGGCGTTTATTTAGTCCCGGCATTTGTTGGACTTGGTACACCTTATTGGGATGATGATGTTAAGGGCGCTTTATTTGGTATCACAAGAGCTACCACAAGAGCTCACATCGTTCGCGCGACGCTTGAATCTATCGCTTATCAGTCCAAAGAAGTGTTTGAACTAATGGAAAAGGAATCAAATATTAAAATTAAATCGCTTCAAGTTGATGGGGGAGCGACAGCGAATAACATCCTCATGCAATTTCAAAGCGATATTTTGCATTTAAATGTTTATAAACCAGAATGCTTAGAGACGACTGCCTTAGGCGCGGCCTATCTCGCTGGCCTTAAGTGCGGTTTTTGGAAAGATATTGACGATATTTCTAAAAGTCATAAATATCAAACAGTTTATAAGCCTTCCATGGATGAAAAAGAGGCAAATAGACGTTACAATATGTATAAACTTGCTGTGCAAGCGACAATGGTTTTCAAAGAGAAGAAATAATGCGATTAACTAAAGAACAGTTCGATATTATTTATAATCATCTTCACATCGATGAAAAATTAGATAAAACATTTATTTTTAACGCGACTACTTTAGCCCTTTTAGGCGCGGATGAACTTATTAAAAACAATGTTTTTGGAAAAGTTGTTCCGATTAATCCGGTAGCGATCATTTTATATATCAGCCACGAATATCAATACAATATGCGGGTTAATAATTATGAACTTAAAGAAGATGATGAATTGATGCACAAGGTTGTCTCTTTAGCATTAGATAAATATTTTACAAATGAACATCTCAGCTTTGAAAACGAAGCATCAATTACCAAGTATGATCCAGAAATATCGACATTAGCAACATATTTAAATTTTGTTCTAAGCGTCTTAGCTAAGGTTAGCAAAAAGAAGCCAAAAGAGACTTTGATTGTCGATGTATTATATAAAGCATTTTCGATGTCAAAGGCGATTATCGAATTATTAGAAGATGGTTTTGAAACCGAAGCGTTTTCGACTTGGCGAACACTTCATGAATCTGAATGCGTTTTAATCCTTTTAGATAAATATGGTAAGAGCATTCACAAGGCTTATTTAAAACACATTAATTATATGATGGCGTTTCGCGGAGTTATTGATAGCAAAGAAAAGACCGATGAGATATTTTTGCAAATCAAGGATGAAATGCATGCGCTTAATCTTAAGAGCAAGGATATGAAGAAATACATTGAATATGGATGGTTAACTTCTATTCCTAATTACGATTCAATTGAACAATTTAAATTTAATTTCCGCGATGGCGTTGAAAAGCTTGCAGGATTAAATTGCTATTCAAAGATTTATGAAATGGCTAGCGAGATTGCTCATAGCTCGCCCATTCTAATTTATTCGAAGAACACGTTCTTCTATCGCATAACATTAATTAATTTATACGAATCATTTTTTAGATTAGAAAAGATATTTGAAAAGGTATTTGATGTCATTGCCTCAAATGAAGAAAAAGAGCGTTTTATGTCGATGAAAAATATTTATTATTCAAATCTATTGTTCATCTACAATCAGTGCAAGAAGACATTTATAGATAAATAATTATTCCCTATTACAAATGCGTAGCGGTTTAACTATTGACTAGCTACGGAATTTGATGGTTAAAAATTAGAAACAAAAAAACGGACATTTGCTGCCCGTTTTTATATTGTTAGTTAATCAGCGTAGCAAGAACCGCCGATGAATTCGCGCATTAAGGAGTTGCATGGCACCCATTCATCAGGCATATCATCGAAATATTTAAGCATTCTTATCAATCGTTCTGCAATTGGGAAATATGGGTCGAATTGGTCGATAGCTTGTAGGAGCGGCAATGCATATTTTTTCATTACGCATAATTCGTATGAGAGCATGGAATTATATACAAAATCTGCGCCTTCTTGCGTGTCGTAAATCCATTTGAATTCACCGCGACGAACGCTTGGCCACATCGACATCGTCTCTTCGGCTGATGCTCCACGGAACTTATAATCTCTAACGATTCGACGGAGAAGTCGTAAATCGGTAATTGATATTGGATTTGTGTTATCAAGATTTATTTGAGCTTGTGGAGCGATGAAGATTTTGAATTTTTGATGTTTCGGGATGAGGGTTGTCATCCTTTCGTTTAAAGCGTGAATGCCTTCGATAATAATTGGTTCATCCTCACCAACTTTAAGAATTCTGCCAGGAACGCGTTTACCTTGTTTGAAGTCAAATTTAGGTAATTGAACCGTTTTCCCTGAGATTAAATCGAGCATATCTTTGTTGAATAATTCAACATCCAAAGCTTCGATACTTTCTAGGTCTGGATTACCATCTTCATCTTTTGGAGCGAGTGTTTTTGGCAAATAGTAGTCATCTATCGAGATGCGGATCGGTTTAATCCCACGGCTAAGAAGTTCGATTCGTAGCCTATTTGCAAATGTTGTTTTGCCAGATGATGAAGGTCCGGCGATACAAATTAAACGAATATTAGAAATATCGCTTTCGATTAAATCACCTAGTTCCGTTAGCATGCGATTATGACGCGCTTCGCAAAGTTGAATAAAGTCGATAACGCCATCATGTTTGATGTGCTCGTTAATTCCAGCGACGGAGTCCGCTCCCGCGATTTTCCCCCACGCGTGCGATTCTTTTAATGTCTTACCAAATGTTGGGGCGTCGACGAATTCAGGAATAGTTCCTCCACATTCTGAACGAGGATACTGAAGGATGATGCCCGGTTGATATAATCTGAGTTTAAAGCTCTTTAGATAACCAGTTGATGGTACCATGTGCGAGAACATGTAATTTAAATAGCCATCGCAATCATATAAGTGAACTGTTTTCTCTGGACGATATTTTAGAATGTCTAATTTATCTTCTAAGTCATTGACTTTATAAATTTCTTTAGCTTCTTCTTTGCTGACAACAAAGCGTTTTAAAGGGTAATCAGCATCAATGATGCGATGCATCTCTTTTTCGATTTTAGAAACCATCTCTAAATCGCTATTTTTCTTGCCGTTAAGTATTTGAATAAATATTGAACGGGAAACGTTATAGCATAAGCGAATTTTAAGCTCTGGATAAATGCGTTTAAAGGCCATGGCGGTCACAAAGCGCAATGACGCCTCATAGATTTTAATCGCATCGCCATCTTTAACGGTTAAGAATTCGATTTTAGCATCGTAATAAACTTCATATGTTAATTCGCGAACACGATTGTTCACGCGAGCGCAGATGATGGATTTATCATCGTTATCAAGTAGGTCAAGGAGTCGAACTTTTTTATCGAACTCTTTTTCTTGTCCCAAAAATTGTAATTTGAATGACATATTTTGCCTCCCAGTAGTGAAAACACTAATATACACGAGAAAGCGCTTTTATTCAAGTGCTCTTGGGTGCGATAAGTTTGATTGTTTTGAACGCTTCTATATTGATAAATTTAAAGATGATAAAAAAATATTTTCTTGTCATTAAGTCATACAATCGACACTTTTTTATGATTAGTCTCAAACTTTTTCTAAACGATTGAAATGATGATTTGATTATCTTATTGTTTATGAGTAAGAGGTAAACGATGATGAAGAAGATACCGACGTTATTCGAAAGAGAATTTATTAATAAACATGATTTTATTTTAAAAGATAAGGTAATTCCAGGAGTGGAATGGGTGCTTAAAGGCGAAGGTATTGCAACAATTAAAATTGATGGCAGTTGCACAGCGATTATCGATGGAAAGTTTTATAAACGATATGATGCAAAAGCCGGTAAGAATCCTCCCCAAGGTGCAATTCCATGTTGCGAGAAAGATCCGATAACTGGCCATTGGCCACATTGGGTGGAAGTAAATCCATTAGAGAAAGGCGATAAGTGGTATTATCAAGCATATTTGAATGCGGGTGGAACGACATTAAAAGATGGAACATATGAAGCTATCGGTCCTCATTTTCAAAGAAATCCATATAATTTAGAAGAAGATACACTAGAAAAACACGGAACAAAAGTTGTAGATGTGGAAAGAACATTCGAAGGTATTAAAAAATATCTTGAAGACCATTACATCGAAGGACTTGTCTTTTGGAAAGATGACGCGCCTCAATGCAAGATTAAAAGGCGAGATTTTGGTTTACCTTGGAATAAAATGAATCCATCCGATAAAGTAGAACCAATTAAATAAATGAAATATCTAATATCGAGCGATTTGCACGGCGATTTAAATTCGCTCAAATCATTAATCAAGATTTTTAAAGAAAATAAATGCGACAAGATAATTTTTCTTGGCGATTATTTAGGAAGCGATAGGGAAAATAATCAAAACATTATCGATATCTTGAACTTGTTTAAAAGCGACATTATCGCATTAAGAGGCAATTGCGATACTAATCTAGATTCTAGTATTGATTTTGAGTTAAGAGATAGCTTTTTTATGTCGATGAATTCGCGTTATTATCTTTTTATCCACGGAGATAAATTAGAACAATATTTATCGACAAATATTGGACAAAAGTTATACATTGTATATGGACACACTCATAGGTATAGAGTTTATCAAAGCGGTGATTTCGTTTTCATTAATTTAGGAAGTATCGCCTATCCTCGTGGTGGGCTTAAACGTTGTTATGGAATCTTAGATGAGTCCGCTTTTAAAATTTATGATATCGATAGCGAATTGCTTTATGAGATTTAAATATTCTATATTGATTTGAAATGGCGATATTTACATAATCGCTTAAATTGTTTACAATTTTCGCTGTTGAAATATCTTTAAAATATTAGGAGAACAAGTTTATGGCTAAAAAATCAATGGTTTATATTCAAAGTGGTGGTCCAACATCAGTTATTAATTCTTCGTTATATGGAGCAATTCTTGAAGCGCGTAAACACGGCGATCAAATTGATAATATTTATGGTTCACTACATGGTATTGAAGGATTATTAACGGACGAACTTATCGATTTAAATAAGGAAGATGATCCAACGATTGAATTATTGAAGCAGACTCCTGGAGCAATTTTAGGTACTTCTCGTCATAAACTTCCTAAGGATTATCATCACGAAGAATATCAAGCGATTATTTCAACGCTTAAAAAGCATAATATTGGTTACGTCTTTGTCAACGGAGGCAATGACTCGATGGATACATGCTTAAAATTATCGATGCTTTGTAAGGAACTTAACTTAGATATTAAAGTTATTGGAGTTCCTAAAACTGTTGATAACGATTTAGCGTTAACTGACCATTCAAATGGATTTGGCAGTTCTGCGAAATATATTATCAATACTGTTAAAGAAATTTGTATTGATGCCAAATGCTACAAAAAAGGCAAAGTTTTTATTATCGAAATTATGGGCAGAAATGCGGGATGGCTTACTGCTTCAGTTGATCTACTTAGCGATGAATATCGTCCTGATTTAATTTATCTTCCTGAGAATAAATTTGATTTGGATAAATTTTTAAGTAACGTATCAGACATTTTTAACAAAAAAGGTCATGTCATTGCCGCGATTAGCGAAGGAATTAATTTTCCTCGAGATGAAAGCAAGGTTCGCGTCGATAGTTTTGGTCATAAGCAACTCGGAGGAGCGGCATGCGATTTAGCTCACATAGTTGAAGACAAATTGGATTTACCTACAAGAGCAATTGAACTTTCTTTACCTCAAAGAGCGTATGCATTTTTAACAAGTAAGGTCGATCAAGATGAAGCTATTGAATGTGGAAAAACAGCAGTTATAAAAGCTCTTGAGGGTTTAAGTGGTTATATGATTGCCATTAAACGATTGAGTTCTAATCCATACAGAGTTAGTTATGAACCTGTTGATATCTCTCAAATCGCTAATGTTGAACGCGTCGTTCCTTCATCGATGATGAAAGATGATACGCGAATGGATGATTCGTTTAAAGAATATTGTCTTCCGCTTATTCAAGGTGAAATTCCAGTTGAATTCGATAAAGGAATTATAAAAGCCGCTGTACTTAAAAAAGTCTTGGTTAAATAGAAAAATGAATTGAGCGAATTACCGCTCAATTTTTTTAAAAAACTAGACGAAAAATTGTTCATAGTTCAAAGTTAGTTTTTTCTTTTGACTTTAATCGTTATTATTTGAATAATAAATAAGCAAAAGAGTTAAAACCAATGAAACAATTTCTAAACAAAATGAACGAATTACAAAAGATGCTCCTTCTTGCCATCGCTATTGGGGTTGTTTTAATGCTCGTTTCATTATTGCCTTTATTTATTGCTAATCAACCTGGTTGGCTTATCGGCATCGCCATCGGAACAGTTGTTGGCCTCATAAATATTTATTTAACCTATATTGGGTCCGAGGTCGCTTTAAAAACATTTAAAACTTATACGTTTTTATTGTTCTTTTTTACAAGAGCTATTTTAGTCATTGTCGGTTTAGTTATAACCGCGATGTTTCAATTCGGTTTTGCAGTGGGCGAAAGTTCATATATTGAGGCAATTCCCGCATTTAATTATTCTTTATGGGCATTTTTAATCGGTTATTTCCCGATGAAAATTGCCATGATTATCGCTATGGCTAGAAGTCAAAAAAATGATGTAACTATTTCTGATAATCTTCATAAAAAGGAGAAGGATGATGAGTAATCTCATAAGTGAAGAAAACTTAAAGTTCGCTCCAAATTTAGAGACGATTGTTTGCTTATCAATTTGTCTTATATTGATGGTCGTTTTTATCGTGACCGGCATCATCGCTCGTCACGCTGATTATAAAAAGAGCCCTAGAGGCTTATTGTTCTTCTTTGATTTTGTTATCGAAAAGCTTGATAACTTTGTCAGTGACACTATGGGTCCAGGCTTTCCTGAGTTCGGTGGCATTTTATTAGGCATTATTTTCTTTTTGTTTTTCAATTTCATCATCGGTTTAACAGGCCTACCGACCCCGATGACATATTTACCTGTTCCATTGTCTTTAGGCTTATTCACATTTTTGATGATTCATATTACAGCTATTAGAGAAAATAAGCTTAAATATTTCAAACGTTTTGTCGATCCGTTCCCAATTTTCTTGCCGGCGAATTTACTGAGCATGTGGGCTCCGTTATTATCGCTAACTCTACGTATGTTTGGTAATGCCGTTGTCGGCTGGGTTTTAGTTTCGCTTATTAACTGGGGCTTAGAAAATGCTTCAGCGATGATATTTGCTACGAGCGTTGGCGGGCCAAGCGATTTGCTTTTGGTTCCAATCGTCACGCCGATTCTCCACGCATATTTCGATGTTTTCTCAACTTGTATTCAAACATTGGTGTTTACGTTCTTAACAGCTTTGTTTGTGGCTCAAGAAAAATCAGAACCAGAGGAAGATTTAACTGTAGGTTCTAGAAAGGAGGCAATAGTCCATGACTGATATTGGTTTAATTGCTATCGCCGCGGCGATTTCGATTTTCTCATCTGGATGTTCTTCAATCGGTGAAGCTATGCTCATCACTAAAGCTATTGAAGGCATGGCGAGAAATCCTGAAGCGAGCAAAACTCTTCGTTCAAACATGATCATTGGTACAGCATTAGTCGAAACCTGTGGTATTTATGCGTTGCTCGTCTCAATTCTATTAATTTTCGTCTTGCCTGGCAGCATTCGTTAATTTATTCGGAGGGCTTTTCATGAAGAAAAAAATTGGTGTAATCTCTACTCTTACTCTTCTTTCGTTAACTTTATCTAGTTGTAGTGAAGTTCCTTTTTCAACCGAAGATTTTACGAGCCGTATTTTCTTCAATCTATGGGACTTTTTAGCGACATTTCTTGCCTTTTTGGTTTTAGTTTTAGTCGGCTTTTATTTTTGTTATAAGCCTGTGAAAGCTTTTATTAAAAAGCGTCAAGATTATATCGATACGAATATTCAAGAAGCGGAAAAAAGAGAAGAGAGTACTAGAAATATCATTTCTGAAGCTGAAGCAATTAAAAGACAAAGCAAACAAGAAGCCCTATTAACGATTAAAAAAGCCGAAGATGATGCTTTATTAATCAAAGATGAAATTGTTTTGAAGGCTAAAGAAGAAGCCTTAGAGATGAAAAACAATGCTAAAAAAGAAATCGCTCAAGAAATTGAAGCGAGTAAAGATGATATTCATCGTCAAATTGTCGATGTCGCTTTAAGCGCGTCGAGCAAAGTATTAAATCGCGAGATTAATGAAAAAGATAATCATAAACTCGTCGAAGATTTTGTTAAGGAAATTGAGGAAGGTAAGAATTAGTGGATTCACTATACATTCGTTATGCATCGGCGTTACTCTCGCTTGCAAAGGATGAAAACAAAGTTTCATCTTATAAAAAAGCGATGAATGAGCTTTTGGTGTATTTTGAAGAAAACGATGATGTTAACGGATATTTGAAATCTTATTTTGTGAGCGATGTCGATAAATACAAATTGATTGACACGTTACTTGAAAATTATGATTTAAAAAGTTTACCTTCATTTCTAAAATTGCTCGTGAAGAAACATCGATTTAATTTATTCAAATATATTGAAAAGCAATTCAATTCATTGGCGAATGATGAACTAAATATTCACTCTGGCATCGTCTATTCAACAATTCCTCTTAGCGAAAAGGAAATGCAGTCAATCGCTTCGAGCATTTCTAAACGTGAAAAAAGACAAGTTGAACTCGTTAACAAAATCGATAAGCGCCTCATCGGCGGCATCAAAATTGCTATTGATGACCGCGTATATGATGGGTCGATTAAAAGCAAATTAGAAGCGATGAAAAATAGTTTAAGCGAAAGGAGATAATGATGAAAATTAATTCTTCAGAGATAAGCGCCTTAATTAAAAAACAAATTGAAGATTTTTCACATAAAGTCGAATCTGATGATGTTGGAACTGTTATCACTGTCGGTGATGGCGTTGCTTTAGTTTATGGTCTTGATAAAGCAATGCTTGGTGAATTAGTTTTGTTCCCTCACGATATTTATGGGATGGTCATGAATTTAGAAGAAGAGCACGTTGGCTGCGTTCTTTTAGGCGATGATACCGAGATTAAAGAAGGTGACACGGTTAAGCGAACCGGCTCAGTTGTCGAAGTGCCAACAGGCGATGCCCTTTTAGGAAGAGTTGTAAACGCTCTTGGTCTACCCTTAGATGGACTTGGCCAAATTAATAGCTCTACCCATCGACCAGTTGAAGTCATAGCTCCTGGCGTCATGTATCGAGAAAGCGTCAATACGCCTTTACAAACTGGAATTAAAGCAATCGATGCGATGATTCCTATTGGTCGAGGACAACGCGAACTCATCATCGGCGACCGTCAAACTGGAAAAACAGCGATTGCAATCGATACGATTATCAATCAAAAAGATCAAGGTGTCTATTGTATATATGTCGCGATTGGCCAAAAGAATTCGACTGTCGCTAGCATCGTTGATAAGCTCACTAAATGTGGTGCGATGAATTATACCTGTGTCGTTTCTAGTTCGGCAAGCGAGCTCGCTCCTTTGCTCTATCTAGCACCTTATTCAGGAATGGCGATGGCGGAGGAATGGCTCCATAAAGGGAAAGATGTCTTAATCGTCTTTGATGATTTAAGCAAACACGCGGTCAGTTATAGAACATTATCATTACTTCTTAAGCGTCCGAGCGGTCGAGAAGCTTATCCTGGCGATGTTTTCTATCTCCATAGTCGTCTACTTGAAAGGGCTTGTAAGCTCAATAAGAAAAATGGTGGAGGCTCTATTACCGCCTTACCAATTATTGAAACGCAAGCAGGAGATATTTCCGCCTATATTCCAACAAATGTCATCTCTATTACCGATGGACAAATATTCTTGATGACTGACTTATTTAATGCTGGACAACGTCCCGCGATCGACTCCGGATTATCGGTCTCTCGTGTTGGAAGTGCTGCCCAATTTAAAGCGATGAAGCAAGTTGCCGGCTCTCTTAAGATTGAATTAGCCAGTTATAGTGAACTTCAATCCTTCTCACAATTTGGAAGCGATTTAGATGAAGACACCAAGAAAACCTTACATCATGGTGAAGTGCTTCTTGAAGTATTAAAGCAAGATCAATATGACACTTATCCGATGAATCGCCAAATCATTGAACTTTTCGCGGCGAAATATCGATATTTAGAAGCGTTAAATAAAGAGGATATCAAACCATTTTTGAATGATTTGTATAACTATATTTCTAACGTTCATAAAGAAGTATTAAAAGAAATTGATGATAAAAAAGTGTTAAGCGATGAACTTATCGCAAAATTAAAAACGATTATTGAGGAATACATTAAAGCTAGAAATTAATTATGGCCCAGAATTTAAATAAGACAAAACGAAGAATATCTAGCATCAATGCGACTAAGAAAATCACCAAGGCGATGGAACTTGTTTCCACGGTGAAACTTCGTCGATATAAAAATGTGATGTTAGAAAATAGTCTCTACACCGAAGAGATTGTTTCTTTGACCAATCTTTTACTCTCCTCTATAGATAAGGGTGAAAAAGATGAAAATGTCTATTTAAAAAGCAATGATGCTGAATTAACACTATATATTGTTGTTAGTTCAAATCTCGGCTTATGCGCTGGATTTAATAATGATGTATTTCACTTTGTGAAAAATAATGTCGATAAAAATAAATCGTTAATTATTCCTATCGGCATTAAAGGATGCGAATTTCTTGAAAGAGAAGGTTACAAAATCGATGACCGATTTGTAAAAATTAATGAAAAATTAATCTATTCTTCTCTATCTCATCTCGCCGATTTTGTTCGTAACGCCTTTATTAATAAGGAATATAAAGAAATTAAATTGATTTACACCCATTACGTCAATTCGATTAAATTTGTGCCTACATCATTAACCATTTTCCCATTATCTAGGCCAAATGATGTCGATGAGCTATCGTATCCTCCGATATACGATCCAGATCCAAAAGATTTAATAAATCAATTTATTCCATTGTATACGAGCGCATTGCTTTATGAGCGACTTCTCGAATCAGAAGTTAGCGAGCAAGCCAGTAGGAGAATGGCGATGGAAAGCGCCAACGACAATGCAGATGAATTAATTAGCAAATTAACTCTTGAATACAATAAGGCGCGTCAAGCGACAATTACGCAAGAAATTAGCGAGGTTATATCGTCGCAGTTAAATTAGGGAGGTTTTGAAAATGAAAGAAGAGAACATTGGAAAAGTTGTTCAAGCCGTCGGGCCAATTATCGACGTCTTGTTTAGCGATAACCATTTGCCAGAAATATTAACGGCTTTAGAAGTTGTTGTTTCTAATGATAAAAAATTAGTTATTGAGGTCGCTCAACACATCGGCGATGATACAGTTCGCTGTGTAGCGATGGGACCTACCGAGGGCATTACTCGCGGATTAAAAGTTATCGATACGAAAGCTCCTATCAGCGTGCCAGTAGGCGAGGAAACGCTCGGGCGGATGTTTAACGTTTTAGGTGAGCCAATTGATGAACTCGGTGACAACTTTAAAAATTCGAAAAAAATGCCAATACATCACCCGGCACCTTCATTAAAAGATCAAAATGTTTCAACAGAAATATTAGAGACCGGTATTAAAGTTATCGACTTACTCTGCCCATATGTTAAAGGTGGAAAAGTTGGTTTATTTGGCGGCGCCGGCGTTGGAAAAACCGTTTTGATTCAAGAATTAATTCATAATATTGCTACTGAGCAAAAAGGCATCTCGGTCTTTGCTGGCGTTGGTGAACGCAGTCGCGAAGGCAATGACTTATATTATGAGATGAAGCATAGCGGTGTTTTAAGTAAAACAGCATTAGTCTTTGGTCAAATGAACGAACCGCCAGGAGCGAGAATGCGCGTCGGATTAAGCGCGTTGACGATGGCTGAATATTTCCGCGATGAAAAGCATCAAGATGTCTTGCTTTTTATCGATAATATCTTTAGATTTACGCAAGCGGGCAGCGAAGTTAGCGCCTTGTTAGGAAGAATGCCTTCCGCGGTTGGCTATCAACCCACTCTTGCGACCGAAATGGGACAACTTCAAGAAAGAATTACATCGACAAAAAATGGTTCGATTACTTCTGTTCAAGCAATTTATGTTCCAGCTGATGATTTAACCGACCCTGCCCCGGCAACCACATTCTCTCATCTAGATGCGAAGACTGTTTTAGATAGAAATACGGCCGCGTTAGGAATTTATCCTGCTGTCGATCCACTAGACTCATCGAGTAATATTCTCGACCCGCATATTGTTGGCCAAGAGCATTACGAAGTCGCTCGCGAAGTACAAAAAATCCTACAACGTTATAAAGAATTAACGGATATCATTGCAATTTTAGGCATTGATGAATTATCTAACGAAGACAAGATTATCGTCAATCGCGCGCGTCGCATTCGCAATTTCTTATCGCAACCATTCCACGTCGCCGAAGAATTTAATGCGATGAAAGGTGTTTACGTGCCTTTAAAAGATACAATTCGTTCGTTTAGAGCGATATTAGATGGTAAATATGACCATTATCCTGAAAGTGCCTTCCTCTACGTTGGAACGATCGAGGATATCGAGAAAAAAGCTGGAGAAAATAAATAATGTCTTTTTTGCTTTCTCTTGTCACTCCTCGCGGATTATATAAAGAGATCGAAATCGATTCTTTAACCATTAAATTAACTAGTGGTTATCGCACGTTTTTATCTGGTCACGCCCCTCTTATTGGCTCTCTTGATGTGGCGATGATGCATTTTATTAAAGATGGTGAGACTATCTATTTTGCTCTTCACGGAGGAGCGATTAATGTTAAAGGTGACAAAGTGATTGTCATTACAAATGCTCTCGAAAGCCAGGATGATATTGATTTATTAAGAGCGGAAAAAGCGAAGCAAAGAGCGGAAGAACGTCTTTCATCTAAGGACCCAAATATTGATGTTAAACGCGCGGAGCTCGCTCTTAAAAGAGCGTTGGTTCGCATTGAAACTGCAAAAAAATAATTGGTTTTTGCCTAGATTTTATAAATACGAGTTCAAAAAGGACTCGTTTTTTTCTTCATCGATAGAAAATGTAAATCTCTCGTTCGTGGCTTTTCTTATGCCAAGAGGATAATTTGTGTCTTCAATGTCAAATTTGCTTATGAATTCGCTTTCCTCATTATCGATTTGAATTAAAGCAACTTTTTTATTTGATGATTTTATCTTTTCTTCAATCATCGCTTTATATAATTCGACCGTATCTTTTTTTGTATAGTCAACGACGATTGTTAGTAAGTCATCTTCTTTATCAGCGAATTTTAAGTAATTTTCAAAGGAGGAAAAAGTATAGACGTTAGTGTTATAAATATAATCGTTCATCGCGTTTTTAAACATCGTCGCTGTGCTATAACGCGAATTAGGCACTGCGATTACTGATTCTTTATTCCTAACAACATATACTTTAGGTGTTGCGATTTGATTGTTATAGAAAAATTGTTCTTGATATTTATTACCTAATTTTAGAAAGTCTTCTTCATTCGTGGAGATATTCATTCTTACGACGAGCGAATGGCTGCTTTGAATAAAAGATAGCATTTTATCTTTAAATTCTTTACAAGCCGAACATTCATCCTGCATTAGATAGAAAATAAATGATTCATTTGCTTCTAGCATCGTATCAAGATAGGAAAATGTTCCGTTAACAAAGGCATTATCATCTGTTATTTCTTCCATCGTTTCTAAATCACCATTTTTAAGAATGTGCGGATTATCTTTATTTTGCCCGCAGCTAGTAAGTGTCGATGCTAATATAGCGATTAATGCTTTAAGGTGTTCTCTTTTCTTCATGCTTAGAGAAAGTATAGCATTTTTGTGCTATAATGAATTTAGAAAACAAGGAGATCATATGAATATTTGGCATAGAGTTGATCCAAAAAGAATTTTGCCTGAGTCGTTTCTTGCTTGTATTGAAATTTCTAAAGGAAGTAAGAACAAATACGAATTAGATAAATATTCAGGCGCCCTTTATCTTGACCGTATACTTTATACATCAACCCATTATCCACAAAATTATGGATTTATTCCTCGCACGTTAGCAGATGATGGCGATGCGCTTGACGTTTTAGTTATCGCCAGTCAAGAAATTGTCCCATTGGCTATTGTCGATTGTTACCCTATCGGCATTTTAGAAATGATCGATGGAGGAAGTAAGGACGCGAAAATTATTGCGATTTGTAAAAATGATCCGGTCTACAATTCCTTTACCGACATCAAACAAGTGCCGGATCATATCTTGCTTGAAATAAAACACTTCTTTTCTGTTTATAAAGAGCTCGAAGGGAAAACGACAGTTGTCAATCAAATTCATGGTCGCGCTAAGGCTATGGAAATTATTAAAAAATGTATCGATGCATATACCGATAAATTTGGTGATGGTTCTAAATATTATTGATGTGATTTAATTTGTCGATTGCAATTTCTTTAAATATTGATTTCTTCGTTAATGAGAAATTATATTGTGCCCAATAATACCAAAGGATGTTAGCAAAATCTATCATGGTCATAACATCCTTTTTTTCTACTTTAAATTGTGAGATAAAATAATCAATTAATTCGTTGTCTTCGATGTTATTTTCGCTTATAAAAGAGGCGATATCAAATAGTTCAATGTTATTTCCTGCGTATTCAAAATCAAGTAGATATAATTCGTTGTCTTTAAAAAGCATATTACCTTTAACTAAATCGTTATGAGAAAAGACAATCGGATATTTTTTATATAGTTCTCTTGTTTTATTGATTACGTTTTTTTCAAGATTTTTATCTAATTTTTTATCAACATTTTTTTGATAAAAATAATATCTTTTAAATGGTTTAAATGAAAAATTAACTTTTATTTCTTCGTGAAGTGTTTTAATGACATCAGCGACTAATTTTATTTGTTTCTTACTAGGGATTAGACGCGTTGTATTCTCAATATATAGCGATAATTTTTGGCCAGTTTTATCATCGTAGTCAATTATCTTTTCAACAAAGCTATAGTCTTTTATTTTATCTAAAACTATCTTTTCATTTTTCGCCTTATTGAAGGCGTCATTATCATCTTCTTTATAGCGAAAGACATATTTATTATCAATTAAATATGATTCATTGCTTATTCCTTCATTTAGAAGTGTAGCATTAGTTAATCTCACGTCTTTAATTTTCATTGTGCTAATATATTAGCATGGTTCACATAATTTTATATCATCCTGAAATGCCAATGAACACCGGTAACATCCTTCGTACAGCGATGGCAACGAACTCTTTTGTTCATATCATCGGGCCTTTACCATTCACTCTTGATGATAAATCATTAAAACGCGCTGGGATGGATTATTTAAAGAATGCGAAATATGATTATTATCCTAACTACGATGAATTCAATAAGATATATAAAGATAAAACGATATATTACGTCACTAAATATGGGACACGCGTTTACTCAGATGTTGATTTTAGTGACCCTAGCGAAGATGTCTATGTGATGTTTGGTAATGAATCGACAGGTATTGATAAAGATATCCTATCAAAATATAAAGATTTCACCTTGCGAATTCCGATGCTTTCGACGGCGAGGAGTTTAAATTTAGCGAATTCTGTAGCGATAGTCGTTTACGATATTTTACGGCAAAAAAGATTTCCTTCATTGGCCTCTTTTGACATGGTTCATAAATATACGATTTAATCATCCCTTATCGCAGAGTTATAGATTTTTAATGCATCATCCTCGAGGTTATTTATTTTAATCGTTGAATAGTTTTTAAGAATCGCTTCACCTAGATTTTTACCTCGTCGAACATTTTTCTTTTTTGTGTAGATGATTTCACCAGCTGTTTGATGGGAAGAAATAAGGGCGATATTTGATGCGATGATCAGTTCTTTTTCTGTTGGTTTTTTATTTGCGATTATTATGTGTGAACCGCTTCGCTCTTTAATGTGGAGATAGCTATATTCGCGGTCGAGCTTTTTAACAAATGTTAAATAATCGTTTTGACTAGCGTTTTTCCCAAAGTAGATAATCGTGCCGTTATAGTTAATTTTATATGGCCTGTTAAATGGCGTGGCACTTATTTCATATTTCTTCTTGAAGAAGTTACTTTCTAAGATTATCCTCTCTTTTTCTTTTTCGCTTCGCGCGGAGTTGAATTTATGAAGAATAGATAAATAGCTATCTCTTTCCGCGTTGGCGGATAAAATATTTTTTTCACTCAACGCTATTGTCTGCTTCGCCTTTTTTGCGATTTTATAAAACGATTCAATATTTTCAATTACTTTCTTGCTTTCATCTAAAAGTAGGATTTCATCGTTGATTTTAATTTCTTTAATATGCGATTTTAAATCGATGTTTAAACAATATATTTCATCGGCGATATCTTTATACGAAAGATTTTTCATCGCCCTCTCTTTATCGGCGTTAATATTATCGATTTTTCGATTGACGCGTTTTATTCTATTGTTTAAATAAGTTAAGAAATAATCATACTTCTCTTTTTCGCGATTAATTAATTCGCTTTGAAAATATTGTTGGATTTCTTTTTCATCAGTTATGAAATTGTGGTGTTTATTATTAAATTCGTTTATTTTGTATTCTTTGTTTATTTTAATTCTTTCATCATCTAAGAAGAAGGCATCGATAATTATGCTATTTTTATCAACTAAAATGAGATTTGGTTTAAAAGGAATTAATTCAACGATTAATTTATAGGGTTTTTCATAGAAATTGAAGACGACAATGGTGTTATCTTTTTTAAAAGATATGTTTTCTATTTGGCTATCCGTGAGATGACTTTTTAAATTGTTTAAAAATGGTGACGATAGCGATGTGTAGAAGTCACTTTTATCTAGGATGAAGATAGTTGGATTATAATGATTTAAACTTAAAACAAGTTTATTATCGCTATCTTTTAACGGGAAAATAAAAACGTGCTTGTTAAAAAGAATAGGTGAAGATATTGTCGAGTGAATCAGTCGTTTTTCTATAGATGAGCTCATAACATTATTATTTTACTCTATGAGTTAATATTTTTTATGTATTTTAATTCGATTATTATTCGATAGATATCAAAGTTTTAATCTATATTGTCTTTTAGACAAATTAGTTGAAAGAACTAGATCTTTTTAATAGAATTGTAGATATGAAACGCGGATTATTAATTATCATGTCTGGCCCGAGCGGAGTCGGCAAGGGCACAGTTCGTCTTGAACTAATTAAAGACAAAACGTTGAATTTATTTTATTCGGTATCGATGACAACTCGTCTCCCTCGCAATGGCGAAAAAAACGGTGAGGATTATTATTTTGTTTCGATGGATGAATTCAACAAGCAAATAGAAGAAGGAAATCTTCTTGAATATGCTGAATTTGTTGGAAATAAATATGGAACGCCAAAAGATAAAGTTGAAGCCAAGCGAAACGAAGGTTTCAATGTTTTATTAGAAATTGATGTTAATGGGACCGCCCAGGTCTTATCAAAAACAAAAGATGATAAGGATGTTGTTTCGATATTTTTGATGCCTCCATCTATCGCTGAACTTGAGCAAAGAATTCGTGGACGTTCCACAGAAAGCGACGAAGTTATCAAAAAGCGATTAGAACGTTCGAAGGAAGAATTCGCATTGAAGGAAAATTATGAATACGTTGTCGTAAATGACGATCTTTCTTCATGCGTTAATAGAATTAAAGACATCATTTTTAAGCGGATGGAAAAATAAATATTAATTTATGAGACTACTTGAAGTATTAATTGAACGAAAAGTCCAGTCTCTTAATCGCCCTTTTTCATATGCTTATGAAGGTAAGAAAAATGTTGAGAAGGGATTTCGTGTTTTAATTCCCTTTAATAATAAAGATATTATTGGTTATGTCTTAAACGCAGAGGAAACATCTAAATCGATTGAAGAATTAGAAAAAGAAAAGGGCTTTAAAATTAGTTTTATTAAAGATGTGCTCGATGAAAAACCTTTATTAAATAATGAGCTCATGCTTTTGGCGGAGAAGATAAGCGATTATTATCTAGCTCCTTTAATTTCCGTTCTTCAAACGATGCTTCCTAAATCGCTTAAACCATCTTTTTCCTCGCTCAAGGGACCAAAGATTGCTTATGAACAATATCTTCATTTAGAAGATGATAACGAAGAAGGTTTAACTCCAAAACAAATTGAATTAATTCGCCTTCTTAAAAATGGTGGCGATATTTTAAAACGCGATTATTCTAGTCCTACAATTGTTAAAAAACTCCTCGATTTAAAACGCATCTCAATTAAGAAAATTGAAAAAAATCGCCTCGTTTTGCCTCAATTTCTAGAAGAAAAGCCTAAAAAATTAACAGTCGCCCAATTAGGCGCGGTTAAAAATATTTTATCTACTGACAAAACTGTAACACTCCTTCAAGGCGTAACTGGGTCGGGGAAAACTGAGGTTTATCTTTCCTTATCCGAGAAGGTTTTAAGCGAGGGCAAAAATGTCTTAATGCTCGTTCCAGAAATTAGTTTAACGCCGATTATGGTGGCCTATTTTAAAAAAAGGTTTAAGGGCGATGTCGCCATCTTGCATAGCGAACTTACTCCAGCGGAGAAATATGATGAATATCGTCGTATCGCCCGTAATGAATGTCGCGTCGTCGTCGGAGCAAGAAGCGCTATATTCGCTCCTTTAGCTAATATTGGTTTGATCGTTCTTGATGAAGAACACGTCGAATCGTATAAACAAGACTCATTGCCATATTATCACGCTAGAGAGGTGGCGATTTTTCGTGCGGAATATCATAAGGCCAAGATAGTGCTTGGTAGCGCCACGCCATCGCTAGAGAGCAAAGCTCGCGCGGTTAAAGGCGTTTATAATTATGTGCATTTAGATAAGCGAATCAACTTAAAAGATCTGCCGGAAACGACGATTGTCGATATGTCGAAAAGTTCGAATTTATCTAGACAATCTTATATGTTTAGCGATGTGTTGATCAATTCGCTAAAAACGGTTCTAGAGCGGCACGAACAAGCAATTTTATTGATAAATCGACGTGGATATTCAGGCTATGTAACATGTCGAAATTGTGGTCATATGCTCATGTGTCCGAACTGTGGAATTGCTCTTACTTATCATAAAAACGATAACATGCTTAAGTGCCATCACTGCGGATATGTGGAAATTAATCCTGATTCTTGCCCTGAATGCGGTTCGCACTTTTTATCTCATGGTGGCTTTGGCACTGAACGGATTGAATTAGAAGTTAAGAAGTTATTTCCGGATGCGAGAACTCTTCGACTCGATAGCGACATCGGGCAGATTCGTAACAATATTCAAAAAACGATAACATCATTTATGAATAAAGAGGCGGATATTCTTGTCGGGACGCAGATGATTGCTAAGGGACACGATTTCCCAGATGTAACCTTGGTCGGTGTCGTCCTCGCTGATGTTGGTTTATCAATTCCTTCGTTCAGATCTAGTGAGCGAGTTTTTGAACTTATAACTCAAGCCGTTGGGCGAAGTGGGAGAAGTTATAAAACTGGCAAAGCTCTCATCCAAACGTATAATCCATCTCATTATGCGATTAGACTCGCTGCAAAACAGGATTATGAAACGTTTTTTAAACAGGAAATGGCTGTTAGAAAGATTCGCCAATGTCCGCCATATCGCTATTTAGTAAGCATTGAATTAAGCGGAAAAGATGAAGACGAAGTTTGCTTGTTTATCGAAAAGATTGCTGATGAATTAACTGATGAACAATTTGAAGATGTCACGATTTTGGGCCCGGTGACACCTTATATTCCCTACGTTAATGAGCGACATGTGCGAGTTATATTAATAAAATATAAAAACAGTGATAGAATTAAACCGTATTTACATAGACTTGTTGATCGAATGAAAATTCATTCGACCATCGATATGCGAATAAATGTTGATCCATATAATTTCTAGGAGGCAAAACGATGATTACAATTGACATATTAGGGCTAGACCAATATATAACTGGTACATATTCAAAAAATCATACAAGGAATTTAGCGTCCTTATTTGAAACGAGCGAAGATAATGTCTCATTTTATGCGCCTAATTCATATATTTTTCATAATGGAGTTGAGCAGACTTCATGGAATACATTACTTAGAATTCACGCGCCAAAAAAATATGAAGTTTTTGAGAAGAAAGTTGCTAAATATTTATTAGAAACATTGAAGGAATTCGCAATTAATATTTCTATCGAGTTTTATTATTATGATGTTGAACATCATTATGCTTATAATAACGATAAATATCCTCACTTCCTAAGCGATGATAACCTCGTCAATATTGAAGAAGAAGTTCTCGATGAGGATGAAGAATTATATGAGGGTAATATATTTGAAGATTTCGAAGCTAAATTAAATGATGCGAAGAAAAAGGAAGGTTAAGATTTATGAAAGAGTTAACACTTGCTCACCAAGGCCTATTAAAAATTGTTCAAGAAGACATTTCCTTTAAAAAGGCACAAAACGTTCTTTTTCCTCATAGTAGCAGCGATCGTAAATACATCGGCAGCGTCTCCTCGCTTTTAGGCTGTGAGCTTCGACATCATCTTTTATTTTCTCAACTTCTTAAAGAAGCCGGATGCGAATTAACGATCGAAGATGAAACTTTGCTTCGACTAGCTCTAGCTAACCATTTCTTTTTGAAAAAACTTAACGAAGATGAAATTAAAAAGATCGTTAAAGATTCATTAAAAGATAAATACTCCGATAATATCGATAGATTATTGAATTATTCGGGTTCAATCGCCGAACTTGTGCAATTAGACCATAGCGATATCGAATATGTTTCAATTCGTTTTAATACGCCGAGTTGGCTCATCAAAATGTGGAATAAACATTATGGTAAAGGTTTGAGTTTTAAGACGTTAAAGACTAATTCAATGCCATCTAAGACATTCGTTCGTCTAGCTAATAAAGACGCTATTCTTGACGAGAATAAATTTGTTAAATCTGATGTTCAAGATATTTTCGAATACACCGCTAAAGAACCTTTAAGAAAACAAGATGTTTATCAAAAAGGCGACATATTCCAACTTCGCCCAGTTATTAAAGAAGTGCTAGATAGATATTACAATCCTCTGATGAACGAATGTACCCTTTATAGCGGTGAAGATGATTCGATTATTCGCGAATTCTATACTCGTTCTCTAGGCAAATGCGGGATTAATTTAGTCGTGCCTGATATGTCTAAACGCGCGGATATTATGAGATTTATTCGCCTTAATAATATTAAAAATATTAATTTATTTATGGCTAATGACCCCATCGCTTATCAAACAGGACTTTCTCATCCTCAAGAGCTCGTCTTCCTCTTCCCTTCATCTTCCTCATTTTCGAGGATTCATCTCTATCCTGATTATTTACTACATTTCAAACGCGATTCATTCGATACTTTGATTAAAAAGCAAAAAGAGGTTATTGAAGATTTATCAAAATACGTTTTGCCCGATGGCTATTTGATTTACATGGTGGACACATTAAATAAGAAAGAATCTTCATCAATCGTTACGAATTTCTTACTTGATAATCCTCAATTTAGCCTAGTTGAAGAACAGCAATTATTCCCATTTGATAAAGGCAATTCGACAATTTATTACGCAGTGATGAAAAAGAGCGACAATGTATAATTTATTCGATTTTGAATTATCTAAACTCGAAGAACTGCTGACTAAAGATTATAATCAAAAGAAATATCGCGCCACGCAGCTCTTTACTTGGATTTATAAAAAAGAAGTCCGAGATTTTTCATCGATGAGCGATATCGCTAAATCGTTTCGCGAGGTATTAGAACGTGATTTTTCTTTAAAACTTCCAACTATTTATAAAAAGCAAGTTAGCGATGATGGAACGATTAAACTTCTTCTTGAACTTGAAGATGGGAGCAAGATCGAAACGGCGATGCTGCCGTATAATTATGGTTCAGCCGTTTGCGTAACTAGCGAGGTTGGCTGTTCGATGAGCTGTGCTTTTTGCGCCTCTGGATTATTGAAGAAAAAGCGAAATTTGTCACCAGGAGAAATGGTGGGACAAGTGCTCGTGATGAACGAACTTTTAAAAGAGCAAAACAAAAGTGTCACTCATATTGTTGTAATGGGGACGGGCGAACCATTCGATAATTACGATAATGTTCTCGACTTTGTGCGAATTGTCAATAATCCTAAAGCCTTAGAGATTGGAGCTAGACATATTACGATTTCTACCTGTGGCCTCATTCCGGGAATAATGCGTTATGCCGACGAAGGTTTACAAACAAATTTAGCTATTTCCTTACACGCTTCAAATGATGAATTAAGAAATTCTTTGATGCCGATTAACAAAAGATACCCTTTAAAAGAACTTTTAAAAGCGATTAAATATTATCAAGAACATGCATCTAGACGCGTGACCTTTGAATACATTCTTTTAAAAGGTGTAAACGATTCGCTTAAATGTGCGGAAGAACTAGCGAATTTAATCGATGAAACGCCGACTTATATCGTTAATTTAATTCCCTATAACGAGGTAAAAGAAAAACCTTTCCTAAGAAGCGATGATAAGACTGTTCATCAATTCTTTTCCTATTTAAAGAAGCGACATATCAATGTGACTATCCGTAAAGAATTTGGAAAAGATATCGATGCTGCATGTGGACAATTAAGAGCAAAAGAATATGTTAGTAAAAACGATTAAAGGACAATTTGCATCTAAAACTGATATTGGTCGCGTCCGTATTAGTAACGAAGACCAAGCGTTTTCCTTAATCAATGCTTCCGGCAATGTTTTGCTCGGTGTTTGCGATGGCATGGGAGGGCATAACAAAGGTGATTATGCTTCGCGTATTGCTAAAGAAACAATTATTGAAGAATTTAGAGCGAAAAATGGTTTTTTAAATCAGTTTACCGCTCGATATTGGTTATCTCGATTAGTTAAAAAAGTTAATACGCGTATCTATAACGAATCTTATACAAATTCCGAATACAAAGACATGGGAACTACTTTGGTTTTAGCCTTAATTTACAAGGATTTAATATTTATATTAAACATTGGCGATTCTCGCGCGTATTCTGTTCGCTATAACGATATTAAACAATTAACCGAAGATCAAACTTATGTCGAATATCTATACAAGACCGGCAAGATAACCGCTGAACAGATGGAAACGTGCGATGAAAGACATATTTTAATGAACGCTGTCGGCACTTTCCCTTCCGTAAGTTTTCGCATTATTACTCTTCAAAATTTAAAGAAACCTTTGCTACTTTGTTCTGATGGTTTATATAACAACGCGACGAATAAAGAAATTCATGCCGCGCTTAAAACTAATGAACGCATTGAGCAAAAAATTGATACATTGATTTCGATTGCTAACATCAATGGTGGTTCCGATAATATTGCCGTAGCGTATTGGGAGGCGATTGACGATGATTAAAATTGGTGATCGCATTGACAATCGTTATCGCATTACCGGCCGCATCGGAACTGGTGGAATGGCTGAGGTTTTTGAAGCGACTGATTTTATTTCTAAAAAGACTGTTGCGATTAAGATTATGCGCGAAGAACTCTTAGACAATAGCGAAAATGTGTGGCGTTTTGAACGCGAGGCGACTTCCTGCGCGGCGATGAATCATCCGAATATCATTCACGTTTTTGCTAGAGGTGAGGTCGATTCTCGACCTTATATGGCTTATGAATATATTAAAGGCCAAACATTATCTGAGAAACTTGAATTTTTAACGCAATTAACTGTTTATGAATCTTGTCTAATAATGTGCCAATTGCTCGACGCAGTTAATTATATTCATCAACACGGAATTATTCATCGCGATATTAAACCGCAGAATATTTTTTATCTTAACGATGGAACGATTAAATTAGCAGATTTTGGCATTGCTGTCGATGCTAATTTAAATGAAACAAAAACTGAAAAAGGTATTTTGGGTTCTGTATTTTATTTAGCTCCGGAGATATGTGAGGGCAAACCTCCAACAGTGCAAAGCGATATCTATTCTATCGGCGTTACTTTTTTTGAATTATTAACTGGTAGACTTCCTTATGAAGAAGGGCACGCTGTCGACATTGCAATTTCACATATCAAAAAACCATTTCCATCGACATCAAAATATTCTCCTAACGTTCCTAAAGAAATTGACCGCATTATTTTAAAGGCTTGTAAAAAGAATCCTAAAGATCGTTATAAAAGTGCGGAAGAGATGCTCGCTGCGATTAAAAAAGCGATGGAAAATCGCGAGAATTTTAAGGAAAAGAAAAATTTGTTCAAACGTATTTTTGGTTTTAAATAATGGAAGGCAAAATTATTGCAAATCTTGGTCTAAATTATAGCGTTTACGCAGATGGAGCATATTATACCGTTTCTCCTAGAGGTATTTTTCGTTTGCAAAATATAAAACCTTCAGTCGGTGATAATATCGTTTTTGATGATGAAACATTTTCGATCATTGATATTAAAGCGAGAAAAAACGAGCTCATCCGTCCAAAGTCTAAGAATATCGATCAAATAATTATAGTAATGTCTATTAAAGAGCCAGATTTATCGCTCGACTTGCTCTATAAATATCTAACTTATGTTTTGATGAATAACATCGAAGCAATTGTCGTTTTTACTAAGGACGATTTAATCGATGGCAACTTAGATATTTCTAAAGTTCAAGATGATTTAAGACTATTAAATATTTCCTCTTTCATCATCGGAAAAAATGATTGCAAGAATTTAGAAGAAATAAAAAAACTATTAGATAACAAAGTAACGCTTTTTATGGGGCAAA
Source organism: Lachnospiraceae bacterium (assembly GCA_963643725.1). Taxonomy (GTDB): domain Bacteria; phylum Bacillota_I; class Bacilli_A; order RFN20; family CAG-826; genus Fiminaster. The sequence continues at coordinate 77,452 of CAVILR010000002.1, read as the reverse complement.
GCGGTGTTGGCAAATCCTCATTAATCAATTTGATTGATAGCTCTTTTGATAGAAAAATCGGTTCATTTTCATTATCTCGCGGGCGTGGGAAACACCAAACTAAAGAAGTGGTGCTTTTGCCTTATAAAAATGGTTTTATTGGTGATACACCAGGATTTTCAGCATTGGATTTAAATATTTATAAGGAAGATCTAGCGTCATTTTTCCCTGGGTTTAATGTAGCAAACGAATGCTATTTTTCCAATTGCCTTCATTTAAATGAAAAAGATTGCTCAATTAAAAAAAGACTTGAAAGTGGTCAACTGCCAAAAGAAAGTTATAAAATCTATTTGAAGATTCTCTCTGAACTTCCTTATCGCAAAGAAAGGTATAAATAATTATGGAAAATATTATAGCCCCATCACTACTTGCGGCGAACAAAGAAAAGTTGCTCGAAGAAATTAAATTAGTTGAATCATTAGGAGCAGAGTGGATTCATTGGGACATAATGGATGGCATTTTTGTGCCAAATAAGTCCTACAAAGCGGAAGATGTCGATAAATTTTCGCATTCTCATTCGCTAGTTAACGATGTTCATCTCATGGTCGCTGATCCGATGAGCGTTGCTCCGTTATTTATTAAAGCTGGGGCTAATTTAATAACCTTTCATGTCGAGGCGGTTGAATGTCCGAAGTGCGCGGCGAAAATTATTCAAAATTTGCACGTCAATAAATGTAGGGCTGGCATTTCACTGAAACCTAAAACAAAAGTTAAAGCGGTCATTCCCTTTTTAGATAAAGTTGATTTAGTTCTCGTGATGAGTGTCGAACCTGGCAAAGGCGGGCAAAAATTTATGCCAAGCGCATTAAGAAAAATTAAAAAATTACGTCATTTAATCGATAAAAATGGATATAAATGTCTCATAGAAGTCGATGGAGGAATTAACGAGGTAACTGGAAGGAAATGTCGAAAAGCCGGCGCGGATGTTTTGGTTGCCGGCAGTTATTTGTTTGGCCATGACGATATTAAAGAAAGGCTTGATTCATTAAGATGATCGAATTTAACCTCATTTGGCTATTCGTGCTTATTGCTTATGTCTCTTCTTTTCTTCTTTTTATGCTTTTTAATTTAATCAATATTAAGAAGAATAAAAAAACTTATTCGTTTTTTAACCAATTTCCTTTTGAATTTTTAGTGAATAGAACAAGCGATATATTGCTTTATGTCTTTGCTGGAATATCCTTTGCTCCTCTATTAGTGATTATTCCTTGTTTTGGTGAGAGTGCTGATTTAGCAATTTTTAATATATTACTCGCCTGCGTATTTGGAATTTCTGGATTTGTTATCGCTCTTATCCACAAGATTTCGACATCATTTTTAAATGTTCATTTCAAAATTATGACCGGATTATTTTGTTTAGCGTTTTTGACAAGCGCATTAACCGCATTACATTTCTTTTTATCTTATTCTACGTATATGCGCGTTGCATCAAATGGAACTTATTATTTAATTTTTGGCATATTATCATCACTTTTATGTGTTTTGATGATACTTTTATTATTTAATCCAAAACTTAAAAATTGGGCGCATCTAGAAGCAGTGACTAATAAAGAGGAAATTTCCTATATTCGTCCTAAATTTATTTCGTTAGCTTATAGCGAATGGCTCTCAATAGCGGTGGTTGTCGCCTCAGAGATTCTCTTCTTGTTGAGTTTATTAAAGATTTAAAAAAGGCCATTAGGCCTTCTTAATTATTTTGCAAAGCAAATTATTTCGCGTTTTTTAATAGTGCACGATGAGCGCGAGCGGTCATGCGAACTGTAACCATATGACCATTGATGTTCATACGATATTTTTGTAAATTTGCATTCCAGACACGACGTGTGGCGATGTGAGAATGTGAACGAGCGTTACCGCTGATTCTTCCAACACCACTTATTTGACATACTCTAGACATAAGACAACCTCACTTTTTCTAAAAATTGCAAGTGCTATTTTATCATAGCTTTCAAGGCATGTAAACTAAAGTTTTTTACACAAAAATTAGAGCTTTACATTTGGAAAACGCACGGCAAATTCTTCTTCGCTTATTAGATGAGAATAAGTCAATGCATATTCTAAAATTAGACCATCTTTATCAAATGCTAAATAATAGCTGTGTCCATTGTTTTTATAAAATAAAAGCATTTTATGCTTTCTCGACCACTTTTCATCGATGAAAATTATATCTTTATAATAATATTCAAATGTTTTTCCCATCTTGACATGAACGATTTTTGTTTTATTAAGAACGTAATATGTCTGAGTAATTGAGACGACGATTAAGAAAATTGTTAATCCTAATAATATCGGGGTGTAGATATAAAAACTCGTATTAAATGGAAAAAACTCTCCTTGTTGAAAACTAAAATAAAAAACGATTTCTAAAACAGCGAAAAAGGCGATAAATAGAAGGATAATTCTTTTCTTCGATATGTATAATCGTTCAGTTTGTTTTTTTGCCACTTTGTTATTATAAAACATTAAATTAAAACAAACGAATTATTTATCCGCATTTTTGTCTATGCTAAAATACTAGTGAAAAATATTATATTTTTTAAAATCGAATTAATGGAGAAAGAATATGGCTGAAAAAATGGTTGCTATGATTCTCGCCGGTGGCAAGGGTACAAGACTAGAAGCATTAACGAAAAAAATTGCTAAACCCGCGGTTAGTTTTGGGGCGAAATATCGCATCATCGATTTTCCTTTATCTAACTGTGCAAATTCAGGAATTCACACAGTTGGCGTATTGATGCAATATGAATCCGTTGCATTAGATCAATATGTTGGCAACGGAGGAAAATGGGGTCTTAATGGCGTGCGTTCACTGTTATCGACATTAACTCCTCGACAAACCGAAGAAGGTTTAAATTGGTTTAAGGGTACGGCAGATGCTATATATTGCAATTTAGATTTTCTTGATTCCTGCGATTGCGAATACGTATTAATTCTTTCAGGCGATCATATTTATTCAACGACCTATGATGAAATGCTTTCCCAACACGAAGATAATAACGCCGATTGTACGATCGCCGTTTATCAAGTGCCAATTTCTGAAGCTAGTCGCTTTGGTATTTTAGTTACCGATAAGAAAGGCCAAATAACCCAATTCCAAGAAAAACCCGCTCATCCGATTAGCAATTTAGCGAGTATGGGCATTTATATATTTAAATATCGAGTTTTAAGGAAATATCTAATTGAAGATGCTAAAAACCCAAAATCTTCGCATGATTTCGGCAAAGATATCATTCCAACCATGCTCGATGATGGTCGAAAGATGATGGCTTATGTTTATAAGGGTTATTGGAAAGATGTTGGAACAATCGCTTCGCTTCACGAAGCTAATATGGATTTGCTCAAGAAGGGTACCACTTTAGCGGATATTACAAAAGGCAATTTGATTTTTAGCGAAGATACTAATTCACATCCTCAATATATCGGAAGTCGCGCTTTAGTTAGTGATTCACTAATTAATCAAGGTGCAATCATTTTAGGAAAGGTTAAAAAATCTGTCGTTTCAAACGAAGTTGTCATCTCGGAAAATGCTGTTGTTGAGAATTCGGTATTGATGACGGGTGCAAAAATCAAAAAAGGTGCGATTGTGAAAAACGCAGTCGTGGCCCCGTATTCTCTTGTAAATGAGGGTGACGTTGTCGGCTCTAACGATGGCGAAGTTGTTTTATATGCGAAAAAGGCGGTGCGAAGTCATGAGTAAAAAAGTTATCGGTTTTTTAAATCTTTACAATTCACCTAATCTCGGTCCTCTAACTGAAAAAAGAACATTAGGTTCTACTTCTTTTTTAGGCAGATTTGCTTTGATGGATTTTCCACTTTCTTGTTTCACTAATTCAGGAATTGATGGTATCAACATCTTAGTTAAAGATAATTTTCGAAGTGTTTCAAAGCATGTCGGTTCATTAAAAACATGGGTTAATAATACAAAACGTGAGATGCAAAATATTCTTCTTAACGAAAAGGGGATTCGCTCTCCAAAATATAACACTGACTTAAATTGCTTATTAGAAAACGACTGGGTGCTTTTTGATGAAAAGGCTGACGCTGTCGTCATTTTGCCAACGCATATTATCACTCAACTCGATTTAAGACCTGTTATCGAACAACATTTTGAAACTGAAGCTGATATTACCCTTGTCTATTCTATGATTGAAGAGGCGGATACAACATTTTCAACGAGTAACTTAGTCAAGATTAAAGACGGTCTTGTTACCTCGTATAAGAAAAATAATAAAACTGTGAAGAATGCTAATGTTTCGCTTGAATCCTACATCATTTCTCAAAGCACTTTACAAATGATTCTTCATAGCAAGGAATTAATGGAACTTAAATCGCTTAAACGGGTTATTGAAAAATTTGTTATTAGTAAGACTATTAAAGTTTACGGTTATGAATATAAAGGTTATGCGAGATGCTTTGATTCATTTAAACATTTTGTCGATTATTCTTTTGAACTTCTTGATTATGATGTCTTTAAAACATTATTTGGCAAGGCACAAGATAAAGAATGGCCAATTTACACATTGACGCATAACACTCCTCCAACAATTTATAGCGATAAAGCGAAAGTCAAAAATTCATTTGTCGCAAACGGAGCAGTTGTTGAAGGGACTGTTGAGAATTCGATTATTTCTCGATATGTTACAATCGGTAAAGGCGCAGTGGTGAAAAATTCCATCATTTTAACCGGAACTTATATCGATCCAGGAGCAAAAGTTATTAATGCCGTTATTGATAAATATTCTCATATTGCTTCTAATGGTGTCGTCGATGGTAGCGAAAATAATCCAATTTATCTAGAACAAGGAACTTTAATTAAATGAAAATAGCGATGATTGTTAGCGAAGCTAATCCCCTTTGCAAAAGTGGTGGCCTCGCCGATGTTTCTTATTCTTTAAGCCGCGAACTTAATAAGAGTTCATATAAAGCAATTATTGTTTTACCTTTTTATAAAAGCGTTAAAAATAAGCAAAAATATAATTATCAATATTTGGGCTACTATTATGTCGATATGTCTTGGCGTCATCAATATGTTGGCGTGTTTAAATGCGTTATCGACGGAATCGATTATTATTTAATTGATAACGAATATTATTTTAATCGCGAAGGTTTATATGGCTATGATGATGATAACGAGAGATTTGCTTATTTTTCAATCGCTGCGATCGAATTATTAAAATACATTTCCTTTCAAGCGGATATCGTTCATATTCACGATTGGCAAGGAGGGATGATTCCTTGCTTACTTAAGGAAAAATATTGCTTCGATTCATTTTTTAAAGATACACGAACTGTGTTAACTATACATAATCCTGCTTTTAAAGGCATTATGGATAAATATTTCTTAGCTAATTATTACAATTTAAGTGATGATCTTTTTTATAATGGCAAAGTCCGTTTTGAAAATATGGTATCGTCACTAAAATCGGCGATTGTCTATGCGGATAAAATTACAACTGTTTCACCCACTCATAGAAACGAATTGCTCGATTCTCGTTTTTCTCAAGGTTTAGATTGTGTTCTTCGACTTCGAGAATACGACTTTGTTGGTATCGTTAACGGATTAGATGTTGATGAATTTAATCCATCGACTGACAAAACGCTTAAAGCACAATTTTCTAAGAATAATTGCACTTCAAAGAAAAAGATTGATAAGAAAGATTTATTCGAATGCTTTCATTTGCCTTTTAATGATGGGCCGGCGTTTGGCTTAGTGTCTCGATTAACATATCAAAAAGGTATTAATCTTATCTTTGATAACATCGAACATTTGATTAATAATGGCGCATCTTTATTCATCCTAGGTAGTGGCGAAAAAGAACTTGAAAACACTTTTCAAATGTTTAGAGATAAATTTCCCGATAAAATCGGGCTGTATATAGGATATAATGATATGCTCGCTCATAAAATTTATGGGGGAAGCGACTACTTCTTAATGCCTTCACTTTTTGAACCGTGTGGCATAGGTCAGCTCATCGCTCAACGATATGCGACATTGCCAATTGTGCGCTCAACCGGTGGGCTTGTTGACACCGTAATTAGTTATGATGGAACTAACTTAAATGAGGCGAGCGGAATAAGATTTGATGATTATTCTGGTTATGCGTTAGGCGAAGCAATTAATAAAGCGTTGGCGATTTACCAGGATAAAGAAGTATTTAATAAACTTAGAATCAATTTATTGAACTTAGACCTAGGATGGGATAAGTCCATGAATAAATACATTAATATTTATAAAGAGGCGATTAAAAAATGATTTACGATCACAAGAAAATTGAAAACAAATGGAAAAAGATATATGAGGATGAAAAACCGTTTTATTGTAATGTTTATGATTTTTCAAAACCGAAATATTACGTCTTAGATATGTTCCCTTATCCTAGCGGACAAGGTTTACATGTCGGTCACCCTGAAGGTTATACTGCGACCGATGTTATCGCGCGTATGAAACGAATGATGGGTTTTAATGTCCTTCATCCGATGGGTTGGGATTCTTTTGGCTTACCAGCTGAACAATTCGCGATTAAAAATAATCGTCATCCCGATGAATTCACTCAGGCGAATATCGCCAATTTTAAACGCCAAATTAACTCGCTTGGTTTTTCTTATGATTGGAGCAAAGAAATTGCCACGTCTGACCCGAGTTTTTATAAATGGACGCAGTGGATATTTACTGAATTGTATAAAAGTGATTTAGCCTATGTTAGCGACATCGCCGTCAATTATTGCCCTGAATTAGGGACGGTTTTGGCAAACGAGGAAGTCATCGATGGCAAAAGTGAACGCGGCGGCTATCCTGTTATTAAAATGCCGATGCGTCAATGGGTGCTTAGCATTACTAAATATGCAGATAAGTTACTCGATGGTCTATCTTCTCTAGATTGGCCGAAATCGACTTTGACGATGCAAGAAAATTGGATTGGTAAAAGTTCTGGTGCCGAGGTTGTTTTTAAGGTTGAAAATAGCGACAAAACATTTACGGTATTTACGACTCGCGTCGATACATTGTTTGGCTGCACGTATTGTTGTTTAGCTCCTGAGCATCCTTTAGTTCAAGAACTTGCCAGCAAAGAGGAAACGCCAAAAGTTCTTGAATACATCGAAAAAATTAAAAATAAATCTGATATGGAACGCACTGAACTCAATAAGGAAAAAAGCGGTGTTTTTATTGGCGCATACGCTATTAATCCAATTAACAATAAGCGCATTCCTATCTTTATCGCCGACTATGTTTTATATGGCTATGGAAGCGGTGCTGTTATGGCGGTTCCTGCTCACGATGAACGCGATTATGAATTTGCAAAAAAGCATAATTTAGAAATGATTCAAGTTCTTGAAGGTGATATTTCGAAAGAAGCAATGGTTAAAGATGCCAAACACATCAATAGCGATTTTGCTAATGGTTTAAATATCGCCGACGCTAAAAAGGCAATTTTAAATAAATTAATTCAATTAGGCGCCGGCAAGGAAAAGGTCAATTATCGATTACGCGATTGGATTTTTTCTCGCCAACGTTATTGGGGCGATCCAATTCCTGTAGTTTATATGGATGATGGGTCAACGTATGTTTTAGATAAGAGTGAGTTGCCATTAACGCTTCCTGTTCTTGATAAATATGCTCCATCAGGCGACGGACATTCTCCACTTAAAAATGCAACGAATTGGGTAAACGTTACCATAAATGGTAAACACGGGGTCAGAGAAACAAACACCATGCCTCAATGGGCGGGTTCTTGTTGGTATTATATTCGCTATCTCGATCCAAAAAATAACGATTGTTTTGCCGACCCAAAATTAATTAAACATTGGCTTCCAGTCGACTTATATATCGGCGGAGCTGAACACGCTGTATTGCATTTACTTTATTCGCGTTTTTGGCATAAATTTTTATATGACAAAGGTTATGTATTTTGCAAAGAACCTTATCAAAAATTATTCCATCAAGGAATGATTCTTGGCGAAAATGGTGAAAAGATGTCAAAATCGCGTGGCAACGTTGTCAACCCTGATGATATCGTCGAAAATTATGGTGCCGATTCTCTTAGATTATTCGAAATGTTTGCTGGGCCATTAGAGGAATCTTTCCCATGGTCGACAAAAGGCATCGCCGGGGCGCGAAGATTTATTGAACGCGTCTATCGCTTATACACTAGCGATGAATTTAAGGCGAAGTTTAGCGATACAAATTCGCACGAACTCGATTATGCATACAATGCCACAGTCAAAAAAGTCACTAACGATTTTGAATGCTTACAAATTAATACAGCCATTGCCCAGATGATGATTTGTGTTAATGCGATGTATAAGGCTGAGAGCTTATATAAACCATATATGGAAGGTTTTATTAAGATGTTCTCTTGTGTATGCCCTTTTGTAAGCGAGGAAATATTTGAATCATTAACGGGTAAGCATCTTCTCGATTATGAAAAATGGCCTTTATATAACGAATCATGTCTATCGTTAGATACTGTAAAAATCGCTGTTTCTGTCAACGGAAAGCCAAGAGCGACGTTAGAGGTCGATAAGAATATAACTGATGCCGAACTTGAAAAGCTGGCTCTCAACTTAGAAGCGATTAAACGTCATATTGATGGGAAATCTATAAAACGTATTATTGTTGTGAAAGGAAAAATAGTTAACATTGTCGCTATATAATATGAACAATCTAGCTTTAATGGTGGATATTGGAAACACCTATATTTCCTTTGGATTTTTTAAAAACGGCATTTTAGATTTAAGACTAGATGTCCCTTCGACTATTATGGGCGTTGCGGACATTAGAACGCCTTTAAAACAATTTAAAGAAAAACACCATATAAACGAAAAGGACATTATGGGCGGATTAATTTCTAGTGTTGTTCCTTCTTTTACTCACGGTGTTCAAAGAGGCATTTCCGAAGTCTTTAATATTGATATTCCTAAGATGAATTATACCTTTTTCAAGGATTTAAAGATTCGTGTCGATAATCCTAAAGAAGTGGGTGGCGATTTAATTTGCGATGTCGTCGCAGCGAATAAAAAATATGGATATCCTTCATTAATTTTTGATTTAGGAACGATTAGCAAGGTCATGGTTGTCGATAAAAATGGTGTTTTTATTGGAACCTCATTTTTTATCGGCGTGCAAGGCACTATTGAAGCGATGAGAGAAAAGACAGCGCTTCTTCCTGCAGTCGAACTTAAAAATAAACCGAAAAAATTGCTTGGCAACAATACATTGGAAGCATTAGAAAGCGGTGTGTTTTACGGTACATTATCGCTGGTTGAGGAATATTCAAGGAAGATCGAACAGGAAATTGGCTATCCTTTAAAAAAGATATTAACTGGTGGCAGTGCCCAATTATTTAAAGGAACTATTCGCGATTTTATTATTGATGAGAATTTAGTTCTTGAAGGGCTATATTATATTTATTGTCAGAATTGAGGTTACGTTATGAATTATTATTCGTTGATGAAGCAATATCGAAGCGATATGCTCGATGCATTGAAAAGATTTTTAATTATTCCTTCAGTTTATGAAGAAAGTGATGATAAAACTAAACCGTTTGGCAAAAGTGTTGACGATGCATTGAAATTTGTTGGCGAACTTGGCGAGCGATATGGCTTTGATGTCGATTATTGCGATGGCTACGCCACCGAATTAACTATAGGAGAAGGTGATAAACTTATCGGCATCTTCGCCCACGCCGATGTCGTGCCAGCGACTGGCAAATGGTCAAACGACCCTTTTACGCCTATTATAAAAAAGAATAAGTTATACGCGCGCGGAAGTAGTGATGACAAAGGCCCTCTAATTGCCGCCTTTTTTGCCGTTAAGGCACTTCGCGATAATGGATTGTTACGCGATTATCGGGTAAGAATCGTTGTCGGAGGCGATGAAGAAAGAGGTTCAAAATGTTTAATTCACTATTTTGATGATTTAAAAAAGGAAGCACCAACTTATGGATTTACTCCAGACAGCGATTTTCCTCTAATTTATGGAGAAAAAGGTATTACCGATTTCTATACATCTTTAGATGTAAACCTCGGAAAAATTAAAAGCATTAGAGGTGGGGTTGCAACGAATGCGACCTGCGATAAAGTAAAGGTCGTGATGGATAAAGATGATGAGTTCATTAAATTCCTTCAAGATAAAAAGATTAATTTCACCATCGAGGATGATGGTTTAACCTTTGTTGGGAAAGCAGTTCACGGAAGCACTCCTGAGCTCGGAGTTAATGCCGCGCTTATCGCTTTAAAAGAGATTGGTGATTTTTATCATATCGATAATGTTGCTACTCTCGGTGAAAAATTAATGGATACAAGCGGAAAGAGTTTTGACGGATACTCGCATTCAAAATTATTAGGAGATACAACTTATTGCGTCGGTATAATCGACTATGAAAACAATAAATTATCATTTACTGTTAATTTCCGTTATAACGAAAAAGTTGATCCAAGCGATTTTATGAAGAAATTTGATGCATTTTTTAAGACAAAATCATCGATGAAAACTGGAGTTTCTAAAGTTCTACTCTACGATCCTAAATGTCCATTAGTTAAGACGTTACTAAAAGCGTATCGCTTAGAAACAAATGATTTGTCTAAACCTTTAACTACCGGCGGGGGAACGTATGCAAAACATGCGCCTAACACAGTTGCTTTTGGCGCGCTTTTTCCTCATGCGGTATCGACTATGCACGAACCCGATGAATATATTGATTTAGATGATTTCTTTATGTCCTCTGTTATATACGCTCATGCGATTAAATTATTAGGTGACTTATAATGAGAACTAAATTTAAACAATGGGCCGTTGATTATTTAAAAGAACATAACGAGATTGTTATCGATAAAATTGATTTTTCTTTGCCTTATTTTCAAAAGAATTTATCTATGGAAATTGGCTCTGGAAAAGGTGATTTTATGCTCAGTTTTTCACAACTACATCCAGAAGAGAATTTCATCGCAGTAGAGCGAGTTGAAACAGTCGCTGGTATGATGGCAAAAAAACTCAAAGATGCAGAAATTACTAATGTTTTAATTTTTCCATTTGATGCGAAGATAATATTTGAACAAATGCCTGAAAAATCCTTAGATGCAATTTATCTCAATTTCGTTGACCCGTGGCCCAAGAAAAAACACGCAAAACGTCGACTGACATTTATCACATTCCTCGAATCTTATTATCGATTGCTTAAAGATGGTGGACATCTATATTTTAAAAGCGATAATCAAGGATTATTTCTTTTCAGCGTTGAAGAATTGAAGAAAACTAAATTTAATATCGAATTGGTCGATGATAATTATGATTTTGATGAATATAATGATGTTCAAACTGAATACGAAAAGAAGTTTCGCAACATTGGGATGCCTATATATCGCATCGTAGCCAAAAAATAAAATGTATAAAGTATTTTATAATCGTAAATTATATGGCGATGAACTTCGAATAATATTTAGTGATAACTTATTGGCTAATCGCGATATCATTCATAACAATGTCATCGCTAATTACCATGATGAGATATTACTAAATTATAGAATTTGTAATTTCTCTCAAATTGCTAAAATTTTTGCTGATGGTGAATTAGAAGAACTACCGATTCCATTATTTAATTTAATTAATCATATCTTAGTTAATGCTGACTTTAAACCGTTAGAGGAAAGGAAAACTATGGAACTAGAAATTAAAGCTAAAGAAGCTCATAAAATAAGTCGTCTTACCAATCGGACATTCAATTTTGATCCTCGTTTAAAAGATGGCTTTTTTGCTGCGAATTATTTTATTAAAAGTCATAAAATCGTGGCAGAATACCTACCAAATCATATCGTCACTATGCAATGGTTTCAGCGAACTGATGATGCCATGCTTTGCGGAGTTGATGAAGCAATTGCACTTGTGCACACCTTTGCTCATCACCCTGAAAACTTGCTTATTGAAGCGCTTGATGATGGAGATTTAATAGACGCAAATGAACCTGTGTTAAAAGTGACTGGTAAATATGAAGACTTTGGTTTTTTAGAAAGCATGATCGATGGCATTTTAGCTAGAAGAAGTAGTGTCGCCACGAATGTATATCGCGTTATGAAGGTGTTGAATGGGAAAGATATTTTTTCCATGGCTGACCGCCAGGATGAATATAACACTCAAATTGGTGATGGCTATGCAACTTATGTTGCCGGAATTAGAAAAGTATCTACTGATGCGCAAGGACTATGGTGGGGCGGACATGGAGTTGGCACGATGCCTCATGCGCTCATTCAAATTTGTGGTGGAGATATCTTAAAAGCTAGTGATTTATATCGTAAGGCCTTCCCAAATGAACCTGTTACCGCGCTTATTGACTACAACAACGACGTTGTAAGGGATTCATTAAAATTAGCAAAACATTTAGGAAGAAATCTTAGGGCGGTGCGCGTCGATACCTCTAAATCATTAATCGATCATTATTTCGATGATAAGGACACATCCGGATTTGATCCACATGGCGTTTGTAAAGAATTGATATTCGCATTGCGTGAAGAATTAGATAAAAATGGTTTTGATTATGTAAAAATCATCGTCTCCTCTTCTTTTACAGCCGAAAAAATAAAAGAATGGGTAGAGCTTGATGTTCCTGTTGACACTTATGGTGTTGGTACAGCGTTTGTTAATAATATGACTGTTGGTTTCACTGGTGATTTAGTTATGCTCGATGGCAAAAACGAGGCAAAAGAAGGCCGCCACAATATCGAGAATAAACGCTTGAAAAAAGTTTCATATCCCATATATTAATTTTTTGATATTATTATATCAACATTTGATTTTTTCTCCTCTTTTTTGTGGCTTGTTTATGAAAAGATTTTCATTTATAATGAAACAGGAAGAGAGGTTCTTATTATGGATAATCTTAAAGACCGTGTAACTATTTATGAGGTTGCAAAAGCGAGCGGAGTTTCACTAGCTACTGTTAGCCGCGTTATTAACAACCAAAGCAATGTAACTCCAGAAACTAAAGCTAAGGTAGAAGCAACAATCGCTAGACTTGGTTATAAACCTAGTGGACTAGCACAGGCTTTAGCGAAAAACAAATCGACTAATATTGGAGTTGTAATCCCTTCAGCCAATTATGTTTATATTTCTAATATGCTCAATGGTATTACTGAGGTCGCTAAGGAAAAAGGGTTTATTCTTTCTTTATTTGTCACCGCTCATTCGCGTGAAGATGCATTAAATATGCTCGATAAAGTCATTACCAGCCACGTCGATGGAGCAATAATTTTCGATGATGAACTCGATGAAGATGATGTCGCTAAATTATCATCGTATTGCGTCCCGACTGTTGTCATCAATAACAAAGTCGAAGGTGAAAGAAGCGGTTGTATCATCTTTGGATATGAACACAATTTGATGAATATATTGGAAAGGCATTTTGCGACAAAAAGTGATAAGAAACCAATATTTTTGCACGTTCATAACTGCGGACGCCTTTTAGCAAGAACCGAAAAAGCTTTTGTGCGCGTTTGTGAAAATGCAAATGTTGATTATAAAATCATGAACGTCGATGATTCTTATACGAGAACCTATGAAGATTTCAAGGAATATTTTAAAAATCATAATCGTGGTTATTTCATCGCCTATCGTGATTCTATCGCTGCGGCGATTGTTAATGCTGCCACCGATAGCGGATTAAATGTACCTGAGGATGTTGAGGTTATTTCCTTAATTGGAACAAAATATGCTAACATTACAAGACCGACTCTTACATCGATGCATATCGATATGCAAGAAGTCGGCAAAAGAGCGATGTATATGCTCGTCGATTTATCTAATAATGTTTTATCGACAAAAACGTACAAATTTGAATCAACTTACATCAAACGTCAATCGACTAAGGAGTAAAATATGCAAAACATTGTTGATGAATTAAAGTATCGCGGTTTAATCAAAGACTTTTCTAACGAGGACGAGGTTCGTAAATTATTGGACACACCTCAGACAATTTATTGTGGTTTTGATCCTAGTGCTTCTTCGATGCATTTAGGTAATTTCGTTATGATCTCGATGCTAATGCGCTTACAAAAAGCTGGTCATCGTATCATCGCTGTTGTCGGTGGCGCTACAGGAATGATCGGCGATCCTAGTGGCAAATCGAAGGAACGCAATTTCTTAGATAAAGATGCTTTGAATAACAATACGCAATGCATTAAGAATCAATTAGAAAGATTTATCGATTTAACTGACCCTAAGAAGGGGATTATTCTCAATAACTATGATTGGATATCTAAACTTAGCGTTTTAGATTATCTTCGCGACTATGGAAAATTGTTTCCGGTGAATTATATGTTATCAAAGGATATTGTTGCCTCTAGACTTCAAAGCGGTGTCTCTTATTCTGAATTCTCCTACATGATACTTCAATCAATCGACTTTTTGCATTTATATAAAAGCGAAGGCTGCCATCTTCAAATTGGTGGCGGTGATCAATGGGGCAATCTCACCAGCGGACTTGAATTAATTCGTAAAAAAGAAGGTAACGACACTCTAGCGGGTTGCTTTACCGTTCCTTTACTTCTTGATAGCAATGGTAAAAAGTTTGGTAAAAGCGAAGGCGGAGCACTTTATTTAGATAGCAAATTGGTCTCGCCATATAAACTATATCAATTTCTCATTAATTCAACTGATGATGATGCTGCGCGATATTTAAAGATTTTTTCGTTCAAATCTATCGATGAAATCGAAGCTATAATTAAAGATCATTATGAACATTTAGGGGCGAGAATTGCTCAAAAAGCTTTAGCTTATGAGGTTGTTTCAACGATTCACGGAAAAGAAAAAGCTGATGAAGCGGTGAATATGACTAATGCTTTGTTCTCGGGCGAATTTAAAGAGCTTAGCGAACAAAATATTCTTGAACTATTCGCCGATTTAAAAGTTAACGTCCCTGAAGGAATGCTTTTAGAAGATTTATTAATTGCCATTAAAGGGGCAACTAGCAAGCGTGAAGCTCGTGAGTTTATTAAGGGTAATTCCGTTTCACTTAATGGCGAAAAGGTAACAGATTTAAATAAACGTATTAGCAAAAACGATACATTATTCAATAAATACATCATCGTTAAACGCGGGAAGAAAAATTATTATTTAGTTGAACTTGTTAATGAATAAAAAACATTTTATTAGTTTAATATTTGCTTCTATTTTACTTAGCTCATGTCAAGGTTCTGCTTTGTCTTACAGCGAGTCTATGGATTTTTTGAATAACATTGATACAAAACTTGAAAATAACGAAATCTCCTATCAAAAATTTACGACGACATCGGAAAGAAAAGTAAATGGAAATAGAGTGTTTTATCAACACACTATCTTTGATGGCGTTAACAATTATTTTCGTTCATACACCTTAACCTTGCTCGATGAGGAAAACAATACATTTTCAATTGATGAACAATGGAATTATGTAAAGCAAGATTCTTCTAAGGTTACAAAAATATATACAGTGAATCGAATAAATGGTGAGAGCGATAGCAAAAATAATCCTGTTTATACGAAGTCTATCATCGATTATGATGAAAAATTGTGGAAAGAGACGATAAGTAGACTAAATAATTCGCTGAATTCAGTTTTGTTATTCTCGATTAATGAAATGAAAAATTTTATTAATAGCGACGAAGAAGAAGGCTTAAATAATTTTAATTTTTCTTCGGCAGGTGAGAGCAATCTAACGATGCAAGGAACTAAAAATGATATTTCTTATTATTATTCTATCGATAATTATCTTCTTTATTCCTATGAGATTAAAGAAGGCGGCAAAATAGAATCATTCGAAGCAAATTATGATAGAGTGAATATCTATTATCCAAATGTAGATTAAATATTGATAAAGAAAAAAAGGAGCCGAGGCTCCTTTTAATTTGCTCATTTTGCTTACAGTAAGCGGTTGTAGTATTCGATAACTTGTGCTTCGTTGATGTCGGAAGGAAGTTCTTTTCTTTCAGGGAAACGAACGAATGTGCCTTCTTTTTTATCGGCATTGACTTCAACGTATGCACAGGCGGCAACTTTACTCTCTAGTGCTTCTTTAACCACTTTTAAGTCATGACCTTCTTTTAATGCAATTTTGTCGCCAACTTTGCATAAATATGAAGGGATATCGACTTTTTTGCCGTTAACTGTGATGTGTCCGTGGTTGACTAATTGACGCGCTGCTCTTCTTGATCTAGCAAATCCCATGCGGAAGACAAGATTGTCTAGACGGGATTCAAGAATTCTAAAGAAGGCAATGCCTGTAACTTCATCAGACGATCTCGCAATCGTGAATAAACGACGGAATTGACGTTCATTTACGCCATACATTTGTTCAAGTTTTTGCTTTTCAATCAATTGTTTGCCATATTCGGATGGTTTTCTTTTACGACCATTTCCGTGTTGACCTGGACCATAAGCTCTCTTGGCGAGTTCTTTACCAGTTTCAAGCGTTGAAAAACCTAAACGACGTGAACGTTTGTAATCTGAACCTGTGTATCTCATAGTGTTCTCCTTTCACTTAACGCATTAAGCAAGAGGTGTAAATTCCTAACTCCGGATGCTAATGAGACGAATTTCACCATATGAGCAAGTGGCTACTTTTCCACGATAGTTCCAGCATCGGACGAGCTAATATTTACATGCTGCAAATGCAATGTATATCTTATAGATATCCGTTGGCTATGTCAACAACAAATTTTTTGCGCCTAAAATCTATGCAATATCAAAGTCTTTGAGACTAATTTTAGTTTTTGCCTTCTAAATAGATTTTATATTTAAATTTATCAGCAGTTTCGATTTTTCTTAGGATTTTGCAAGGATTTCCAACAGCGATTACATTGTCGGGAATGTCTTTTGTGACTACGCTTCCAGCCCCAATGATTACATTATTGCCAATTTTAACATTTGGCAAAACTGTGACATTCGCCCCAATCCACACATCATCTCCAATTGTTATTGGATGAGCGAATTCTAATCCTAATACGCGTTGCTCGCGATCGATGGCGTGCCCTGCTGTGGAAAGCGTTACATTTGGTGCGAGCAAGACATTATTTCCGATCGTTATTTTTGCGCCATCTAAAAACACGGCGTTAAAGTTAACGTAAAAATTATCTCCGACATGAATGTTATAGCCATAATCGCAGAGAAATGGTTGCATCACAAATATGTTTTTCCCAGCGCTTCCAAATAGTTTGCGAATAAGCTTATCTCTTTTCTTTAAATTCGATGGTTTAACTTTGTTATATTTGTAACATTTATTATTTGCTGATAGACGTTCATTTACCAACTCTTTCGTGTTTGAGTTGTGTAGATAACCTTGTTGTAATAATTCCTTTTCTGTCATGCTACAATTATCAATCTTTGATTTTATAAATTCTACAATGAGTTGTTCTATACTGATTTATAAGGAGTATAAAAGGTCAATATGAAAGTGAGAGACATTTTTCCAAAGCTTATCTTAATTTCTACTCTTTCATTATCTTCTTCGCTAGTTATAAAAAATAGCATTATCAAAGAAGTTGTTGAGACAAATGCGACTGCTCATACCGATAATTTTGCTGATTATACATATTCGGGAAGTTATTATGATTCGATTTCATCCAATGATGAGGGACTTGATAGCAATTTAAGAAAAGAATTATCTAGTAAGATTCAACCAGCTGCATATCCTACGTATTCGAAAAGTGGCGTTAACCACTTATCTTCACTTCTTCAAGAGGCTGATGAAGATCCGACAAATTCAAATAATATGATTTATTTCTATACCAGAGACTCGGTCAAGAAAAACGAAGCGAGTTCATGGAATAGAGAACATACATGGCCTCAGAGTTTGTCAAATAACAATTGGGGGACAGGAAAGGCCGGCGCCGATTTACTTCATATTCGACCTACGTATAACACTACGAATAGTACGCGAGGGAATAGAAAATTCACTGATTTAAACCAATCTGGTGATGCTAAATATTACAATGGGATGTTATATGGCTGGACTGGAAGCAGTTCTTCATTTGAACCACTTGATTCTGTTAAGGGTGATTGTGCGCGAATTGTGATGTATGTATTCGTTGCTTATCAAAATGTCTATAATGCTTCAACGCCTAAAATTACAAATGTATTCGAATCATATGACACATTACTTAAATGGCACATCGAGGATAAACCTGATGTTTTAGAAGGAAATCGCAATGATTTTGCTGAATCTTCATTGCAAAAGAATCGCAATCCATTCGTCGACCATCCCGAATATGCTTGTAAGATTTTTGGAAGCAACGCTTCCGAAAGCGTTCGAAATTTATGCAATCAAAAATATCCTTCTAAAGACCCATCACCTAGTCCAAATCCCGATGCAACTGTTGAATCGATTTCAATTAATAACCCGGTTAGTTCTATTAAGATTGGAACGAGTTATACATTTGAGGCTAGCGTTTCTCCAAAAGACGCTAATCAAAATGTGATATGGTCTTCATCAAATGAAGAGATTATCTCCTTTGATGGCAATATTGCATTTGCACATAAAGAAGGAGAAGTTACGTTAAGAGTTTCCTCTATTGAAAATAGCGAAATATTCGCCGAATTGGATGTTATCGTTGATCAAGTAGGTCAAAAGGATAACGAAAAAAATGCTGATAAAAACAACAAAACAATTATTATAGTTTGTTCTGTCGCTGGAGGCGTTATCGTTATAGGCGGATTAATAACACTAATTATTTTCTTAATTCGCAAGCGTAGAATCGTTTAATAAATAAGCGATAATTTTTTAAATTATCTTTTGCTCATTGATATGTAAAAAATATCATTGTTTTATTTATAAATGGTTGTCTTATGTGCTAAAATCAATGCGAGATAAAACTTATGAATTTTTTGGACGCGACGAGTCAACATAATAGAATGATTGCCATCATCATTGTTATATCGATTATTGCTGGATCAATTTTAATTGGCGTTTTACTTTTTAAACTCGTCTTTGAGAAGAATAAATTGCGTCGACAAATTCGCGAATTAGATAGACGATTTCAATATCTACACGCTTTGCTCATCGGCCAAGATGCTCAATATGTTAAACGTTTAGAAATTATTTCTCGTAGCAATTTACTCTACGTTGAAATTCATACGAAATTTTTGAAAAGATTTAAAGAGGTGCGAGATAAGCATGATGCTCATGCGCAATCGACAATTAATCACCTTAAGGATTTAGTTGACGAGAAAAAATATAAAGCCTTAAAAGCGGCTTTAACTGATGGGAAGGATTTAATTGCTGCTTATGAAAGCGAAGTCAATACATTGAATAATGACTTATTACAAGTTGTTCGTCCTGAAGAGGAATGTAGACAAGCTTCATTATCCTTAAAGGAAAGATTAAGAGGAATTAAACAAGATTATTATTCTAAACAAAGTGATCTTCAATTAATGTCTTCTTCTTTTGAAGAAATCTTTCAATACATCGATTCTTTATTCAGTGAATTTGAAGAAAATATTGAAAGAGCCCAATATGATGATGCGAATGCGATTTTACCTAAAATTGATAAAATTCTTCGCGAAATGCAAAATGCGATGAGTGAATTGCCGAATTTATGCGCGACTGTTTTAACATATATTCCTGATAAGATAGTCTCGCTAGAAAACGCTTATGAAATCATGCAACAGGATGATTATCCATTACATCATCTATGCGTCAGCTCATCAATCAAAGAGATGCGCGCGAAAGTTGCTCAATTGACAGTTAGAATCAAACGTTTTGATGTCCGCGGAGTAAGCGGTGAGCTCGATGATATCATTTCGCGTATCGATGAATTTTTCGCTCTATTTGAAGATGAGAAAAAAGCGCGTCAAATATTCGAAGAGAAAAATGAGCTCATCTACCAAACGGTAAATATGATCGAAAGAAGATTTATTAAGTTATGCAATACCATTCCTGAAGTTGATAATATTTATATCATTAATGATGAGCACAAAAGTGCGATTAATTCTATACAAAATAGTATCAATAAACTCGGCGCATTAAAACGATCGCTCGACACCTTTATTCATAGTTCGACAAAACAACCTTATTCATTATTAGTTAATAAGATGAACGAACTTGAAGAAGCATCAAAAACTGTCATAGCTTCATTAGATGAATTTGATAAATATATCGCTTCATTAAAAATCGATTCTGAAAACGCATATAATCTTTTATTTCAATATTATGAGAAGGTTCGCGAAGGTGAAAAGACAATTCGCGACATCGACATCCAAAAGATTAGTGAGAAATACAGCGATAAAATTAATCGCTTTTATGATTTATTAGAAGAGGTTAATCAACTATTATTAACCTCACCAATCGATGTTGATAAGGTCAATAAGTCTGTTAGTGAGCTTCAAGATATCGATAACGAATTATTTGATAATGGAGCAATAAGTCAAGAATATAATTTAATGCTTCTTGCGGAAAACGGTATTTTATATGCGAATAGAGACCGTCATCGCTTGAGCGATTTAGACGCGTTGATTAAACAATCCGAAAATTTATTTGCTAATGGCGAATTTGAAAATAGTTATGTCGTTATAGGAAACGCTTTAAAGAAAATTCATTCAGTTAATCATGACAAATAATTTTCTTTATTTCGATAATGCTGCGACTACTAGACCAAACAAAGATGCGTTGGAATATTTTGCTTCGATTGAAAGCGAATATTTTGCTAATCCTAATTCTATTCATCATTTAGGAATTAAAACTAATTCATTATTAAATAAGGCAAGAGAATCGATATTGAATTCTTTTAAGTGCAAAAATCATCGCGTCATCTTTACCTCCTCTGCTTCGGAAGCGAATAATTTAGCAATTAAGGGATATTGTCTTTCTCATAAAAACCGCGGAAATCACATTATTACAACCGCGATTGAACACCCTTCAGTCTTAGAATGTTTTAAGCAACTCGAACAATTTGGTTTTGAGTTAACTATACTTCAAGTTAATGATAACGGCTTAATCTCCGTAGATGATTTAGCCAAAGCGATTAAAAATAATACTATTTTTGTCTCTATCATGGCGGTGAATAATGAGATTGGAAGCATTAATCCGATTAAAGATATTATTAACATCGTTTCTAAATATCCAAAAATTGCCTTGCATGTCGATACCACTCAAGCGATTGGGAAGATAAATTTACCTTATAACGATATTGATAGCTTTGTCGTCTCGTCTCATAAGATTCATGGTCTTAAGAACAGCGGAGCCCTCATCGTCAAAAAAAGCATCGATTTATTGCCTATAATTTCTGGTGGTGGACAAGAAGATGGCTTTAGAAGCGGGACGCAAAGCGTGGCATTAGCTTTAACGCTAGCTAAATTAATAAAAGAAGAGGTTAATTGCCTTGATAATAATTATCGTTATGTTCACGAACTATATACATTTGCTAAAAGCGAATTAGAGAAAATCGATAATATTGTTATCAATAGTAGTGAGAATTGTTCTTGTTATATTCTTAATTTTTCTTTATTAAACAAAAAAGCTAGTGTAGTGGTCGAGGCTTTATCAAATAAGGGAATTTATGTTTCCACTGTATCGGCTTGCCATTCAAAAAAAGAAACGATGAGCTATGTTTTAAAAGCGATGGGGAAAAATGATATCGTATCAAGCAATTCAATTCGTTTATCTTTTGATAGAAGCAATACAAAAGAAGAAATATCGCTATTTATCGATACATTAAAAAGTATATTGGAGTCAATTAAATGATTTATGATTACATCATGATTCGCTTTGGCGAATTATCTACAAAAGGAAAAAATAAAAAGGATTTTATTAATACTTTAGGGCGAAATGTTAAATTGGCATTGAAGGAATTTAATAATTTAGAATACGAAATAAAATACGATCACATCTATATAAAACTTAATAATTATGAATGTAATGACATTATTGATGTACTTAAAGAAGTTCCCGGAATTCATTCTTTTTCGCTTGTTAAAAGAACTAGTGATGAGATTGAGAATTTAAAGAAAGTCGCTTTAGAAATCATTAAAAATGAAGATGGTAAGACATTTAAAGTCCATAGTAAAAGAGCAAATAAGAATTACCCGATTATTTCCGATGAATTGAATAGAATTATTGCTGGGGAAATACTAAAAAACACATCTTTAAAAGTTGATGTGCATAACCCTGATATCCTCTTATCCTTAGAGATTAGAAATGAAGGAGCATATTTCTTTACAAAAACCATATTAGGTAGTGGCGGCTACCCTCTAGGGATGTCAGGAAAAGTAATGCATATGCTCTCCGGCGGAATTGATTCTCCTGTCGCCGCTTATTGTTTACTTAGAAGAGGAATTATGATCGAATGTATTCATTTTGCCTCCCCTCCTTATACGAATATCGGCGTTATCGAAAAATTAAAAGATTTGCTTTCTAAATTAAATAAATATCAAGCTACGATTAGGCTTAATGTAGTACCATTTACGAAAATTCAAGAAGAAATATACAGAGTCAGCGATGAAAGCTATGCGATTACGTTGATGAGGAGAATGATGTTTAGACTCGCCTCTTCTCTTGCTAAGAAAAGACATTGCCTAGCCATCAGTAGCGGTGAATCCGTTGGCCAAGTTGCCTCACAAACACTCGATTCAATCTCTGTTATTAATGAAGTTACAAATATGCCTGTTCTTCGCCCTTTAGTCGTCACAGATAAAGAAAACATTATTAAGATTTCGCGAAAAATAGATACATATGATATTTCAATTCGTCCGTTTGAAGATTGTTGCACAATATTTGCACCTAAAAACCCTAAGACAAGGCCAAATTTAGAAAAGTGTCGCGAATATGAAACAAAGGTTGATTTTGATTCGCTTTTAACTGAGGCGCTTAACAATATTGATGTCATCTACATAAAAAAGGACGACGAATTACTTTAATTGTTTTATTCATAGAATAAAAAAATACTCACGACAATGTGAGTATTTTAAATTCGATAATTTATTTTGCTTTCTTTGCAACTGTAACTAAGTCAGAGAAGGCTTTTGGATCATTAATTGCGAGTTCAGAGAGCATCTTGCGATTAACTTTAACGCCTGCCTTATTTAGTCCATTGATGAATCGCGAATACGAGATATCGTTATTTCTGCAAGCGGCATTGATTCGCTTAATCCAGAGTTTACGATATTCGCCTTTGAGTTTGCGACGATCATTATATGAATATCTTAATGAACGAAGCACTTGTTCTTTCGCGGTTTTAAAGAGGAGATGCTTGCTGCCAAAATATCCCTTTGCTCTTTTTAAGATTTTTTTACGTCGTGCACGTGTGGCAACGCTATTTTTTACTCTAGCCATGATGATCTCCTTATTGAATCAAGGTTTTCACTCTCTTGTAGTCGGTGTTGTCGACGAGTGAAGCCTTTCTTAAATGTCTTTTTTGTTTTGTTGTTTTTCTTGGGGCAAGGTGCGATGTGTAGGCACTATGTCTCTTAAGCTGACCACTTCCGGTGACTTTCACACGTTTTGTGAGAGCTTTTTTAGATTTCATTTTTCCCATTGTTCTACCTCCTATTTTTTCGCTTTGGGAGCAATTACACCGCTGAGCCAACGGCCATCCATCGATGGTTTTTTCTCAACGATAGCAACTTCTTCAAGCAAAGCAATGAACTTATTCATAACTTCCTCACCAACTTCAAGGTGGCTCATTTGTCTTCCCCGATAACGAACTCCGACCTTAACTTTATTACCATCTTCAAGGAAGCGCTTAGCTGCCTTAACTTTGGTCTCTAAGTCGTGAGCACCGATTTGAGGTGTCAATTGAACTTCTTTGATTTCAACTGTGTGTTGTTTTTTCTTGTTTTCCTTTGCTTTCTTTTGTTGTTCGAAACGATATTTTCCATAATTTAGTATTTTGCATACTGGTGGATTAGCGTTTGGAGCAACGCATAGCAAGTCGAGTTCTCTTTCGACAGCGATGCTATAAGCCTCTCTTGAAGACATTTTTCCTAATTGATTACCTTGTTCATCAATTAAGAGCACTTCAGGGAATCGGACTCGTTCGTTTACGAGATCGTTGTTGGTGTTTTTTGGACGTTGTGGTCCAGATTTAATTGGATAGTTATTGATAAGCAATCACTCCTTTACTAGAAAACGGGCGTGAAGTACGCCCGTTAAACTTGTCAATTTTCATTAACAGTAGCGTTTACCAATCAATTAATCGATCTGGTGAGAAACGTGGGCGTTCTTCTTTCTACGTTTTGCGAGATTTATAATACTAAAAGTATAATCTAGTTTCAAGTGTTAATTTGTTTTTCTTTATTCTTCTACAACAGGAAGCGCTCTTGAAGAAATCTCTTTTTTTAATAAAATTACAAATTCATCAAATGGAATGGTAATTTGTTTCTTGCTTCCAAAGTGGCGATAAGTAACTGTTCCTTCTTCTTTTTCGTGGTCTCCGATTACAAGAGTGTATGGAACTTTATTAACCTGAGCATTTCTCATGCGATAGCCAAGTTTATCTTCGCTATCATCTATCGAGGCGCGGATTCCTTCTTTCTTTAAATTAGCGACAATTTCTTTAGCTTTTTCTAAATGGAAGTTGTTATTGACTGGAAGGACGCGGACTTGTTCAGGTGAAATCCATAACGGGAAAGCGCCAGCGAAGTGCTCGATAATGATGCCGATAAAGCGTTCAATGCTTCCTAAACACGCGCGGTGGATAAGAACTGGTCTTTCTTTTTCACCATCTTCATTGATATAGGTGACGTCGAATCTTTCTGGGAGATTCATATCTAATTGAATAGTTCCACATTGCCAAACTCTATTCATACAATCTTTTACCTTGAAGTCGAGTTTTGGACCATAGAAAGCTCCATCTCCTGGATTGATTTTGAATTCTTTGCCGGATTTTTGACATGCTTCTTTTAAGATGCGTTCGCTTTCATTCCAAACATCGATGCTACCGATATAGCCCTCTTCTGGGCGAGTTGATAATTCAATTGCATAATTTAAGCCAAACATCGAATAAATCTTGTCAAATAGCTTTAGAATTGAATTGATTTCATCTTCAATTTGATCGACGCGAACAAACGTATGTGCATCATCTTGAGTGAATGAACGAACTCTAAATAATCCATTTAATGCACCTGATGCTTCATAGCGGTGGACGTGTCCTAGTTCGGCATAGCGAAGTGGGAGTTCTCGATAGGAATGTAGGTCATTTTTATAGCAAAGAATCGCACCCGGACAATTCATCGGCTTAATTGCGAATTCTTTTTCATCTATTTTTGTCGTATACATATTGTCTTTGTAATGGTCCCAGTGACCCGAGGTAATCCAAAGCTCTTTGGAAAGCATGATAGGCGTGTCGACGAGTAGATAATCAAATTGACTATGCACTTCCTTCCACATGTTTTCGAGTTCAGTTCTTAAAATCATGCCTTTTGGTAACCAAAATGGGAAGCCTGGTCCATATTCAGAGAGCATGAATAGGCCTAGTTCTTTACCTAATTTACGATGATCTCTAGCTTTTCTTTCTTCAAGAAGTTTTAAATATGCATCCAATTCGTCTTTCTTCTCAAAGCATGTTCCATAGATTCTTTGGAGTTGCTTATTCTTGCTATCGCCTCGCCAATACGCTCCAGCGATGGAAAGGAGCTTAAAGTTTTGGATTTGTCCAGTTCTTTCGACGTGTGGACCGGCGCATAAATCAAAGAATTTTCCTTGATAATAGACGGTGATTGTTCCTTCGATTCCGTTGATTAATTCGATTTTATATGGATTATCTTTAAATAATTTTAAAGCTTCATCTTTAGAAACTTCTTTGCGAACAAATGTTTCATTTCTCGCAGCGATTTTATGCATCTCTTTTTCAATGAGAGGCAAGTCTTCGTCTTTGAGCGAAAATGGTAAATCGATGTCGTAATAAAAACCATCTTCAATCGCAGGGCCGAAGCCGAGCTTGGCCTCTGGATATAAATTCATGATTGCTTCCGCCATAAGATGACTTGCGGAATGGTTAAGGGTGTGTGGATCAAATTTCATAATTCTTCCTCCATTTTAAATAAAAAAACGTCCATATAAGGACGCTACTAACGCGGTACCACCTTATTTCATATCTTACGATATGCACTCTGGTATGCTCTTAACGCAAGCGACGTCTAGATTATTTCTCTAGATGCTTAGAAGTGGTGTCGAGAATGTGCTTATAGAAACTTGCAGCGGACGTTTCCTCTCTAAGATAAGCGGCGTTCTCGATATGTCTTCGTCAACGCACATTTAATATATTATTAAAATACTGTTAAAGCAACTATTATGTTTAATTTTTGCCTTTTTCACATTCGAAGGCGTATATCGCTCCGCCGATAAGGCCGGCATTTTCTTTTGTTCCGCATTCAACAATTTTTACTTCCTTATGAAGATTTTTTAAATCCTCGAAGAAAATGTCTTTTGATTTCATAACTCCTCCGGTCACGGTTATGATGTCGGGGTGATAGGAATTTTCAATTAGGGTGATGAAATCGGATAGGATGTTAAGCCATTCGTGATAAACGCTTATCGCCTTTTCATCTTTAATGCGAATTAAATCAAAGAATTCCTGAGAATCTTTAATCGTTAGCCCATTTAATTTAGCGAGGGTTTTTACGTGATCACCACTGACTAAAAGTTCGTATTCCGTCCATTTTCCTTTATAGCAATAGGCGGTGTGACCGATTTCTGTGATGTAATCTTGATTTTTCTTATCGACGACGAGAGCTCCGCCAAGTCCAGTGGAGATAGTGATAAAAAATACGCGATTATAATCTTTACCCTTGCCGACATAGGCTTCTGCTAAAGAGGCCATCTCGGCGTCATTACGCATATGAACATGCTTATGATATTTTTCAAAAATGTATTGTCCTAATGGAATATCTTTTAATGATGCATTGGGCATCGTTTTGATATAACCAGTTTTTTTATCGCACACTCCAGGGATGCCGATGCCAAGAGAATCGATTTCAGTCAAATTGAAATGAGATAAAAGTTCATCGATACTCTTTAGAAAATTATCTGTTGAATTTCTTCTAGTGGGGATAATTTCTACTTTCTCAATCTCAAATTTCTCGTCGATTAGAGCTAAACGAGTATTTGTTCCTCCGATATCAAGCGATAATACTTTCTTCATTATCTGTTAACTAATTTAATGACATCTAATAAGTTGTAGTGAGGATCGCGCTTCATCGTTAAGGCATCATCGATTTTAATATGAACCATTTTATTGTTCTTAATGCCGATGCAAACATTGGTTTCATTATTGTTCAACGCGCGTATAGCTTCGACTCCATATTCGGTAGCTAGAATTCTATCTCGCGCGGATGGTGAACCTCCTCTTTGAAGGTGACCTAAGACTTCTGCTCGCGTTTCAATTCCGGTCTCTTTCTCAACTTTTTTAGCAAATTCGTAGATATCTGGGAAGATTTTTTCACTGACTATAACTAACGAATGTTGTTTCTTTCCATCTTTGAGGTCTTTTAATTTTTGAAAGATATCTTCTTCGCTCATCGGATGGTCGGGAGAAATTATCATTTCCACGCCTTCTGCGATACCTGAATTGAGGGCTAAATCGCCGCAGTGATTTCCCATAACTTCGATAAAAGTAGCTCTTTGATGCGATGCTGTCGTGTCTCGCAATTTATCGACGCATTCAACGATTGTATTTAAGCAAGTATCAAAACCGATGGAAAAGTCGGTTGAAGCGATATCGTTATCGATTGTGCCTGGTAGACCAATGGTGTTTATTCCTAATTTACTTAAAGCACTTGCTCCGCGATATGTTCCATCTCCGCCGATGACAACAAGGCCGTCGATTCCGTGTTTTTTAAGATTTTCAACAGCTTTTTTCTGCACTTCGACATCTTTAAATTCGAGTAATCTTGCAGAATTTAATATCGTTCCTCCACGGTTGATGATGTCGCTGACAAAATTACGATCGACTTGTTCTATCTTATCGTTAACAAGTCCTCGATATCCTTCGTAGATGACAAACATTTCGTATCCTGATTTAAGACCTGAACGGACAACCGCGCGAATGCACGCATTCATTCCAGGGGCGTCACCACCTGATGTTAAGACTGCAACTTTATGTATCATAAAAAATCCTCGCCAATATTATAAACATATCTTATGTTTTAACAACATTTTTTAGTTAAATTATTTTGTGGATAATTTGTGGAAAGATGTTTGGTGATGCTAAATAGTTTCGATATTATCGTTTACTGAGTTTCCTTTCGTCGTGTAAAAGTTATCCACATGCTAATAAAAGAATAGATATTATCGAAACATTTTATAGTATTTATCTAAGTAACGTGCTAATATTTCTTAGGCAAAAAATTGTTATGAACTACATTAGCGAAAAAGATATCTACGAAATACGAATTGCGAGTTTGATCAGCAATGTCGACAAAGATGTAATTATTGAATTATATCAACCATTGATTGGCTCGTTAGCTACGATGCTTTATTTGACTTTATTAAAGCAAAAGCGAAATGAAGACGATGAAATTGTTTTTACGACATCTCAACTTCTTTCGAGCATGCAGATAACTTCTGGCAATCTATTAAATGCTAGACAAGCTCTTGAAGCGGTTGGTCTATTAAGAAGTTATATCCTTGAGCAAGGAGAAAACAATTATTACATCTACGTTTTATACGCCCCGAAATCACCTAAAGATTTCTTCGATGACGTCTTGTTTAAAGGTTTAATCATCCAATATTTAGGGGAGAAGGAAGCGAAGCGTTTAGCATTCCATTATCGGGTCGATTTAAAAATACCCGATGGTTATAAAGAAGTTTCTTCTTCATTTGTCGATGTCTTTAATCCCGATTACGATGATATGTCATTTAGAAAGACGATATCTAATGACTTGCTCGGCCATAACAGCGGACGCGTGAAAATGGATTTTAGTTTCGATTTATTTTTTAAATTTATCGAAGACAATTCGCAGATTAATATCTCATCAATATCAAAAAAAGAAATGCGCGAAATTGAACGAATTGCTACTTTGTTTGGCTTAAATGAGAAGACGATGGCCTTTATCATCATCGACGAATATCATAGCGATGCTTTTCCACATATCGATTTTTCAAAGGTATTTGAGAAGGCTGAAGATCAAATTCGCTATCCGATATTACAAAAAAGAATACTTGCCTCTTCTAAGGTAAGTGGTGATTCAGTTCTTGCCTCTAAGATTAAAATGATGGATAAAAAATCGCCTGCGGAATGGCTTCAAATATTACAAAATAACACCAAGCCCGCATCTAGTGATTTGAAGATTGTTAATGATTTATCGATGAATTATAGTTTTTCTAAGGGTGTAATCAATGTCATCGTCGATTATGTGCTACATAAAAACAACAACATCTTGTCTCGCAATTACTGCGAAAAAATCGCTGCTTCATTAGCTAGAGAAGGCGTTGAAAATTCGATTGATGCGATGAATTATCTCAATTCGCTCAACAGTGAATCTAAGAAAAAGAAAGAATCTTATAAAGATAAAAATTATGATGTTGAAAATGAAGGCGAAAAGAAAACAAGTGGTGAAGAAGACGACATCAGTCAAGATGAAATAGATGAGATTTTTTCAAAATTTGATAAGCAAAAGAGGAGCAGTTAAAGATGGAAAAAGTAGACGCGAAAGCCTTTGAATCTCTTTATGAAGGTTCAAATATGGAAGAACTTATCAATAAACTTGTCAAGGATCTTAAAAATGATGCGGAGATTTATGAACTCCTTAAGCCTCTTAATTTGACGATGAAAGAAGTTCGTGAAAATATTGCTAAATTAAGTGATTTTAAAGATGATTATCACGTTTGCAAAAATTGCCCAGGGATTGATAAATGTTCTAAAGCAACTCCACACGTAAAGATGAATTTAATTAAAGATTGTGGCTACCTTTCTTCTTCTTATGAGCCATGCGATAAAATCTTAGAAAAGATTCGCCTTGACAATCAATATCTATTCTATGATTGCCCAATTGAGTGGCGTGATTCTTCTTTAAGAAATCTCGATTTGAGCATTGTGCGAAAGCAAATAATTAAGGATTTTGCCAAAATAATTGATGGCGAATCAAAAAGATGGCTATTTGTCAAAGGAAAACATAAAACTGGTAAATCATTTACCCTTGTTACATTCGCTAATGAATTTGCTCGATTAAACAAAGGGCAAGTCGCCGTCGTCGACTGCGCGTCGATGTTTAAGGCTTTAGCGGATCTCTCCTATCAAAACAAAGAAGAATTTACGCGCAAAATAGTTGCTTTAAACAACGTCGACTTATTGCTTTTGGATAATTTTGGTTCCGAATATAAAAACGAATATTTACGCGATTTTATTGTCATACCGCTTCTTTTAGATAGAGAGAAAAATTCGCGATTGACCTTTTTTACTAGCGATTTTTCAATTAAGGAAATTAAAGAGCTGTATTCGATTGGAAAAAATGCTGGTGAAATTCGCGGGAAACAATTGTCGAATATCTTGGAGACGATGTGCGAAAAAGAATACGATTTTAACGGTGTTTCTCTCTACAAATAATTTTATCTATTTGCTTGTATAGTGAAGATAAATCGCCATCGTTATGAATGATCGCGGTGGCTTTATTTATTTTTTCTTGCTTTTGATAACTTTCATTTAGTTTTAAATATGTTTCGATATTTCCATTACGAATAGCTAATCGATTAATTTGATTTTCTTTTGAAGTGCGGACTATATATATTTCATCGGCGTATTCATCAATTTTACTTGCGAAAAGGAGTGGGATATCTAAAACGATTGTCTCGCCGTTATGGTATTTATCTATCGTATCTTTTGCGAGTTTTCTTACTTCATCATAGACTAATTGCTCAACGCTTTCTTTAATGCTTTGATTATTCGTCATTATATTTAACAATTTCTTGCGATTGACTGCGTTATCAATGATTTCTAATTTGGGTACTATCTTCTTTAATTTTTCGATAAAAAGAGGATTTTTATATAATTCGTGGGTTGTTTTATCGCCGTCATAAATTATAAATCCCTTTTTATTTAAATAATTCGAGACGCTAGATTTGCCCGAAGCGATCGCTCCCGTAATAGCGATTATGCGCTTTTCTTTTCGCCTTTGGCAATTAGGACAAAAGGTTGTACCTCTTCCTCCGACGCGAATTTTTCTTAAAGGAGTTTGACAACACGGACAAGGTTGTCCCTCTTTGTCATAGACCTTTAATTTGGTTTGAAAGTTACCGCTAATTCCATCTTTTGGATGATATGATTTGATGGTTGAACCTCCATCGTCTATCGCTTGGACTAATACTCTTTTCGCGTATTCTAATAAATCGTCGCTTTCCAATCTCACAAGATTAGAAGCTAGGGTTAATGGATGAATTTTGCTAGCAAAAAGTATTTCATCGGCATAGATGTTACCGATTCCAGAGACCACTGATTGATCTAATAAAACTTCCTTAATCGGTTTATGCAGTTTTTCAAACTTAAAATATAGATAATCGGACTGAGTAATTTGTAAGGGGTCTAATGCTAATCCGTATAAAGGAGGTTCCCATCGATATTTGTCTAGGTTGGAGACTTTTAGAATGCCAAATTTTCGTGTGTCGTTATATGTTAATGCGGTGCCATCAGTAAAATAAAAAGTTACGATATCGTGTTTTCTTTCGCTATATTTTTTATCGTAGAAATATTTGCCTTCCATTCTTAGATGTGAGATTAAAACTCCGGCCTCGCTAAGATAGAAGATGATATATTTTCCAATTCTTGTTACGCATTCGATGGTTTTGCCTTTTAAAGTATCGATAAAAAAGTTAGGTTCATTCAAGATGTTTTTCTTTCGATAAATCGCCACATCTTTTATCGTTTTATCTTTAACTTCCTCATCGAGGATTCGACATATCGTTGTTACTTCTGGCAATTCTGGCATCTTTATTTACAATCGTACCAACTACGACCATATCCTCCATTTACTTCTAATTTAACATCAAGTTTTAAAGCATTTTCCATAATTTCTTTCACTAACGGAAGAACTATTTCTTTTTCCTCCTCAGGGACTTTAAAGAGCAGTTCATCGTGGATTTGTAGTATCATCTTGGTTTTAAGTTTCTTTTCTTTTAAAGCGTTATTTACTTTAATCATCGCGATTTTGATTAAATCCGCGGCGGTGCCTTGAATCGGGGCGTTCATCGCCGCGCGTCTAGCGAATTCACGAACTTGATAATTGGAATCGCTCAATTCTCTTAAATATCGCCTTCGACCTAGTAAAGTGGTGACATATCCATTTTTTGTGGCATCTTTTGTCACTTGGGCAAAATATTGGCCAACTTCTTTATAAGCATCATAGAAGTTATCGATGATTTGTTTAGCTTCTTTTGTGGATACGCCGATCTGTTCGGCAAGTCCCCAGGTGGAAATTCCATAAATTATGCCGAAGTTAACCGCTTTTGCTCTACGCCTTTCTTCATCGCTTACATTTTCTTCGTGGAATATTTTTTTCGCCGTGGAGGTGTGGATATCTTCACCGCGTAAAAATACTTGTTTTAGAGGTTCACACTTCGATAGCGAGGCGAGTATTCGCAATTCAATTTGTGAATAATCTAATGATAATATCGAATATTTTTCATCAGGATAGAAGAAAGCTTTTCTGATGAGTTTACCCTCTTCATCGCGGATGGAAATATTTTGTAGATTTGGTTCGCTAGATGATAATCTTCCCGTGGATGTTAAGGCTTGATTAAATAACGCATGAATTTTTCCATCGCTATAGACGTGCGAAGTAAGACTTGTTACATACGTCGATAATAATTTTGCGTATTTTCGATATTGAAGTATTGCTCCGACGATAGGATGGACATCGACGAGTTCTTTTAATACTTCTATCGATGTGGAATTCTTTTTATCGCCACTTGGCAATTTGAGTTTATCAAATAGAATTTCTTTAACTTGCTTTGGCGAGTCGATATTAAATTCTTCATTGGCTAAGGTATAGACACTTTTTTTCGCGTTTTCTAAACCAACTTCAAAACTTTTTCCGATTTCTTTTAATGTTTTAATATCTAATGGAAAGCCTTCAATTTCCATATCGGCGAGGACAGAGGCTAACGGTATATCGACTTCGTTATATAAATTTAGGCATCCTAATTTATCGATTTCTGATAAAGCTTTATGCGATATGTGGAGGCTATAATAGGCGATTTTAACGCTTCTAGAAGGGTCAGAATTATTGAATAATGATATTTCATTTTCTTTGTTTGTTGAGATGACATAACCAAAATATCTAAAGGCGGATTCAACATCTCCTTTTAATGATGTATCTAAGACATATATTGCTAATAATGTGTCAAAAGTTAAGCCATCAATTTCGATATCTAGATGGGAAAGAGCCACTTTTATCGCTTTATAATCGTAACAATATTTATGATACGTCTTATCTTCTAAGATATTCTTCAGTGTCTCATCTTTTTTAACGTCTTCAATATTGATGTAATAGTTGTTGCCTTGACTTGATAACGCTAGTCCATAGATTTCGCTTTCATTATAATTTCCTGGCTCGATATCTAAGGCGATTCCAAGTTCTTTTGATAAAGGAACATCTTTAAATGATGTGAGCGTTTTAAATTCGATTTCTTTTTGCTCTTCTTTATTTTTGGATAAGCGATTTGGTAGGCGATTAAGGAATTGTTTTAATTCAAAACGGTTACAAAAAGCGTTGATTGTATCGAAGTCATATCCTTCATATATCGTATCGCTAAGCGAGAAGGGCATTTCAACGTGCGTGTCTATTTTAGCAAGGTGATAGCACAATCTTCCCATCTTTTCGTTTTCTATTAATGAGGTAGCTACTTTGCCCTTGATCTTATCGACATTTTTCATGATTTCGTCAAAACTTCCGTATTCTTGGATGAGTTTAACCGCGGTTTTCTCTCCGATTCCTGGAATGCCTGGGAGGTTGTCGCTACTATCGCCGCGAAGGGCTTTGTAATCGATTATTTGTAATGGTTTTATTCCATATAGCGATAGCATATTTTCTTCGTTCATGACTAAGATATTGCTCATGCCAGTTTTTAATAAATTGATATTTATGTGTTCATCGATGAGCTGCAGATAGTCTTTATCGGAAGTATATACTTCGACCGTATAGCCTAATTTACTCGCTTCTTTGGCGTAGGTTCCGCAGACATCATCCGCTTCAAAGCCTTCTTTTTCGTAGGTAAAAATATTAAGTGCCTTAAGCATTTGCCTTACTAAAGGCATTTGCACTTTTAAATCTTCTGGGCATTCTTTTCGATTAGCTTTATAGTCTTTGTCCTCTTCGTGACGAAATGTCTTTTTTCCGGTATCGAAGCCGACGAATATCGCATCGCCCTCTTTTAAGGAATTAAGTATTTTATTTAACATATTGCCAAAGGCAAAAATCGCATTGGTTGGAATGCCTTCTTTATTTCTTAATATTGAAGGATTTGGACCGTAGGCCGTCGCATAATATGCGCGGAATAAAAGTGAATTTCCGTCGATGACGATTGCTTTATTCATTGATTAATTCCTCCAATTTTTGGATGCTTGTGACATTGAATTCGTTTCTTTTTTCGCTGTAATAGCCTTTGATTATGACGATGGCGTTTTTAACTAATGATGAAAAATATTTTTCATAAGTGGCGGGGAAGATAGTTATTTCTAATTCACCTGTGTCATCATAAATTGAGGCAAAGGCCATCGGTTCACCTTTTTTGGTGACGATATTTTTGAAGTTTTTAAATAAGGCGGCAATCGTTACATCTCCTGTTTGATTTTTAATCTCTGAGATATTGATTATCTTTTGCTTTTTGAGCTTTTCTTTTGCCACCTTTAAAGGTGAGGTCGATAGCATTAAACCTAGTGCGTCGTATTCTTTATTAAGATTTACCATGATGTTATCTTCGCATTTAAGAAGCGTTGGTTTTGGGAACATTGACTCATCGATAATCATGCTCCCGTCTTCACCCACGAGCATCGATGCATAATTTATCGCGTTTGCAATGTTGGCTCTTAAACTAGCTCTCGATGGTTCAATTTTATCAAATGCTCCCGCGTCGATGAGGGCGATTATTTGCTTGCTCGTAATCTTGGCTTTTTGGCTACGGATAACAAAATCGAATAGATCACTAAATGGTTTATCATCGCGTATTTTAATTAATTCTAAAGCGGTTGTTAACGATATTCCTTTCACCATCGTCAATGGAAAGATGATGGAATTCTCATCTGTTAAATAAACAAAAGATGAGCGATTGATATCTGGGTTTAATATATTTATCTTTTGAGCTTTGATTTCTAAGATGGTAGAGGAGAAGTTCTCGCTATTAGAATTGTTGAGAATTGATGCATAGAATTCTTTTGGATAATATCGCTTTAGATACGCCATTTTCGAGGTGAGCATCGCATAACCTAAGGCGTGCGATTTATTAAAGCCATAGTCGCCAAATTTATAAATCGTATCGTAGACTTTTTTGGCTTCTTCCTCTTTAAAACCATTGTTTATCGCTCCTTCAACAAACTTCTTTTGATATGAGAGAAGGGCTTTACTATTTTTCTTCGAGATTGCGCGCCTTAATAAATCCGCTTCAGAGAGCGAAAAATTAGCCATTTTATTAGCTATTTGCATTATTTGTTCTTGATAGATGATGATGCCATAAGTCGGGGCGAGGATATTTTCTAATACTTTGGATGTATAGTTAATTTTGACTCTTCCTTGCTTACGCTTACTATATTCTTCAATATTTTGCATCGGGCCTGGTCGATATAAGGCGAGTAAGGCGGCGACATCGATAAAATCGACTGGTTTAAGAACTTTGATCGCTTTTCTTATGCCAGGAGATTCAAGTTGGAATAGTCCCATGGTGTTCCCATTTCTAATCAAGGCGATAGCGTCTTTATCTTCATAAGGTATATCGTCGATATTTTTAGGTGAATCATCGATATGTTTGATACGTTTTAAGACATCTTTAACGATTGTGAGATTTCTTAGGCTTAATAAATCCATTTTTAAGAAAGCTTGTTCTTCTAAATAATCTTTTTCAAATTGTTCGACATAGGAATTATCGCTAGAAATCGAAATTGGAACGACTTCATTTAACGCCTCATCGTTTATAACGATCCCAGCGGCGTGAAGACCTTCTTGACGAGGAAGACCTTCAATTCGACTGGCCAAGGCGACAATTTCTAAATAGTATTTATCTTCGTTGACTAAATCGCGGAATTTCTTATTCGTTTTATAGATTTGTCTTAATGACAATTTTTCTTCATCTTTACTTATTAATTTGGTGAATAATTCGATATCTCTTCTTTCATAATTAAAGACGCGACCGATATCTCCTAAAGCTTGTTTGGCCCCAAATTTTTGAATGGCGATGACTTTGCTAACGCGTTCTTTTCCGTATTTTCTTTCGATGTATTTAGCAACTTCTTCTCTTTTATCGTCTTCAAAGTCGATATCGATATCAGGAAGTGTTTGCCTTTCCTTATTTAAGAATCGTTCGAAAATGAGATCGTATTTAATCGGGTCGCACTTTGTTATGCCAAGTGTAAACGCCACCAACGAGCCGACGGCGCTTCCTCGACCAGGGCCAACGATTATATCGTTATTTTTTGCGTAGTCGACATAATCTTTAACGATAAGAAAATAGTCGCTATAGCCCATTTCTTTAATGACTGTTAATTCATCATTTAATCGCTTTTGATATTCTTTGTTATTGAGATTAAGTGTTACTAATCCTTTAAAGGCGAGTTTAGTTAGATATTCATCGCTACTTAATCCTTCATCGTTATGATAATGGAGCATTTTTCCGCGCTTCTTAATGAATTCAAAATTGATTGATGAGGCGATTATAACGCTTTCTTTGAGTTCTTCTTCTGTATAGATTTCTTTGAGTTCATCATAACTATGTAAATATTCTTCACCATTACATTGCTTTTCCTTCAGCGTCTCTTTCCTATCGATGGCTTCTAATATTTTTAATGTTATCGCATCTTCTTTGTTTAAATAGCAAACGCTAGGGAAGGCGACGACTTTATAGCCGTGAGAATAAGCAAAGTCGCGAAGGTCGACTAAAAATGATTTATCTTCAATATCTAATCCTATATAAAATTCTTTGATATTTCGCGATATCTTAGCTAAGCTTCGGGCAAAACTTTTTTCATGTAATTGGCTTTGAATCAACTTAGCTTTTGAAGGGAGGATGACGATTAATCCATCATTTTCTTCGCTCATTGAAGCATAATTTAATTCATTTTTTGCACTTAAAAATAATAGATGGAGTAAATGCTTATATCCTTCTTCATTTTTGACGATAAAGACGAAGGGATTGTTATCGATATAAAGCGTTAAACCTGTTAATGGCTTAATGTTGTTACTTTTTGCTAATTTAACAAATAATGGCATCGCCACGAGACTATTGATGTCAGTTAAGGCGGCGTATTCATAGCCAAAAGATTTGACCTTTTTTAAATAGTCTTCAAGTTTGATTCCACTTTTTAAATAAGAATAGCCGCTTAATAGATTCAATGGAGCAAAGTTCATATTAATATGATACATTTCTTAAAATAAAAAAGGTATCTTAATAGACACCTTTTTAGACTAATTGAGACTTATTTGATAAGTTTTGCTAAATCAGCAAGAAGATTTGGCAATTCATCAAGACTTTTTAATTTCGCCCCGCTGGCTTGAAGATGACCGCCACCTCGATATTTTGAGGCGACGCTTTCGACGTCTAAGCCATTACTTCTTAATGAGACGCGATAATTCTTTTTGCTCTCATCGTAGGTGATGCTTAGCCAAATTGGCACATTGTCGAAATGATCGAATAAATATAGGCAATCTTTCCCTCTTTCTGCTGGTAGATGAAGTCTATCTAAATCTTCCTTATTTAAGACGTAGTAGGCGATTCCCTCTTTAGTTATGCGGTAGTGCTCGAGCACCCATTTTGTAAATTCTAAGGAAGAAAGGTCTTCGCTATACATTTCCTTATAAATCGTTGGTAGCTCTAGACCGATGTTATATAGATATTTTGCTACGGCAAAGGTGTGGGCGTTTACCTCGGCATATAAAAAGCGGTTGGAGTCGCCGGCGATCGCCTTATATATCTCTTTGGCGGAACGTCTAGATATTTTATAACCATCAAATTTGATGAGCATGTTGGCTAAAAGTTCCCCAGCAGCGGACATTGTCGGGTCGACGATTTGGATATCGCCGAAATTTTCTACTTGCGGGTGATGGTCGATTTTGATGATTTTATCTGCAAGTTTATATCTATCATCGGCGATGCGATCGCTATTAGAGGTGTCTACTATGATGGCGAGAAATGGTTTTTTAAACCATTCATCATCAACTTGCATCATCTTCGGAAAGCATTTTGGAGTTAATGATACGTGGTCATCGCCCGTATAGATGATTTCTTTATTTTTGAAATTATCCATAATAAAATAGGCGAGACCAAGCTGCGAGCCAATCGCATCATAATCTGGTTTTTGATGACGAAAAATAGCAATTCTATTGAATTCGTTGATGAGATTTAATACTTTTTTGTATTCGTCAGCAAATTCATTACAACGTTCTTTTATTTCTATGTCGATTAGCGTTTCCATATTTAACTCCAAATTAAAGGACGGTGATTGACCGCCCTTTATTATAAACGATATTTTATTCCGCTTCTTCTAATTCGACGATATCTTGTACGGAAATCCAAGCGCCGACGTCATCGCTTTCAACATCTTCACGATATTTTGAAGCGTCTGGTAATTTGCTCGTATCAAAATCACCATTTGATGCACCGGATGTCGTATATTTTTCAATCGTATACATAAGGCGAGTGTAGACACTGTTTCCATCATATGGATTTTTATATTCGGTATAAACAGTATTTCCAGATTCATCTTCGCTTTGGAACCACATAGTTTCAGCGACTTCAAGGTCGAGTTTTGCTAAATCTTCATCGGTTAAATCCTCTTTTGGAGTCGGATCGCCGCTTTTCCAGTTTTTGTCTTTATAGACGGTGATAACATAACCGAATTGGACGATATAGGCATCGGTAATAAAGCCATCGACGATTGAGAAATCATAATTGAAAACGACTTGTTGTTTTAGATAATAACCATCGTAATGATCGGTTACTTTTTCAATAGGCTTAGTATAATCGGTTGAACCATCGGCTTTTTCTTCATATTCCCATCCCCAAGCAAATTCTAGTGAGTAAGGTTCCCAATCGATGGAACTCTTGAATGAAACGTTTAATTTGTTTTCTGCTTTTGTGGCTACATAATTTTCGTTTGCTGTAAGGAAATCATAGCTTTCAACCTCACTGGCCCAGTCAGCATACCATTCTTCAACGTTTTTAATCGATGATAGAAGCGTATCACTTAAGCCTCCGCTTTTTAGAATTTTGTTCTTATCATCATCGTTAACTTTCTTCGCGTAGGTGAATGAATAACTATTTGATGGATTCTTATCTTGCGTGTAGGTGTAATGAAGTGTCTTATCCTCATCAGAATAAAGGTAGCCTGTTCCGATATAAGCACTTTCGGTTCGAGAAATGCCATCATTTAATTCGATCATATCTTTGTCATAGCCATAATTAGAATATGTTTCATCGGTTACGACGACATCGTTATCATAACGAGTGTAAGATTGTTTTTGGTGCAAGTCATGAACTGCTTGCTCATACTCGCTTTCATCTAGGCCTGTATTAAGTGCGCTATAGGGGACATAGTCATAAACTTCGTAACTTGCGCTTGTGACTTTATCATCGCTACTTGAGATAATCGCGTCGACCATCATTGGTTCGATCTCGCTTTTTGTGTGTTCACCATCAGACAATTGGCTTACGAATTCGCTGAGGTTTTTCGGACTGTTATCGCATCCTGTTACTGAACAAACTGCAAGTAATGCTGTGGGGATTAGTGTTAATGTCTTTTTCATTTGTTTTTCCTCCCAATTTAATTGCATTTAGTATACAAAAGATTTATTTAGAGTCAAGAACAAATTTTTATAAGAAAAAGCACTAAAGTGCTTTAATCTATTTTGAGTATTTTTTTATTTAATGAAAGAATAGGTGTCGCGAGCGATCATAACTTCCTCATCTGTGGGGATGATAGCGACTAAAACTTTGCTATTTTTTGTGGAGATTAATGCCTCGCTTCCACGGATGGTGTCGTTGAGCTTTTCATCGATCTCAATTTGCAAACTTTCTTTGATTTCATCGACTATTTGCTTTCTTGTTATCGCTGAATTTTCGCCAATTCCAGCAGAAAAAATTATGAGGTCGACGCCGCCGAGGCGAACGTAATATTGACCGATGAAATCCGCGATGCGACGGATGAATATTTTGTTGGCGAGAATCGCTCTTTTATCACCTTTTTCAATCGCGGCGAGGACATCCCGAGAGTCGTTGCTTATTCCGCTGACCCCTAGAAAGCCTGATTTCTTGTTGAAAATTTGATACATTTCTTCGACATTTTTGCCGGTGCATTCGCATAAATAATTCATGACCGATGGATCGAGGTCGCCAGTTCGTGTGCCCATCATAATTCCTCCTAATGGAGTAAGCCCCATCGATGTGGCGATACATTTACCATCTTTAATTGCTGTGATCGATGCGCCGGAGCCAATGTGGCAGGAGATGATGCGGTGATGCTTATTATTTTTTAGGTATTTTTCACCTTCTTGCGATAGATATTTATGACTTGTTCCATGCGCTCCATAACGACGGCAATCGTATTGAACTGTTAATTCATAAGGAATTGGAAATACGTAATCTTCTTCTTCCATGCTCTGGTGAAAAGCCGTATCAAAGACGGCGACATTGGTGACGTTAGGAAGGATTTTCTTAAAGGCTCTAAAGCCGATGAGATGCGCTTTGTTGTGCAGTGGGGCTAAAGGAATTAATGATTCGATTTTATCCTCGGTATCTTTATTGAACAATTCCGATTTAGAGAAATATTTTCCACCTTGAACGACGCGATGACCAATCGCTTTAATTTCGTTCATATCTTTGACAACGCCTTTTTCAAGCATGGCGTTAACAACGAGTTCAACCGCATCTTTATGATCTAAAATTGGGAGAACTTTTTTATCGCTTTCTCCATTCCACTTGATTGTAAAAATACCATCATCATGTCCGATGCGTTCAGCATTTCCTGAACATAAGACTTTTTCTTCTGGCATTTCATATAATTTGAATTTTAAGCTGGAACTACCAGCATTTACCGCCATAACTTTTTCCATATATTACACCTCGAATTTATTTATCTTTATCGATTTTAATACAATTTTCTAACTATTGTATGTTTTGATTTATTTGGCTTTAGGGAATTGTTAATTTTTTATATCTTTAATCGCTTTGGAATATAGTAAACTATATTTTCTTCGTTTAGAAGAGGAAGATATTAAATTAGTCTCAAATATTTTTTTGAATTTACTTAGTGAGAAAAGAACTTTTTTGATTTACTAGTCGATTATCAATTTTTATTTAAAAATTTTATTAATTTATTCTCGTTTTATTCGATTTTATGGGAAAAGTTTAAAAAAAGTTTTGTTTTCTTACGCGTGAATGTGCATATAATTATTTCTAGTTATGGCTTACGGTCTTCTCTACGACTATTTACTCGGCCAATGCATTGATGCATATACATTTTTTGGAGCACATTTTACTAAACAAAATAAGGTTAGCGGCGTGATGTTTCGTCTCTACGCTCCTAAGGCGAGCGATGTTTCGATTATCGGGGAATGGAACAATTGGGATGTCCGCGTCGATAAGATGAAGAAAATCGATGACTCGGGAACGTTTGAATTATTCATTCCTGGGCTTAAAAATTACCAAAATTATAAATATCATTTTAAAAACGCTAATGGGCAATACGTCGATAAAGCTGACCCATTTGCTTTTTATAGCGAATATCGTCCAGCGACTTGCTCGCGCCTTTTCGATTATGAAGGATTCATTTGGCACGATGATTCGTTTATGAAAAATAGAACGCGTTGCTTTGATAAAGCGATGTCGATATATGAACTTCATCTAGGCAGTTGGAAAGGGAAAGTTGATGGTAGAAACCTTTCTTATGAAGAAATTGCTGATTTCTTAATTCCGTATGTGAAAGAACTTGGCTATACGCATGTAGAAATCATGCCGATTGTTCAATATCCATTCGATGGTTCGTGGGGTTATCAAGCGACGGGATTTTATTCAGTTGACTCCCGTTATGGCAATCCTAAGCAATTGATGAGTTTTATCGATAGAATGCATCAAGCAGACATCGGAGTCATACTCGATTTCGCACCTGTTCATTTTGCAAAAGATGATTTTGGTCTCTTCGATTTTGATGGCGACCATCTATTCGAATACAAGGATAAATCGAGAATGTTTTCGCCTTGGGGCAGCGCCTATTTTGATTTAGGGAAAGACCCAGTCCGTTCATTTTTGATGTCCTCGATGAATTATTTTGCTTCATTATTCCATTTTGATGGCATTCGCGTCGATGCGGTTAGCAATATGCTTTTTATCGATGGCGACAAGTCGAAAGGGACTAACGAAGGGGCGATTGAATTTTTAAAACGTCTTAATTATCATCTCCATGAACGTCATTCATCATTGATGATGATCGCTGAGGATAGCTCTGATTTTTATGGAGTTAGTAAGCCATTAGAATATAACGGAATCGGTTTTGACTATAAATGGGATTTAGGTTGGATGAACGATACATTAAAATATTATCATCTCGATCCAATCTATAAAAAATACGACCATAACATGATTACTTTCTCGATGGCGTATTTCTTTAACGAGAATTTTTTGCTTCCTTTGTCTCATGATGAGGTCGTTCACGGAAAAGGGACCATCATCAATAAGATGTGGGGCGATTACGATGAAAAATTTGCCTTGTTACGCAACTTATATACATACCAATTCGCACATCCGGGAAAGAAATTATCTTTTATGGGTAACGAATTGGCGAGTTTTGATGAATGGAACGAGAGCAAATCATTACCTTGGGAGCTAAAGAGGTTCCCTAAGCACGATTCTATCTCGCGACTCATTCGCGATTTAAATCTCATTTATCGATACGAAAAAGCGATGTATCTTAACGAATATAATCCCGAGAATTTCCATTGGTTAATGGTCAATAATAATAACGATTCTATCTTAGCTTTTGAGCGCATTTCTGACGATGCAAATCTTGTATTTATCTTCAATATGACTCCGAATTATTATGAATATTTTGATATCGGTGTCTCTCTTGGCGGTACTTATGATGAGATTTTTAATAGCGACAAAGATGTCTATGGCGGCGCGAATCAATACAATGGTTTACCGCTTAAAAGCGTTGAATTTGGGCCGGAGAATCAGCCGTATCGCATCAGTCCGAAAATCGGTTCATTTGCCGCGATGATATTTAAAGTTAAAAAACATAAATAAATATAAATAAAGAATAAGGAAGGTTAACACTTATGAATATGTTTTCAAACAAAGAGGTCTTTAAAAGAGAATTTACTCGCCGTTTAGCGGAAAAATATTCTAACACAATCGAAGAAAGTCATATCCTCGAACAATACGATATTTTAGGGGAAATGATTAGGGATTATGCCAACTATGACTGGCGTAGCGTCCGTAAGGAAGTTAAAAACGAAGATAAGAAGGAATTGATCTATTTTTCCATGGAATTTCTCATGGGGAGATTGATGAATAACAATTTGCAAAATTTAGGTGTATATGAGGTTATTCGTGATGGATTAGCTGATTTAGGCATCGATATTAATGCGATTGAAGACCAAGAAGCTGATGCTGGACTCGGTAATGGCGGTTTAGGCCGTTTAGCAGCTTGCTTTTTAGATTCGATTTCTTCACTTGGTTATCCAGTTCGCGGAAACTGTCTACGTTATGAATATGGATTCTTCCGTCAATTATTGGAAAAAGGTAAGCAATTTGAAGTACCTGATCAATGGCTCGCGAACGGTTTTGTCTTTGAAGTGCGTAAACCTAAGCACGCGGTCGAGGTCGAATTCGGCGGATTCACTGAAACTTATCTCAAGGATAATGGCGAATTCGGCATGCGAACTGTCGATGCGGTGCACGTTAAAGCAGTGCCTTATGATGTCTCGATTGTCGGATATCGTAATAAAGTGACTAATGTTTTACGTTTATGGTCCGCGGAGCCTAGCGAGGTGAATTTACCGAAGAATACATCTTTTGAAAATTATTTATCTGATTTAAAGGCCTTGACATTTGGTCTATATCCTGATGATTCGACTGAACACGGCAAATTGTTACGATTACGTCAACAATATTTTTTGGTAAGTGCCGGATTACAAAGCGTGCTTAGAGGCCACTTTAGACGAAAAAAAACTTTGTTAAATTTGCCTGATTATTTCGTTTTCCAACTCAATGATACACACCCAATTTTAGCGATTCCTGAGCTCATGCGCCTCATGATGGATGTCTACGGCTATGGTTGGGATGAAAGCTATGATGTGGTGAAGAGATGCATGGCCTACACCAACCATACGATTATGCAAGAGGCATTAGAGAAATGGCCGACTCAATACATGGAACAAGTTTGCCCTCGTTGCTATAACATTATTGAAGAAATCAATAAGCGCTTTAACAAAGAGATGATTGAACGCAATGT
This sequence comes from Lachnospiraceae bacterium, assembly GCA_963643725.1. Lineage (GTDB taxonomy): Bacteria > Bacillota_I > Bacilli_A > RFN20 > CAG-826 > Fiminaster. The sequence goes on along the minus strand of CAVILR010000002.1, from coordinate 32,821 downwards.
CGATAAAGGCGCGTTTTATTCGATGCAAATCATTAAAGATGGGCAAATTCATATGGCGAATTTAGCGATTTACACCGTCTTTTCTGTCAATGGTGTCGCCGCGCTTCACACCGAGATATTAAAAAATGAAACATTCAGAGATTTCTATCAATATTTCCCATTTAAATTTAACAACAAGACCAATGGTGTCACCCATCGACGATGGTTACTTTATTCTAATCCAAAACTCGCTTCGCTTATTAGCGAAAAGATTGGTAGTAAATGGATTACTAACATGGAAGGCGAGATGAATAAATTCCTTGCCTATAAAGATGATGAAGATGTTAAGCGTTGCCTTGGTGAGATCAAACATGAAAACAAGGTTAAATTGGCTAAATACATCAAAGAAAAGATGGACATCGATATCGATGTTAATTCGATATTTGATGTGCAGATTAAAAGATTGCACGCCTATAAGCGTCAACTGATGAACATCTTCCACGTCATGTATTTATATCAACGCATCAAGGAAGATGATAATTTCTCGATGCACCCTCGCACTTTTATCTTCGGTGCGAAAGCGGCGCCGAGCTATGTTTACGCCAAGAGGATTATCGAACTCATTTTAGCGGTGGCCGATGTCGTCAATAACGACCCAAAGGCGAGTAAATTCATGAAGGTTGTCTTCCTTGAAAATTATGGTGTCACCTTAGCCGAACTTATCATTCCTGCTGCGGATGTTAGCGAGCAAATCTCGACTGCATCGAAAGAAGCTAGCGGCACTTCCAACATGAAATTCATGATGAATGGAGCGATTACCTTAGGTACGATGGATGGAGCGAATGTCGAGATTCATGACTTAGTTAAAGATGACAATATCGTTATCTTCGGCTTAAGCAGTGAAGAGGTTCTCTCCTATTATTCATATGGCGGATATAACGCTTGGGACATCCTTAATGGCGATGAAAGAATTAATAAGATTATGCATTCTTTATTCGATGGTCCTTGGGCGAAGAAGGATAGATTTAAACTCATCTTTGATGAATTAATGAACAATAACGACACCTTCTTCATCCTCAAAGATTTCGATAGCTATGTTAAAGCACAAGAGAAGATTGAACAACTATATCTAGATAAATCGAAATGGGGTTCGATGTGCGTTGTCAATATCGCCATGAGCGGTTTCTTCACTAGTGATCGCACGATTAAAGAATACGTACGCGATATTTGGCACTTAAAGAAGGTCGGTGAATAATGATAATTGACCTTAAAGAGCTCTATTCTCTTCAATTAGGCTTAGATGAAGAAATTGCATCCAAACATAATGTTTCTTACGAATCGACTTTTCATAGAAGATTACTCGCTTTGCTTGTTGAATTAGGCGAATTAGCTAACGAAACTAGATGTTTTAAATATTGGTCGAATAAAAGCGCGAGCGATAAGGAAACAATTATCGATGAATATGTCGATGGACTGCATTTCCTCCTTTCGCTAGGAATACCTTTAAAGACAGATAAATATGTTTATGAATTTAGTAAAAGTTACGTCGATTTATCAAAGCAATTTTTAAATCTATATTCATTAGTTTCTTCTTTGCATGAACATTATGAAATAGAGCAATATATCGAATGTTTTAATACCTTTTTAACTCTCGGCGCGTCTTTAGGTTTTACCTCAGAAGATATTATTAAAGCATATAAAAATAAATTAGAAATCAATTATCAAAGGCAGAATAATAATTATTGATTTATCTCTCTTTCCTACTTTGTATTTTAAACTGCATTTAGTTTGCTAGTTGGCGTTATGAAAAAGCGGGAACAGAATCGTAATTTTTATTTCATTAATGAGGATATTATTAATAGAATTGAGGATATTATTCCCATTATAAACGCGATTATTAAGCCATAAGCTATTGGATTAATGAATAAAAGAAGAATACTTGCTAAAAAGGAAAGTATTCCAAATGATAAAAGCAAGATTTTTCCCCAAGGGAAATAGGAAATAGAGAATATTAACGCACCTAAGATAATCGCTATTCCATAGATGACAAACGGAATTGTGGCTAATGGAGTGATATTTTCACCAAAAGCCAATTCAAGTCCATTTATGTTTTCTTTAAATGGGAAAAAGAAGCTCGATAGAGCAATCAATAATGTAATAATGCTTATGAATAAAAGGATATTGCCTATTTTAATCGATTTTTCCTTGCTTATATTCATAAGAGTTTTTCAATTTCTTCTTCGGAATAGACTTCGATACCGTTTTCTTTTAATAGACGTGCGGTGACACCCATACCGTTTATTTTATTTCCCTTAAAGTTACCATCGTGAATATTGTGCGTTCCGCAGCTAGGTGAACCCTCTTTAAGGACCGCTTTGTGGATGCCAAAATATTTACATAGATTCAAAGCTTTTCTTGCGCCTAATTCGAATTGTCGAGTAACATTTTTACCTTCTTTGTTGATGACTTGTGAACCCTTAATTTCACTTGGCACGCGCGGAGAAGATAGCCCGCCTTCCATCTCCGGGCAAAATAGCAAAAGATCATATTTTTCTTTGAGCTTTTCGACTAAAGGAGTGTAATTTCCTTGACCTTTATAATTAACTTTATCGCTAACTAAGCAGGCGGAGATGAGAATTTTCATATCAATATTTTACTTTTTTCTTTAATTAAAAAAAGAAGAAAGTGTTTGAACTCAAGGCAATTGTAATTTGTTAATGGAGTTATAAACGAAATATCAAAGTTATAAAAATCTATTAAATAGATTACTATTTATCGATATATTTTTAAGTGACCTTGTTTTTTTTAATTTTTAAAATTAATATGGAAAAAAGGACGGACACAATTGAGTTTTAATTTTATTAATAATTGATTAATAGATAACTCTCTATGTTATTTTTTTATTTTCTAGTTTATTAAAAGGATGGTAAATCGTATGAACAAAAAACAAAAAAGCAGTGTTATCATAGCCTCACTTGCTTCGATTGCTGTGGCGGGTTCACTCATCGCCGGTGCAACTTATGCATTATTCACTAGTGCGAGCGAAACTAATATTGCCGTTACAAGCGGTAAGGTCAATGTCAAAGCGACACTTGAAAAAGTGAAGGTTTATTCACCTACCTCAATAGCCGCGGACGGTCTTAGCGTGATCGATGATGCTAACGCCGCGAGTGGAGATGTATTTGCTAATGGAGGAACAGCTACTTTTGTAGATAATTCATTAACATTGGATAAGGTGACACCAGGTGATAAGGTGACATTTAAGATCAATGTTACGAATTATAGTAATGTTAAGACTAAATACAAAACAAAGCTTTCATTATTAGATGGTGATGAAACATTGTTTAATATGCTTTCACTTAAGGACACTAGCGATACATCAGGTTATGAGATTTGTTCCTTTGAAACAAATTGGAAAGATTTAGAACCGACAACCGATGAGGCTAATGGCACGGTTACAGTTAGCGATGAATATTCATTAGAACTTCCGATTGCTGCTGGTAATATTTTCCAAAATAGAACTTGCTCTATCGGCTTTAGCGTTGAAGCAATTCAAGCTAATGCTTCAACTACTGCATTTTATGAGGTTAGTACAGAAGCTGAATTTAATACGGCGATTCGTGCAAGTGGTGATAAATACATTATTTTGTTAGATGATTTAACGATAGTCGACAATGACGACATATGGCCATTAGGTAATGATGTTGTTGTTGACTTAGCTGGAAATACATTAACAATTCCTCAATGCTTTGAATTTGATTCTGGCACGACAAAAAATCTTACTTTTAGAAATGGCACATTAATCTCAAATTGTACTTGGAATTACAACATATTTGGTTGGGACGAAGGCGGAACTAATCTTACTCTTGATGGCGTTACATTAGCATTTGCCGACAGCGTTTCTACTAGTTATGCAGTAATTTCCACCAATAACGCCTTTGTCGATGAAATCAATATATTTAATTCAGTAATCGATGGCGGTATCGATATTCCTTATGGAAAAGCTAATTTGAATATTAAAAATTCAACATTAAAGAATAGCAAATCATTGAGGACTAGCTTAATTAATGTATCTAATAACTCGAATCCATCGAATATAAACATCTATAGCGGAACATTAGATGCGCGTTCATCGAGCAATAATGTTAATGTGTTTGATATCAAAGCATTTGAAACTACAGTTAACATCTATGGTGGCGCATTTAAAGTTGATGGTAATGGAACAAGTAGACTTGTTTCTAACTTAGGCGCTAATCAAATTACAAATTCACTTGTCAATATCTATGGTGCTACATTTAATGATGTGCTTATCAATAATTACGTTAAAGATGAATCAGCGTTCCATAACGAGATTGCTCCTAACGATAGCGTTACAACTGAAAATAGTAAGATCTATCATCTAGAAGAGATTGAATACGGCTATAAAATTTATAGAGAATATAAAACTAATTCTTAATAATAGATTTATGGAACTATGCAAGGGCTCTAAGAGCCCTTTTGTTTAATTTCATTCAATTTGTTTAAGCAATTAGGGGCTAGTTAATGTATTATTGTTTTTATGGATGTTGAACAAAAGATTGAAAACATAACTAAAGATTATCAAAGAAGTAAATCATCAAGATTTTATATCTATTTATTTATTATTATGTTTTCTTCATTTTTGATACTCGGAACAGTTTTATTTATTCTTATCGCTTTTAATATATGAGACAAATTATTTATGAATTAGAAGTTAATGGGAAAGTATATGTTGTTCCTATTACCTTTAAAAGGCAAAGGAATGCTTATTTAAGAACGGCTAAAACAGGTTATGTTTGTACTGTTCCTTATTTGCTTAGCGAAGCGAAAGCAAAGGATTTTGTTGCTAGAAGCTTGCCTATTCTAATTAAAAGAATGGAGAAGAAGGGAAAAAGAATTATTCCTCGAGGAGATAATTATACATATCTATTTGGAATAAGATTTGATCTAGTCTTCAGCGATGAAATATTGAAGAAGAAGTTACTTGAAATGCTCACGGAGATAACCCGTAAATTAGAAAAAGAGATGAATATATCTAAGCCTTATAAGATAAGAGTGAAAAACATGTCGACGCGATATGGCTCTAATTCCTTAAAGACGCATAGCTTATCATTTCAATTCGATTTAGTGCATTATTCTCCTGACATCATCACTTCGGTGGTCGTCCATGAATTGGCGCATGAATTTCAACGAGATCATAGTAAGAAGTTTTATAATATTGTTTATAAATATTGTCCAAATTATTGGGAGCTTAAAAATAAACTTAGAAGAGGCGTTTATCAGTGATTTATAAGATAACATCAAAACAAAATAATAAAATTAAAGAATTAGCAAAATACGATAATGCTTCTTTTCGTAACAAGAAGAAGTGTTTCCTTGCGGAAGGCTTTCATCTTCTTGAAATGGCTTTAGAGAAAAATCGAGTTAAAGAAATATATACGTTAAAAGAAATAGACAATGTTTCTAAAGATATTGATCAATATATAGTTACGCCAGAAATATTAGAAAAAATCTCAAAATATAAGAATAGTCAAGGAGTGGTGTTTGTTTGCTCAATGAATGAACCTAATACTCATATCGAAAACGATTTTGTCTTATATCTTGATGGTGTCTCTGATCCTGGGAATATGGGGACGCTACTAAGGAGCGCGTTAGCCTTTGGCTATAATGATGTCGTTTTATCGAAAAAATGCGTATCGATTTATAACGAAAAGGTGATTCAAGCTAGTCAAGGAGCGATATTTTCATTAAATGTAATTGTTGATGACGAGAATGATACATTGTTAGATGAATTAATGAGTCGTTATCCTAGCATCGCTACAGTTGTTGATTCGAAAAACCATATCGATGAAGTTAAAGGCATTGGCAAATATCTTTTAATTTTAGGCAATGAGGCGCATGGAATAAGAGAAAATATTAAGGATAAAGCTAATTATAAAATATCGATTGATATCAAAAATATTGAATCATTGAATGTTGCGATCGCTGGAGCAATATTTATGTATTGCTTACGTTAGGTTTATATATTCTTAAATAAATATTCTCTAAAACGATGGCCATTATTACCCCGACAGTGGCTTGGATTAAATCGAATAATGATCCAACTAATGCGGCATTTCCATATAAAATTAAATAGCAGAAGAAATATATGATGACCATCCATATGGCTCCAATAATGTAAGCGAGCCATTTTAAAAATGATGGGAATATTTTGTGTAGATAGCCTGAAAGAAGTGCTTCGCCCGCTTTCGCGAGGATGGTGAAGGGGATAAATAGAAAGCCTCCAACCGTTAAATCGGCAAGCGAACCGGCAACGACACCGACAAGTGCGCCATAGATGGGACCTAAAACAATTGAAGAAAACATAATGACAGCATCGCCAAAATTGATATATCCATTTCCTAATGGAAAAGGAATTGCAGCGAAGGCAGTCAATAGATAGGCGATTGCGATAAACATCGCACTCATCGTCATCTTTAAGACAATCTTGTTTCTCATGAGCCTCATTATAGACTATTAGAAAATAAAAAGAAGAAAATGCGATATTAGTTCTTGTTTTACTTTATCGATTTACGTGTGTTGAATTAATCTCATCTCTTGCAATTTTATTTGTTTTTCTCATCTTTCACTCCCGTGGGTGTGTGCTATAATACATACGCGAAGAAAAGAAGTAGTAACTTATCATTCTTCTAAATAGGGAATGTGGAATAGTGGAACCCACGCGTTAGAAGAACAAGTGAATTCACCTTGGAGCATCTTCTTGTTATAGAAGCGTTCATCGCGTTAAGATGTAGAGCTAAATTCAAATATGAATGGAAGAAGGATGGCACCACGGAGAAATTCGTTCCTGAGTGTCATTTTATTTATTTTAGGAGGCGAAAATTATGATTAAAGCCATTGAAAAAGCTAAGGAATTAAAAGAGAGTATCCTCAAGCAGATTAATGAGGCGAAGGATGAAGCAGCATTAAAGCAAATTCAAGAAAAAGAACTGTCTAAGAAGTCACCTTTAAATGCGATGATGTCTTTTATTAAGGAACTTCAAGGAGAAGATAGAGCTACCTTTGGACAAGCGATAAATAATATTAAAAAAGATTTATTGACGCGTTTTGAAGCAAAAGAAAAAGAAATTCATGAAGCTATTATTAAGGAGCGGCTAGAAAAAGAAAAAATCGATATTACTTTACCTTCGATTAATTATCGCTTAGGTGGGATTAATCCTTTCTACGAAATTATCGATGAAATGTGCGATATATTCGTATCGATGGGCTATGAGGTTAAAGAGGGGCCAGATGTTGAAAGCGATTATTATAACTTTGAAAGAATGAACATTCCTAGCAATCACCCCGCTAGAGAGATGCACGATTCTTTTTACATTAGCGATAATCTTTTGCTTAGAACACATACCTCGCCTGGTCAAGCGCATGCGATGGATGAGGCGAATGGTCAACCTCTAAAGATTATTTGCCCAGGTAAATGCTATCGAAGAGATGATGATGATGCTACGCATTCGCATCAATTTGGTCAAATCGAAGGACTAGTTATCGGCAAAAATATTTCATTAGCTAATTTAAAAGCGACTCTAGAACTCTTTGTGAAAAAGATGTTTGGTGAGAAGAGGGAAGTGCGCTTTAGAAATTCGTATTTTCCTTTCACTGAACCATCATTTGAAGTTGATATTTCATGCATGGAATGCCATGGCAAGGGTTGTTCAATTTGTAAGGGCACCGGCTTTATCGAGATTTTAGGTTCGGGCATGGTCCATCCAAATGTTCTTAAGATGAGCGGCTACGACCCGAGCGTTTATAGCGGTTTCGCCTTTGGAATTGGCATCGAACGCGTGGCGATGCTTCGTTATGGTATCGATGATATTCGCAAATTTTATCAAGGAGATGTTCGATTTATCGAACAATTCAAACGTAAATAGGAGGTTAAAACGATGAAAGTGTCTTTAAATTCATTGAAAAAATATATTAATTTGGATGCATTTACTCCTGAAGAGATTGCTAATAAGCTTACCTTCGCTGGGATTGAAGTGGAAGATGTTACGCCCTTATCAAGCGCGACTAATTTGACCGTCGGTCAAGTTCTAACTTGTGAGAAGATGGAGGGAAGTGATCATCTTCATTTGACGACAGTTGATGCTGGTAAACACGGTGTACTTCACATCGTCTGCGGAGCACCTAATGTTAGAAAAGGCTTAAAGGTTATCGTCGCTTTAGATGGAGCAAAATTGCCTCTAGGCATCATCCATAAAGGCAAAATTAGAGGGCACGATTCTGAAGGGATGCTCTGTTCACTTTTAGAGCTTGGCGTGAGCCCTCATCTACTTTCTGATAAGCAAAAGGAAGGCATCGAGGAACTTCCTGATAGCTTTGAGGTGGGCGATGATGAAGTGCTAAAACATTTAGGACTTGATGATACGCTTCTCGATTTAAAGATTTTAGCGAATCGAAGCGATATTTATAGCATTTATAACCTCGCAAGAGAACTCGAAACTCTCTTAGAAGAAAAGGCAAACATTCCTTCATTTAAAGAGGAAAGTACGATTAAAACTGATTTCAAGGTCAATTCATTAACTGATAATTGCCCTCAGTTTTCTATTCGCGTTATTAAAGATATTAAAGTTAAAGAGTCGCCAAAATGGCTCAGCGATGAACTTCGTTCTGCCGGAATTAGATCGATTAATAACATCGTCGACATCGGCAATTATGTGATGCTTTTAACCGGTCAACCATTGCATATGTACGACTTGGATAAACTATCAAAGCATGAACTAGTTGTTCGCGATGATATCGAAGGCGAATTTACCGCGTTAAATGAAAAGACATATGAACTTAAAAAGGGCGATATTTGCATTTGCTCGGATGATAAGGTTATGTGTCTAGGCGGTGTTATGGGTTCACTTGCTTGTGCAGTGGATGAAAATACAAAAAATGTCGCGATTGAAGCGGCAACATTTAACTTCGCTTCTATTCGAAGAACATCGGTTAGACTTAATCTTTCTAGTGATTCCTCGACGCGATTTATCAAAGGGGTTAATCCTCATCAATATGAGGATGTCCTCAATTTGGCAAGCCACTTATTAAAAGAGCTATGCGATGCAAAAGAATTTGATGAAATCAAAACATATCTAAAAGATAAATATGTTAAAAAGGTTGTCAAGACAACTGTTAAATATATTAACGATCGTTTAGGTAGTGAATTTTCAATGCCGGAGATAGTTAATGTCTTAGAAAGAGCATTTATTAAAGTTGAGGTGGTCGATGGTGAACTCATTTGCACAATTCCAGATTGGCGAATTGATATCGATGGGGAAGCTGATTTAAGCGAAGAGGTTATTCGTATTCTAGGCTTTAATAATGTTAAAAGTGAACTACCATCGATGCAATTAAGCGTTGGGGGGCTTGATGAAAATGTGTTTAAGAAAAGAGAAGTTCGCGATTTGCTTAGAGGTCTAGGACTTGATGAACAATTAACTTATTCCTTAGTCAAAGAAAGCGAGATTCATGATTTTGCCTTTTTAAACAAAGATGAAGCGTATAAAATCATCAATCCTTTAACAGATGAACACGAATATGTTCGAACAAATGTCCTTCCTTCTCTTATGAATGCTTTGCTTTATAACCTCAATCATGGAGTTAGTAATGTCTCCTTCTTTGAGGTTAGCGATATATTCTCTAAAGAAAATAAACATCATATTCATCTTGGCGTTGTCTTAGCTGGGAATGACTTAAGACGAGAACTTTTGAGCGGAGAGAATTATAATTTCTATCACATCAAAGGCATTTTAGAGAGCATTCTTAATCTCTTTAATATCGATTCGAAAAGAGTGGTGATGGAACGTTCTAAAAACGAAGAACTTCATCCTGGCAAAAGCGCGGATGTTAAAGTTGATGGCAAGCTATTCGCTTCAATGGGCGAACTTCATCCAACTACTTTAAAAAAATATGGCATAGTTAATTTAAATGTTGTGGTGATGGAACTAGATTTAGGCGTTTTATTCTCGATTAAAACAGGGGCAAAGAAGATGATTGATATTTCTCGCTTCCCTAGCGTTAAACGCGATTTTGCGTTTGTGCTCAAAGATGGAGTGAGCTCAAAAGATGTTATTAGCGAGATTAAAAAGGTTAACCGCGAATATATTAAATCTGTCGATATCTTCGATGTTTATAAAGGTGAACATATCAAAGATGGTTATTATTCATTGGCCTTTAGCGTCACCTTTATTTCTAGCGAAAGAACCTTGACTGATAAAGATATTCTTCCTCTAGTTGAGGGAGTTGTTAATGCGATGAAAATTAAATTTAACGCGGAGCAAAGATGATTATTGAAGTTAATAGATTATCAAAGAAACCTTTAACCATCGAGGAAGATGTCATCTTTAGCGATGAATATAAATGCGTTAAACCATTATTAGAAATTAAACATTGTAGGGCATCTATTGATGTTCATAAATATGAAGATTTTATCCGTGTAGAGCTAAGAGTGAACGCTAAATTACGCGTCGAAAGTAGCTACACCCTTAAACCATTTGATTATGATTTAACTGAGAAAGAAGAATATCATTTTTCCACAAATAAAAGCGAAGATGAAGAATGTATATTGATCCGCGGAAATCACATCAATTTAGACCCATATATTTTTAATCTTATCTCGGCCTCATTGCCGATTTCATTAAGGGAGAAGAATGAAAAGCTCCCAAGTGGTGGCGATGGCTATAATGTCTATTCAGAAGAGGAATATATGGCGAAAAAAGAAGATGATGTCGACCCGCGATTTGCTAAATTAAATGACATCGATCTCGATTAATTATATTTGCTAAATAACGACTAAAAATATACTAATTTATTAAGTTTACTTTGTAAGTTATGTATATTTTTTATTTTGTTTTTTTGTGATAAATGCCGCTATCTATAAATGCGTGTTTACACGTAGGTGCACTCTCGCTATAATAAAAGCACGAAAGTGGGACAAAGTGGGATATGTTATACGGAAGCTACAATCACGCATTGGATGAAAAAGGTCGATTAGTGATACCTGCTAAATTTGCTCGCTCATTATCTAACAAGCTTTTTCTTGTCAAAGGTTATGAGGGGACGATGTGCATTTATCCTAACGACGCTTTTGATAGTTATTTAGCCAAATTAGCTAAACTTCCTGATAGTCAAAAATTGTCGCGTGATGTCCTTCGAATTGCTCTATCAAGCGTGGTGGAGCTCGAACTGGATTCAAAGAATCGCATTCAATTTTCGCCATCCGTTCTTACAAAATACAATATTTCAAGCAAGGTCTATGTCGTTGGAATGCTCGACCATCTCGAAGTTTGGGATGAGAGTAAATGGCTAAATTATGCCGCGAGTAACGAGCCTCTTTTCGAAGAAAAAAGCGAAGAGCTTTTGGGTAAAAAAGATGGGTGAGCATGTTTCTGTGCTTCTTAAAGAAGCGATTGAAGAATTAAATATTAAGCCTGATGGTATTTATGTCGATTTAACTTTAGGCCGAGCTGGGCATAGTAGCGAAATTCTTAAGCGCTTAAATGGCGGAATGCTCATCGCTTTTGATAAAGATCAAACCGCGATTGAAGAATCAAAGGCTAAACTTGATAAGTTTGGCAAGAAATATCGCATTTTTCATGAGGACTTTCGTACTTTTAAAGAAGTGTTGAAGGAACATGATATAACAAAAGTTGATGGCATTATCGCCGATTTAGGCGTTTCATCTCCTCAATTCGATGATGATGAACGCGGATTCTCTTATAAAGGCAATGCCCGACTTGATATGCGAATGGATGAAAGGCAGACTCTTTCCGCCTATGAGGTTATAAATTCCTATTCATTGGAGAAATTGATTCGTGTTTTTAAAGAATACGGCGAAGAAAAATATGCTTATAGTATCGCAAAAAATATCGTTAAAGAGCGACCTATTGAAACAACATTAGAGTTGGTAGAGATTATTAAAAAGTCAAAACCGATGAAAGAGCTTGAGAAAAAAGGACATCCCGCTAAACAAGTATTTCAGGCTTTACGCATTGAAGTTAACGATGAATTAAATGCTTTAAAAGAAATGCTAACAAAGGCATTAGATGTGGTCGATGTAAACGGAAGAATAGTCATCATAACCTTCCATAGCCTCGAAGATCGCATCGTTAAAAACATCTTTAAAGAGGCTAGTACAACAGTTGGCTCTAGACATAATGTCTACTCACTTCCTAACGAAGATGATGCGCCAAAATATCGATTGGTAAATAACAAAGTTATCTTGCCTTCACTTGAGGAGATGGAGAATAACCATCGCTCAAAAAGCGCAAAGATGCGAGTTATAGAAAGGGTAAGGCTATGAAAGATAAACTTCGAAAACATGGTAAGTCTCGTCGATATTTTTTATGGCGAAAAATTGCGATTATTTCAAGTATTGCCCTTCTTTTAAGCGTGAGCGTGGCCGTGCCAATCGGCATCACTTTATCCTATTATCAGAGTCAATCGCAATTGCGTTCAAAATAAAAAATTACCAATTATTAAATGAAAGCCTTTATAGGCTTTTTTCTAATATTTTAGTATTATTTTAGTATTTGCAATAGATTTGAGAAATATATAAAATATATTAGGTATTAGTTATGGAAAAGCCTATTGCGATTATTGAAATCAATGACTCCGATGTGCGTATGCTCATCGGCAATGTCATAAACGATAAACCATATGTTGTCTATACGACTTCGCGTCCTTGCGCTGGACTAGTTTCGCGAACCGACATCATCGATGAAAATAAATTGATTCAAATCGTTTCTTCTTTAGCCCACATTAAAAGCGAAGAAGCGCATATGCTTTTAACGGTATCTGATGCGACGATTATTCTTCCTCCATCAGGCTTTCAAGTATTTAAATGCGATAAGACGACAAATTTAGTTTCTTCTTCCGGAATCATTCAAGATGTCGATATCCGTAACGTCATTTCGATGGTCAGTAGGGAAATTGCTCCTCAAGGTTCGCAAATTGTCGATATTATCCCTGAGACTTTTATTACCAATCAAGGGAAGAGATATAATGAACCGCCAATCGGCGAAATCACCAATCAACTTGGCATTCATGCGATTGTGCACACCTTGCCGATGAAGACGGTTATCTCCTATTCTGAAATTTTTCGTCTAGCTCATATTCGCCCAAAGCGACTATTGATCGCTCCTTATTGCGTCAGTGAATATGTTAAACGGGTCGATAATATGCCGAAGAATTATATTCTTTTAGATATGAACGTCGGTTATTCTTCGATTACTTTAGTCAATAATTATTCGCCGATACGTTCAGGCTATTTCTTGTATGGATTTAACGATTTGGTGCTCACGACTTCTGAACAATTTGCTATTAGTGAAGACGCAGCTAAAGAGTTGCTTAAAAAATACGGTTATAACAAACGCGATGTCGGCTTTAAACCTTATATTGGTAAATCCACGAATGAATATGGCGAAGAAATCGACTTTACTCAGGACGATTTAAATGCGGTTATATCGAAGTTTATGACTTCCTATTTTTCTCAATTTGATGCGACGTATGGAAGCGTCTTAGAAGGGTGCGTTGCCGAGGTTAAGAAATTGCCACTTATTTTAACTGGCGAATTATTGACAATTGATGGAATCTTTAAAATTGTTGAAAGCAAATATAGCGATCCAGAAACGATTATTAGTTTATCTAGCGATGTCATTGGAGCACGTGGCTTTAATAATGTCGCTTTAATAGGAGCGTTGCTCATAAATTCAAAATTCAAAGGATCTTTATCAGAAGATCAACAAAAGGTATCTCAACTTACTCGAGATGAAAAGGTAGATAATTAATTGGAGGACAACATATGTTAGAAAATCTTGATAATTACGAAGCTATCGCCCGAATTGTTGTCATCGGCGTCGGCGGTGCGGGTTCAAACGCGGTCAATCGAATGATCGACGAAGATATTTCTTCCGTGGAATTTTATGTCGCCAATACCGATCGACAAGCTTTAGCAACTTCTAAAGCGACCAATCGATTAGTTTTAGGCGAGGAAATTACTGGAGGCTTAGGCGCAGGCGGCGAACCTAGCGTTGGCAAAGAGGCTGCCGAAGCGAGCATCGATGACATTCGTAAAATTGTTCAAGGAGCAAATATGGTCTTTATCGCCGCGGGTATGGGTGGAGGCACTGGCACTGGCGCTGCACCGGTTGTCGCTCGTGTCGCTAAGGAAGAAGGCGCTTTGACGGTGGCGATTGTCACTCGTCCATTTTCTTTCGAAGGAAAGAAGAGAATTGCTAATTCTGTCGAAGGGCTTAATGAACTTAAAGAAGCGGTCGATTCGATTATTATTGTCAGCAACGACAAATTGCTCATGGTAAGCGGTACGCAACCGATTAGTGAAGCTTTTGCTGAATCGGATAGAGTTTTAGCCCAATCGGTTAAAACGGTTACTGATTTGATATTGATGCCTGCTGTTATTAACCTCGACTTTGCCGATGTTAGAAATACCTTGAAGGATTCTGGCATCGCCCTTATCGGTTTTGGTATGGGAAGCGGCCCAGATAAAGCTTTGGAGGCGGCACAAAATGCGATTAATTCGCCACTTCTTGAAGCGAGTATCAACGGAGCGCGAAGGGCTATTTGCGCGGTTACTTGCGGAACGCAGGTCTCTTTATATGAGGCGCAGGAAACCGTTGACCGCATTATTGAAGCGGCTGGCAATACGCTCGATATCAAATTCGGCGTTTCGATTAATCCGCAACTATCAGATCAAATACTCGTCAGCGTTATCGCTAGCGATTTCACTGATGATTTTGATTTCACGGTTGTGCCGACATATGAGCGTTCACTTTCTTCATCTTCGCCAAGCATTAATAGCTTAGCTTCTACCGCTAATGAAGAAAATAGCGAAGAAGTACCTCACGAGGAGAATAAAGAAGTTAGTGAAACTGAGAATGATGATTTCTTACCATCATTTCTTAAAGATCGACATATCGATTAATATTTTGCATTGACGAAGACACGTTTCTTCTTGAATTAGCGAGATGAGGATGGTGAAAGCTCATCGATTAAAGAGGAAATATCACTTCCGAGCACGTTCTTTGAATTTAGTAGGAGAACCGGATTCAACCCGTTATCGTGAATAATGAGAGCTACAAAATTGTAGAATTAAGGTGGTACCACGTTACAAGCGTCCTTAAACTGGCGCTTTTTATGCGCGTAGGAGAATGGAAATGGAATTAAAGAAAACATTGTTGATGCCAAAGACGGACTTTGAGATGCGAGGCAATCTAGCAAACAAAGAGCCTCTTTTAGTTAAGAAATGGCAAGATGAGCACCTCTATGAGAAGATGCTTAAAAATCGTGAAGGATGTAAAGAATATGCTTTCCATGATGGACCTCCATACGCCAACGGCGACATCCATTGCGGTCATATGCTCAATAGGATATTGAAAGATTTGATCGTTCGTTATAAAAGCATGTCAGGCTACTATGTTCCATTTATATTTGGCTTTGACACGCATGGTTTGCCTATCGAGGTTCAAGTTACCAAATCAGGAGTTAATCGAAAGACGACACCTGATACGATTTTTCGTGAAAAATGTCGCGAATATGCTTTAACTCAAGTCGCTCATCAAAAGTCGCAAATATTACGTTTAGGGGTAATTGGCGATTATGAGCATGCTTATAAGACGCTTGACAAAGAATTCGAAGTTCAACAAATTGAAGTTTTTGCCAAGATGGCTTTACGAGGTTTAATCTACAAAGGACTAAAACCTGTTTATTGGTCTTGGAGCAGTGAATCCGCCCTCGCGGAAGCAGAAATTGAATATAAGGATGTCGATTCTTATGCTATTTATGTCGCTTTTGATGTAAAAGATGGCAAAGGTGTCGTGCCTAACGGAGCGAAAGCGGTTATTTGGACGACAACTCCTTGGACACTTCCTGCCAATTTAGCCATTTCTGTTCATCCACGTTTTGAATATGGACTATATCACACAAATAAAGGTGATCTAATTTTATTAAAAGAGTTTGAAAATCGCTTAAAAACAGAACTTGGTTTAGAAACATGTGAACTTATTAAATCTTTTAAGGGTCAAGAACTTGATGGCGTCATCACTAAGCACCCTTTCTATGACCGCGATTCTATCATTATCGTTGGCGAACACGTCACTAATGAAACGGGTACTGGTTTAGTTCACACGGCCCCAGGACACGGTGTCGACGACTATACAGTTTGTCAAAAATATCATATCGAACCATATTGCCCAGTCGATGAACATGGACGTATGAGCCCTGATTGCGGCGATAAAATCGCTGGTTTATTCTATGAAGATGCAAATAAAGTCGTGTTAGATATTTTAAGAGAAAATGGTTCCCTGTTAAAAGAGGACAAGATAACTCATAGTTACCCTCACGATTGGCGAACTGGTAAACCAGTTATCTTTCGAGCGACCCCTCAATGGTTTTGCTCAATCGGTAAGATTAAAGATGACTTATTGAAGGAGATTAAAAAGGTTAATTGGTATCCTTCATGGGGATTAGAACGCATTTCAAACATGGTTAAAGACCGCACGGATTGGTGCATTTCTCGTCAACGCATTTGGGGCGTACCAATTCCTATTATCTACGCCGAGGATAAAACGCCTTTAATCGAAAAAGAAGTATTCGATAGCATCGCAAATAAATTTAGAGAATTTGGCTCAGATATTTGGTTTGAAAAGGATGCATCATTCTTTTTACCTAATGGATACAAAAATGAACATTCACCAAATGGAAAATTTACGAAAGAAAAAGATATCATGGATGTCTGGTTTGATAGCGGTTCAAGTTTTAACGCCGTTATGGTCAACGGTCATCATCCATTCCCATGCGATTTGTATTTAGAAGGGGCTGACCAATTTAGAGGATGGTTCAATTCATCACTTACCGTTTCTGTTGCTTGCTATGATAAAGCGCCTTATAAAAATGTTGTAACCCATGGTTGGGTGCTCGATGAAAAAGGCGAGAAGATGAGCAAATCCAAAGGGACAGGCGTCGATCCAAATAAGATGGCTAACATCTATGGCGCAGACATTCTTCGCTTATGGGTAAGTACGGTTAATTATCAACAAGACGTGAGAATGAGCGAAAATTTGCTAAAGCAAGTTGCTGAACAATATCGTAAAATTCGTAATACCTTTAAGTTCCTTTTAGGTAACTTATCGGATGGCGAAAACGCTAAATTCAACCCGAAGAAGGATATGGTTAAGGAGTTCTCGACTGCGGATAAATTTATTCTCGCCCGTTTAGAAGAAGTTAAAAATTCGATGATTAATTCCTTTGATAATTTTGATTTTGCTAACGGAATTACAAAGGTTATGACGTTTATGTCCACTGATTTATCGAGTTTCTATCTCGATATTGGTAAAGATATTCTCTATTGCGATAAAAAAGATAGTTTAAGACGTAGACAAATGCAGTCGGTCATCTATATAGTTGCTTCAACCCTTATGAGATTGCTCACACCTGTTCTTCCATTTACTATGGAAGAGGTTCATAGCAACATGCCTGATTATAACAATGAATCAGTTTCATTACTTGATTATCCGAGAATTTCTCATGATTATAGTGAGAATATCTTAAATCAATACGATAAATTCATCGCTTATCGAAACGATATCAACAAAGCGATTGAAGAATTAAGAGCTAAAAACGTTGTCGGTTCATCACAAGAGGCGTTAATCATAACACCGGATGTCGATGTGCTAAAAGATACTGGCTTAGATAAAAATCTTGATGAATTAGCAAAGCTTCTTATCGTGAGCAAAGTATCAATTGATGATAAGTTAAGTGCCCCTATTGCCAAAAAGATTGAGGCGCATAAATGTCCTCGATGCTGGAATTATGTCGATGAATTATATGAAATCGATGAAGAGACTCATGTCTGCAAGCGTTGTAAAGAGGTTTTAAAACATGACTAAGGAAAAGATAATTAAAACGCTTAAATCCATTTATTTTTCCTTCGCTTGGTTAGCAGTTTTGTTATTTGCGCTAGATTTAATTAGTAAATGGATTGTGCAAAATACTTTTCTTGTCGATGGTAAAGGTGTTACCGTCATCGATAATTTCTTCGATATCAGATTATCTCATAACATGGGAGCGGCGTTCAGCTTAGGCGATAGCGGTTCGCCCGCGATGCGCGCATTATGGATTGCTGTCTCTGTGCTTATGTCTATAGGTTTAATCTTTTATTACGTAAAGAATTATAAAAAACTTAATGTTTGGTATCGCTTATCGCTATCGATGATGATTGCTGGAGCGCTTGGCAATATGATCGACCGCATGTTTTATTGGGATGCAATCGTCGGTTTTGATGGCGTCATCGACTGGCTATCGTTTAAATTTGGCGTTTGGGACTTTCCATCTTTTAATATCGCCGATAGCGCACTTGTCGTCGGGGTTATCATCATTATCGTTTTACTCATAATTGAACTCATTCAAGATTCGATTAAAAAGGGCAAAGAAGGCGCTTATGCATTGCCACCTAAAGAATACGAAAAAAAGATAGAAGAAGAGCAACATCGTTTAGATGATGAGGATAAAACTAATAAGGCATGAGCAAAACGTTTATTGTGAGTGAAGAATATGTTGCTTTGCGCCTAGATAAGGCGTTGAGCATTCTTATTGATGATGTTTCTAGAAATAAAATTCAAGAATATTTAGATAAAGGCCTAATCCGAGTAAATGGGAAGGTAGTTAAAGCATCGTATAAATTAGAACTTAACGATGCAGTAGATGTTGATGATTTTCCAAAAGAGGTCTCTTCACTTAATGCTGAAAATATTCCTTTAGATATCGTCTATGAAGATGATTCATTGATGGTCATAAATAAGCCTATAGGCTTAGTAACTCATCCAGGTGCTGGGAATTATGAGCATACACTAGCTAACGCCTTGAAGTTTTATAGTGATTCATTATCGAATATCAATGGAGATTTTCGACCAGGAATCGTTCATCGATTAGATAAAGATACCGCCGGTCTTTTAGTGGTCGCCAAAAATGATTGTGCCCACCTATTTTTAGCTAATCAACTCAAAGATCACACGTTAGGTCGACATTATTATGCTTTAGTTTTAGGCGAAATTAATGAATCTAGCGGTGAGATTATCGCTCCTATTGGAAGAGATAAGAACAATAGATTAAAAATGGCTGTTGATTTAAAAAATGGTAAAGAAGCAGTTACGAATTTTAAAGTAATTGAACGCTATGTCGGTTATACATTGGTGGAGTGTGAACTTAAAACCGGGCGCACGCATCAAATCCGCGTTCATTTTGATTATATCAATCATCCTGTCGTTGGAGATTTGCTGTATGGTCGAGGCAATAGAAGCATATATGATAAAGGTCAATTGTTGTTCGCTTTTTCTATTTCCTTTATTCATCCAAGAACTAAAGAGATGATGACTTTTAATGTTCCGTTGCCTAATTATTTTAAAGAAGTATTAGATTCATTAAAGAAAAAATAAAGAACATTTTATTACAAGAATTACGGCTCATTAATGAGCTTTTTTGTTTGCTTAAATTGACATTTATTATTGCCTTTGAGAACGGCCAGTAAACGTCTAGTTAACAAGCCTTAAATTAATGATTTTTGTAAAAATATTAGTTATTAGATAGTATATTTTTAGTCGATATATAAATATAGTAATATTTATCGTACTGTTTTCTTCGTTCATTTCCTTGAAAATAATTTAGATTTTAATGCCTTTTTATTGAACATTATTTTCAAATCTTGAATTATCTTATTAATTGACAATTTTACCTATGAGATAAATTATGATTAATCACACTTAATTTATTCATTGAAAACAGTTTCTTTTTTCTTGGATTAACAATTGTATTTGATAACGGTTATTTACGTTTTTAAAAGTTTGGTCGTAAATGACAATAAGAAGACAACGCTTAATTTATGCTCTTTAAATTAGCGAAATTCTTTTTAGTTATTTTAGCTAGTTCATCTCTTCCGTATTTTTTAGCAAAATCGCTTGCGAACTTTGTGACATTTTTGCTCGCTCCAAAAGGTAATGTAGTATTGTAATTTTTGCCTAAGGCTTCCATTTTCTTTAAAAATGAATATCTAGCGATGATGCTTGCAACGGCAACGCACGGGAAATAGCTTTCGCCTTTAGTTTTAAATGTAATGTTTTCAACTTTTTCTTCATCATTATCTAAATAGGAAAAATAACTTTCTTTTTCGACGAATTGGTCGATGAAGAAGGCTTTTACAGACGGATATTTCTTTTTTAGATTGAGCAAAACGCGGTTGTGCATTTTTGCTTTAATCTTATTGAGATTATATCCTCTGTCGATTAATTCGTTGTATTTAATATTATCTAACGATAACTGTGAGTAGGGGATTTTCTTTATCAAAATCTCTCCGAGATGAAGTATTTCTTTGTCGGTTAATTTTTTACTATCGTCGACTCCGATTTCCTTTAAAAAAGGAATATCGCTACTTTTGACATAGGATGCGGCGACGCATACGGGGCCAAATAAATCGCCGGTGCCAACCTCATCACTTCCGATTTGGCTCATCAAAGCTAGCCAATGAGCTTTTTCTTTAACTGCTTTAACCTTCTTGGGATTAATTGAAGCATCTTTGTCCCATATTTTTGCTTCTTTTAAAGGGTCTTTTCCAATGAACATGAGTTTATATTCACGCTCTTTCTTGCTGGAATAGATGGCGATGATGAGATCTCCTTTTTTTGCATAGAACTCGATATAGTCGCCGTTATTTGTCTTTTTGTATGAAGAATAGTACTTAGATACTTCTAATTTCTTTTCTTCATCGATGATTAATTTTACTGAACATCTTTCATTCATAGAAAAATCATACCATATTGACGATGTGAAATTGTTATTTATTCGCCAATTGCTTAATAGCTCCTTTCAATATCTAGTAGTGTTATTTTTCCTAAATGTGTCAAAAAAATTATTAAAGTCAAAGAATATCTAAGAAATATTTAAACGTGTGCTATGATTTTTATATGCTTGATATTTATCAAACCTTAGAAATTCATAACGTATTAGAGGATATCTCTTCACGATGTAGGAGTGAGATCGCTAAAGAAAAAATACTTCTACTAAAGATGTTTTCTAATTTTGAAGATAATAAAACTGAACTTCTTTATTTAGACGAGATGATGTCTTGTTTATATCGATATAATAGATTACCAATTGCTAATTCTTTTAATTTATTAAAATACATCGAAATAGCTAATAAAAACGGAGTTTTGACACCTCTAGATTTTAGTCATATCCTCAATGACATCGACATCGCAAACGAAGTTACTAACTATTTTAAGAAGATTGATTATAAGCAATATCCGCATCTTATAGAGTTAGCTAATCAATTTAACGATTTATCATCATTAAAGAAAGAAATTAATCGCGTCATTTTACCTAATTTAGAAATATCGTCAAACGCTTCTGATAAACTTAAAGCAATTCGCAATAGCATCGAAAAGATTGAGAGCTCGATCAGAACGCTATCGACTTCGTTAATATCGACATTTGATAACTATTTATCCCAAAAATCTATTACATTCAGAAACGACCATTTTGTTCTCGCGGTTAAAACGGCGGATAAGAGCAAAGTGCCAGGCATTATTCACGATGTAAGCGACTCTGGACAAACGACATTTATTGAACCGACCCCTTTGGTGGAATTGTCGAACAAATTGTATTCAGTCAAATGCGAGGAACGCGAGGAAATAATGCGCTTGCTCAAAGAGTTAACTCTTTTAGTCAGTTCATTCGCGGATTCGTTGATGAACAATAATGAATTGATTGCTAGACTTGATTTTCTCGATTCAAAAGCTAGCTTTGGCATCGATAATGAGGCCACAGTATCTTCTTTAGAAAAAGAAAGAATTATCGACATTAAAGGAGCAAGACATCCTTTGATAAATAAGTCAAAGGTGGTTAAAAACGATTTTTATTTGGATGATAAATCGCGAATTATTATTATCTCTGGCCCTAATGCTGGGGGCAAAACGGTGGCGTTAAAGACGCTTGGGCTAAGCGTTATGATGTCGCAGATGGGTTTACCCGTTTTAGCAAGCAACGCGCGTTTAGCTTTCTTTCCGCGTATATACGCGGATATTGGCGATAATCAATCGTTACTTGATAATTTATCGACATTCGCCGCGCATATATCAAATTTATCGACGATTACTCATTTTGTTTCTTCTAATGATTTAGTTTTATTAGATGAATTAGGAATTGGTACCTCACCTAGTGAGGGCGAAGCCATCGCTTTATCCGTCACCGACTTTTTGCTAAATAAAAAATGCTTTGCGATGATTTCATCGCACTTTGAAAGAATGAAAGAATACGCCTACTCTCATGAAGCGGTCAACAATGCGATGATGGTCTTTGATGAGAAGCGCTTGGCGCCTACATATCTATTTAAAATGGGCTATCCTGGGCGAAGTTATGGGCTAATTATGGCTAAGAGATATCATCTCGATGAAAATGTTATTGTTGAGGCCACTAAATACTTAAATAAAAGGAAAGATAGAACTATTAATGATGTCTTGGATAAGCTCAATAAAGTTGTCCATCAAAACGAAGAAATTAATAAATCTTTGAAGGAGAAAGAAAAGGCATTAGCTATCAAAGAGAAAGAAGTTAATTATCAAAGCAAAACATTATCGAAGAGGAAAGAAACATTGCTGAGTGATGTTGAAGAAATAAAAGAAAAAATGCTTAAAGAAGCCGAGGATAAGATTACTGATATCTTACGAATAACCTCTGATCCAAATGCGAAGCAAAAGGAACTGCTCAAAGCTAGAGATAATCTTAGAAAACTCATAGATGATGGCGAAACTACTCAAGATGAAACTGAAGAAATTAAATTAAACGATTATGTCGAACTTAAAGATCTCGGCTTATCAGGAAAGGTAATAGCGATAAAAAATGATAAAGTATCGATTATCACCCCTGATGGTATGAGTGTGAACACCTCATTAGATAAATTGACTTTATCATCTAAACCGATCGAAAGAAGATATCAAGCGAATAATGTCGATGATTTAATCAAAGAGAAGATGAATGTAAAAATGGAGCTTAATATCATCGGCGAGCACGTCGATGAAGGAGTTGATAAAGTCGCTAAATATCTCGATGATGCTAGACTAAAACACTTTAAACAAGTTCGCATCATCCACGGCATGGGTAGCGGAGCGCTTAGTAGCGCCGTACACGCTTATTTAAAAACCTGTCCTTATGTCGAAGAATTTCATTATGGAGGCTACTTCGATGGCGGCAGCGGGGCGACGATTGTCAAATTAAAATGAATAAAGATGTTTTAAATGCAATTCCTTTAATACCTCATCTTCCCGGGGTTTATTTAATGAAGGACAAAGATGATAAAATCATCTACGTTGGTAAAGCCAAGGATTTATATAAAAGAGTTAGTCAATATTTCCTTCGACCTCACTCGGGGAAAGTCGCGGCGATGGTGTTTAATGTCGACCATTTTAGCTATATCATCACCAAGAATGAAAAAGAGGCCTTTCTTTTAGAAGAAAATCTTATTCATGAGCATTATCCGCGTTATAACATCCTTCTTAAAGATGGAAAGCATTATCCTTATATCGCTTTAAAAAGAAATGATCCTTATTTAAAGATTGCTCGTAATGATAAAGACAACAAATATTATTATTTCGGTCCTTTTCCAACGAGTAGTTACGCCTATAATGTCATCAATTTATTAAATAAATTATTTCCGACAAGGAAATGTAAAAACATTCCTTCTTCACCTTGTCTATATTATCATCTCGGGCAGTGTTTAGCGCCTTGCATCAACAAAGTTGATGAAAAGACTAATAAGGATTTAAATGAGAAGATTAAAGCTTTCTTAGAAGGAAGAGATGATTCTCTTCAAAAGAAACTCAAAACGGAAATGCTTGATTATAGCGAGAAACAAGAATATGAAAAAGCGCAGGAGATAAAAGAAACTTTGCAATCGATTGAGCATATTCTCACCAAGCAATTCGTAGAAATAAGCGGTGATAATTCCTATGATATATATTCGTATACGACGCGAGATGGCTATCTAGCTTTAGCTCTTTTATGCTTACGGCACGGAAATTTACTTGGTAAAGAAGTTTTTATCGTCGAGGAATTTAATGAAGCGAGTGAACAAATTACTAATTTACTTCTTCAATATTATTCATCGCATTCTTTACCTAAAGAGATTGTTATCAATGTCGATGGGGTTAAAGAAGGACTTGAAGATATTCTTGATGTGAAGGTGACATCAATCTCTCGAGGCAAATTATATGAACTTGTTGAGATGGCCTTAGCTAATGCAAAACAAGAGCTAGATAATCATTTCTTAAGTGCAAGATTAGATGATGATAAATTAGCCTTGCTTAACGAGCTTGCTGCTCTTTTGGACATAAAAACTCCATACCGTATTGAACTTTTTGATAATTCGCACCTCCAAGGAGATTGTCCAATTGGCGCCTTGTGTGTCTTTATTAATGGCGAGCCTGTTAAAAAGATGTATCGCAAATTTAATATCGAAAGTCAAAATAAGCGAGACGATTATTCCTCGATGAAAGAGGTAGTGCTCCGTCGTTATAAAAGGCTAAAAGATGAAGGTCAATCCTTCCCTGATTTACTTTTGATGGATGGAGGTTTAGGACAGGTTCACGCCGCGCTGGATGCCTTAAAAGAGATTGAAATTGAAATTCCTGTTTATGGTTTATTTAAAAATGATAAGCACCAGACCAAGGGATTAGTCGACAAAGATGGCAAAGAATATCCGATTGCAGATAAGAAATTGTTCTTTTTACTAACGAGGATGCAAGATGAAGTGCATCGCTTTGCGATTAGTTTTCATCATCAAAAAAGAAATAAATCGTTTAAGGAAGGAATCCTCGATAATATCGCTGGGCTTGGCGATAAGCGTAAAGAGATAATTAAGTCGCATTATCAAGACATCGATGCCTTAAAAAAGGCGAGCGCGGAGGAATTATCTCAATTCGTGCCGATGGAAGTTGCTAATAGGATAGTTACAAAAGTTCAAAAACTTAAGCAATAAGTTGTATAATCATATCTACATTTGATAAGGGGCTAAACATGAACAAGAAATCTTTATTAACATCATTACTCGCTATTTTTTTATTAGGCGCGTGTAGCAATGACACGTCTAGTCAAACTAATAGCGATTCATCGATAAGTAGTGATGATAGTTCTAGTACAAATTCTTCATCTAATGACACTTCTTCTTCCATTGATGATGATTCTAATACTGATACCAGTGATGTTGTGCCACCAGATCCAGAAGATAATATCATCGATTTAGGCAAAAAGAGCATTAAAGAGGTTAAAGAACTTTGCTTTAACAAAGAATATGTTAGCGATGACGACTTAAATTCATTTGGTAATGGCTATAGCAAGAAATATAAAGTTAGTATTGATGGTTTAGTGTTGACCTGCATCGATTTATTAAAAACTAAAAAGGCATACGGCTTAGATGTTTCTTCCCCTCAAAAGACAATTCTAGGAAATGGAACTGACTACATTGCAGTTTCCTCCAGCGCATTATATAGCAAAGCAAAGGATTATATAGGCAACGCAACATCTTCTTATTCAGTTACTGGATATTTATCCGTTTATCTAGGTCATCCTGAAATATATGCTTTTGAATATGAATGGAAGCAAAATTTAAATATCAAATTTGATTCCTTTAATGCTTCAACTGATATTACTTCTATTGAAAATTTCTATGAAACGGCGAGCGAGAACAACTATAACTGCGCGGGTCATGGATATGGCGAACTATATTCTTTAAAGAACTTAAAAGTATTTGATAAAAACGACGAACAATTCTATTTAACTGATGGCGAAAGAATGGTTAAAGCGATTTGTTATACAACGACTACATTAACTGTTGGCAATGTTTATAACATCTATGGCATATTGTCACTACTCAATTATTCACCAGCCTTAAAGTTAACTTCTTTTGAAAAGGTTGATGAAGTGGTAGAAAATAATTTTGCCTCTACCTCTATAAGTACCTCGATTACTGAGCTTAAAAAGCAACAAGCTAGTCAAGATGACACAGATAAAAAATTTCCTGACTACATTCAAGGATTCCAATATATCTATTCTGCGGATGTCTATATCAGCGCATGCGTTGAAAATGGTAAATATTATATGATTGCCACTGATAAATATCTAACAAATGACGAATATACAAGTGGTAAGGGCAACACCGCGGCGAATTACAATGCCGCGTTGCTAAGAAATAATAACCTTTGGAATAGAAGTTATGATGAATTAAATAGCGATAAAATAAGCATCAATCCATTTAAAGATTATCTAGATGAAGAAAAGACTATAACAATATATTTCTTTAGATGGAAGCTAGATTATTTTGATAAGAAAACTGCCTGGACAATCTTTCTTCTTAGCGATTTCTTTCCAAGCGAAGTTAGTAGCCTTGATTAATTAGCGATATTCATTGTTTAGCCATCGTTTGTTGCGCTTTTTTCTTGAATTTTATAATTGCTATAAAGCAAAAAAATGATAATATAGTTATCGCTTGCCCTCATAGCTCAGGTGGATAGAGCAACTGCCTTCTAAGCAGTGGGTCGGACGTTCGAGTCGTCTTGAGGGCGCCACTTAGATACTCCAACCTTAATGCAAAAACGTGTTAAGGTTTTTTCTTTGTGAAAAAGGCAATTTAATGAGTGATTATTTAAGAAAGATAAATTATTCGATTGATACAAAACTAATGACTGTTCTCCAGCCATAGCTTATGGGGGTTAGACAAAGTGGCATATCTCAATGTTGTTCAATTAAATATTAAACTATTTTTTGTTTGAGAATTTGAAGTGCAAAATATATTGAAAATTGCACTTATAATCAGTAATATTAACTTAGAGGTGCAAAATTGTGGGCGTTAAATCTAATTATTTAAAAATGAGTAAAGATGAATTTAATGTTTATCTAGAAAATTTAAAAAATTCAGAAAATACGATTCATCTTCTAGATAATAAATATTTTTACGTGCTAGATATCGAATCTCTAAATTTGATTATTGACTTGAATAAAAAGATAAATGAATTGGATATGCTCATCAATTCTTTTACTGATTTTTCAAAGAAACAAATCATTCAGTCATTTTTAATTGACGAGATCGATTCCTCTAATAAGATAGAAAATGTTTATTCTACTAAGCACGATATTTTTTCCGTTATCAATAATGTATCGTCTTCAAATAATAAGAAGATTATTTCAATATCTAATGCCTATAAGCATCTATTAGAAACTAAGGGGCAAAATATAAAAAAAGTTGAAGATATTCGAACTATTTATGACATCATCTTAAACAATGCGGTTGAAGTGGAAGATTTGCCGGATGGGAAAATATTTAGAAAAAATAATGTTTTTATTACCGATGGGATTAATGTTATTTGCTCTGGCGTTATTAACGAGGAGAATATTACTAGATACATGGAAGAATTTATTCGTTTATATAATTCGAATAATAACATTTTTATAAGAATGATTTTATGCCACTTTGTTTTTGAATATACGCATCCTTTTTATGATGGCAACGGAAGATTAGGAAGATTTTTGTTTTCTAACGGATTGTATTTATCATCTATTCATTATTTTGCTTTTCTTATCTCTTCATCTTTTAAGCGCGGAAAAAATAAATACTATAAGGCTTTTAAAGAGGCGGATGATAAATATGAGTTTGGGTGTTTGAATAATTATGTTGAAATTATATTCAAAATATTGATTAGTGAAATTGATATTAATATCAAGAATTTAAAGAATAACAAGGAAAAAATAGATTGCTTAACATTTCCTTATAAATTGAGTAAAACTGAGCAAAAAATTTATAAGTTAATAAGCGAGGCTTCACTATTTTCAACATTTGGCGTGTCTAATCAAGAAATAATTAAAGAAATAGGCGCGTCAAAACGAAGCTTAATATATGCGTTGAATGAATTTAAATCGAAAAATATGTTAAATGTAACGAAAATTGGTAAATTTAATTATTACAAAATCGTGTAGCGTTAATGCGATTTAAATAATGTGATTAATTGAATTAAATTCTTGCGGTTTATTTTCCCAAATTCTTGCGGTTTATTTTCCCAAATTCTTGCGGTTTATTTTCC
Source organism: Lachnospiraceae bacterium (assembly GCA_963643725.1). GTDB lineage: Bacteria > Bacillota_I > Bacilli_A > RFN20 > CAG-826 > Fiminaster. The sequence continues at coordinate 4,655 of CAVILR010000002.1, read as the reverse complement.
CAAATTCTTGCGGTTTATTTTCCCAAATTCTTGCGGTTTATTTTCCCAAATTCTTGCGGTTTATTTTCCCAAATTCTTGCGGTTTTCATTTTGCTACTATATTATAATGGCGAGGTCGCATTATGGAAAAACAATACATTAGTAGATTATTCGATAAACAATTAGAATTTTATTTGAAGTGTGTTGGCGCAATTCAAATTGTTGGTCCTAAATGGTGTGGAAAGTCGACGACCGCGAAAAGGCACGCAAAAACAATTATTGATTTAGCAAAAAATAGCGAAAAGAACTTTTATGTTCCTCTTGCTAAAGAGTCTCCTGATACATTATTGAGAATTGGCGAAAAGCCTATTTTAATCGATGAATGGCAAATTATTTCATTCATTTGGAATGATTTGAAATCAGAAATTGATGAAGACTCCTCATTTGGACAATACATATTAACCGGGAGCGTCACTGATAACACTATTAAAAACAACCTGCATGGTGATATTAATGAACAACATACTGGCACCGGAAGAATTATGAAAAGGCAAATGAGAACCATGTCCCTTTTTGAAAGTGGCGATAGCGATGGTTCCAATTCTTTACTTGATTTAAAAAATGGAATCTTTAAGCCTACAATTAACCGAAAGACATTAAGTGATTATGCTTTTTTGTTGTGCCGAGGCGGCTGGCCTTTAGCGATTGGAAAAGAAAAAGATGTTGCTTTAGAACAAGTAAAGATATTTTATGATGGTCTTGTGAAAGAAGATATTTTTTCACTTAACGATATTAAGTTGAGAAAAGATTTTAAACGCGCTACAAAATTTTTACGCGCGTATTCTAGGAACATATCGACTCAAGCTACAAACGAATCATTGAAACTAGATTTAAAAAGTAATGGTGACGAAATTGATAAAGACACATTTATTAAGTACCTATTAGTGCTTGAAAGATTATATGTTGTGGAAGAGTTAGAAGCGTGGAATCCTAATCTTCGCAGCAAAACCGCGATTAGAGAAAAAAATACTAGACATTTTGTCGATCCATCTATCGCGGTTGCCGCTTTAAACATAACACCGGAAGGTTTACTAAGAGATATTAGAACTTTTGGTTTATTGTTTGAATCTATGGTCATTCGCGATTTACGTATTTATTGTGATTGTATAGACGCTCATGTGTATCACTATAGAGATTATTCCGATAGAGAAGCTGATGCAGTTATCCAATTTAGCGATGGCAATTATGCTTTGATTGAAGTTAAACTAACCAATAGTGAAGATATTGATAAAGCTGCCGAAAAATTAAGAATCCTTTCAGACGATATAATCTTTGAGGGTGCTAAGCCTTCTTTTTTAGCCATAATAACCGCTACTTCGGCTGCGTATAAAAGAGAAGATGGTGTATATGTTATTCCTCTAGGTTGTTTAAAGAATTGATCTAAACTAAAAAAGTTGTTAATTATATTTGCTTTCTTATATACATCGATAAGCATCAAATCATCTATTTATAGATGACTTAAATTCTTGTGCTCTTTACTTATTCTTTGTTATTTTTAATAAACATACACATCGATTAAATTATCTTTGAATAGCAATAATGAATATCTCTTGAAAGGAGCGATTGTAGTTGAAGAAAACATTCTTTTTATTTTGCCTTTGTTATCAATAACATCATTGGTTTCGTGCGGAAATGTAGATGAGCCTTTTATTAACGAAAAGAAATTTGTAAGAACGATTACCATAGACTATGGAATGCACATAAAAAAACGCGCGACGACTTTATTAGGTGAGGCAATTATTCCTTCAATGGTGATGGATAAATATGATTTACCGATTATCGCTGGTGATGAAATAACCATCCGCTATACTGGCGAATTTATAGAACAAGAAACATATCCAAGCACAATTGTGTTCCTTGATGGCGAGGTTATTTCGGTGAGCGTTAACCATTTACAAATGGAGAAGCTTGAAATAATTGATAAGTTAGATGAAGGGAATAGTTTGCGATATGTTAGCTCGGGCGAATATGTTGTAGGGAAATTGTTAACTAGAAATTGTATAAATCCAGATGAGACGTTTAATGATCTAGATTATTTTCGTGTCGGTGCGTATATTTACGCGGTTATTAAAGACGGCGATTG
>CAVILR010000002.1:0-2512 GCA_963643725.1 Lachnospiraceae bacterium | reverse complement strand
CCCTTATGAAACCATTTAATTTGTGGGGTTATACAATTCCTTGGGATTTATGTTAGATTGGCGTTTAATAGTTATATTAAAGTATAAAAAGTAGCATCAATCTTTTTGATTGACTCTTGTTTTTTCACGTTATTTGAAATAGATTTTAAATAACAAATACTTAGCTAAATTATGACCTTCTTATTTAAACGGGTAATAGGTTTAGTAATTAACATGTATGGGGGACAATATTAATGAATTTTAAAAGATTGATTTTGGGCATTATCTCAATGTCGCTTTTATGTGGATGCTCTTTAACGAGCTTTTCTAGTAGTAGTGGGGAAAAAAACATCATCAACGAGCACGACTCAAGAATCTGGCGATAGTAATAGTTCATCTGAAGTAGAACACACGCATACTTTTGATAGCGCGTGGGAATGCGATGAAACGCATCACTGGCATAAATCCACCTGCGGTCATGAAGTTGTTGATGGGAAAGCTCAACATACATTTGTTAAAGGGATTGATGAGAGCATAGAATTTTGCTCGATTTGTGGTTATGAATATTCCGCATACGATGCTTATTATTCTTTTACTTTAAGTAGCTATGGCAATTCTTATTCATTGTCGAAATGTTCTCCAGATCTTGTTGGAAACGTAATTATTCCTTCGACGCACAATCGTCTTCCAATCACATCGATAGGAAGCTTAGCCTTTGAAAATTGCTCATCATTAACATCAATAACTATTCTTAACAGTGTCATATCTATCGGAGAATATGCCTTTGAAAATTGCTCATCATTAACATCATTAACTATTCCTACTAGTGTCGCAAATATAGGATGGTATCCCTTTTCTGGTTGCACTTCATTATCTTCGATTATTGTTGCAAGTGATAACCCTTATTTCGATTCGCGAGACAACTGTAACGCTATTATCGAAACATCAACAAACACTTTACTATTTGGTTGCAAAGGCACTGTTATTCCTGCTAGTGTCACATCCATTGGATGGCGCTCCTTTTTAAACTGTACATCATTAACCTCCATAACCATTCCTGCTAGTGTCACATCTATCGGATCTGATGCCTTTTCCGGCTGTACTTCACTGTCTTCAATGAAAGTTGAAAGCGATAATCAAATTTACGATTCGCGAGATAACTGTAACGCTATTATCGAGACGTCAACAAACACTTTATTGTTCGGCTGTAAAGATACTGTTATCCCTAATAGTGTCATATCCATCGGATCTGATGCCTTCTATAATTGCTCAACATTAACCTCTATAACTATTCCTAGTAACGTCACATCTATCGGAGATTATGCCTTTGAAAATTGCTCATCATTAACATCAATAACTATTCCTACTAGTGTCGCAAATATAGGATGGTATCCCTTTTCCGGCTGTACTTCACTGTCTTCGATGATAGTCGAAAGCGATAATCAAATTTACGATTCGCGAGATAACTGTAACGCTATTATCGAAACATCAACAAACTATTTGTTGTTCGGTTGCAAAGACACTGTTATTCCTGCTAGTGTCACATCCATTAGAAACAATGCCTTCCGTAATTGCTCATCTCTAACTTCCATTACTATTCCTAATAGCGTCACATCTATCGGATCTGATGCCTTCCGTAATTGCTCATCACTAACCTCTATAATCATCCCTGATAGCGTCACATCAATCGGATTCGATGTTTTTTCCGGCTGTACTTCTTTATCTTCGATTATTGTTGAAAGCGATAATCAAATTTACGATTCGCGAGACAACTGTAACGCTATTATCGAGACGTTATCAAACACTTTATTGTTCGGCTGTAAAGATACTGTTATCCCTAATAGTGTCATATCTATCGGAGATTATGCCTTTGAATATTGCTCATCACTGACATCAATAACTATTCCTAGTAGCGTTGCTTATATAGGATGGCATGCCTTTTCCAACTGCACTTCATTATCTTCGATTATTGTTTCAAGCGATAACCCTTATTTCGATTCACGAGATAACTGTAACGCTATTATCGAGACGTCAACAAATTCCTTGCGTATTGGTTGCAAAGACACTGTTATCCCTAATAGTGTCACATCCATCGGAGATTATGCTTTTGAAAAATGCTCATCATTAACATTGATGATTATCCCTGATAGTGTCATATCCATCGGAGATTATGCTTTTGAAAAATGCTCATCATTAACATCGATGACTATCCCTAATAGTGTCATATCCATTGGAGATTATGCCTTTGAATATTGCTTATCATTAACCTCTATAATCATCCCTGATAGCGTCACATCAATCGGATTCGGCGCTTTTCGCAGTTGCATATCACTAGCTTCCGCCACCATCCCTAATAGCGTCACATCTATCGGAAACGGCGCCTTCCGGTATTGCTCATCATTAACCTCAATTGTCATCCCTGATGGAGTTACTTCTATTAATTATTACACTTTTATGGGTTGCACATCATTAACCTCAATTGTCATTCCCGATAGCGTTACATCGATTAAACAAGACGCGTTCACTTATTGCT
>CAVILR010000001.1:96793-116407 GCA_963643725.1 Lachnospiraceae bacterium | reverse complement strand
TCTTATTTTTCTTCAGGAAGGAATTCGAGGCAAACAATAATTAATGTTAAGAAAGCTGCGACGAATAGAAGAACTGCTAAACCGATAAGACCAGGTTGATTGGTGACTGGAAGAGCATGACCTTCTTGAAGTTTTGCTGGTGTTAATAAGGCAAAAACACCTCCAGTGATTAATAATCCGGCAGCAATTGTACCAGTAAATGTGACCGCTCCGGTGATTTTATAAAGTTTAGGAATGAATAAGGCAATTACAAAAACAGTGGCAATAATGATTATAAAAAAGCCGGCAACGCTAAAGGAATTAGGATTTTGCCAAACGATTTGATAATAATTGCCAATGCTAGTGTCATTGACGTTGTGGGCGGCGGTGATACCGGCTAAGCCATAGGCGATGCCCACGAGAATTAGTGATAATAAATTGATGATAGGTGATAGAAATTTACGCATAATTTTGCTCCTTACTAAAAGCAAGGTAAATTATATAGTTCACTATTAGCAAAATCAAGAAGACAAAAGATTTTTCTTTACTCAACTATTAAAAGGTGTTAAATTGAAGACGCTCAAGATTTCTTGAGTCAACTCTGCATAAGAGTGGCACGATAGCCACTCTTTGTCTTTCTTAGGAGGAAATATGAACGTCGAAAAAGAAATATGTTCGCTCATTAAAGAACCGATAGAAAAGCTCGGATATAGCGAATTTAGAGCTTCTTTAGTTCGCGAAAATGGAACTTTATATCTACGCGTTAGAATCGATAAAGATGAGCCAATTTCGTTAGATGATATCGTTTTGGTTAACGATACGATATCGCCTCTACTTGATAAAGCAGACCTCATCGATGAGGAATATATGCTCGATGTCTCCTCTTTTGGCGCGGAGAAAGAAATTGATGTAACAAAGCTAGATAAATATTTAAATCGCTATGTGAACATCCATTTAGCTAATCCATATAAGGGTGAGAACTATCTTCAAGGAACAATTGAAGAAATCGATGATGAAGATGTAGTGCTAGCATTTATGGATAAAACAAGAAAAATTAAAGCAAAAATTAAACGAGCCGATATCGATAAAGCTCGACTAGCCATCAAATTTTAAGGAGGAAATCAAGATGGATGGAAAAATATTCATGGAAGCTCTCGATGAAATCGAAGCTCAAAAAGGAATTTCAAAACAATCAATTATTGAAGCGTTAAAGGAAGCGATTAAAAAAGCGTATATCCGCGAGATCGACGCGGAAGATGATGCGCGCGTCGAAGTGACTATCGATGAAAAAGAAATCAATATGACAATTACTAAAAAAGTTGTCGATGATTCTTTAAAAGATACGATTATTGACTATGCTGAAATCGCCTTAACTGACGCACAAAAAATATCAAAGAAAGCAAAAGTTGATGATGATTTAACAATAAATGTCGATGTCGATAATCTTAAACGCATCACCGCGAATGTCGTCAAATCGATTCTTAAGCAAAAACTCGCCGAAGCGGAGAAGCAAATTCTTTACGAACAAAATAAAGATAAAGTAAATGAAATGATCTCTGGCGTCGTCGATCGCTGCGATGAACGCGGAGCGATGGTTAACATCGGCCGTTCTTCAATTTATTTATCTCGTCGCGATTTAATCGGCGATGAAATGTTTGACCACGGCGATTCCATCCGCATGTTTGTCGCCAGCGTCTCCAACAATTCTGATAAGGGCCCATCGATTAAGGTTTCCCGTTCAGACCCTGGATTTTTACGCCGCCTCTTCGAAGAAGAAGTCCCAGATATTTATAATGGCACGATCATCATCAAAAATGTAGCTCGTCAAGCGGGAATTAGAGCTAAACTCGCCGTTTATAGTAACGATCCTAATGTCGACTGTGTCGGCGCTTGTATCGGGGTGAATGGTACAGCGATTAAGCGCATCGTCGAACAACTCGGAAATCGCGTACGCGACAAAGAAAAAATCGATATTATCCAATATACGACTAACGATGCTTTATACATCGTCGAGGCCTTGCGCCCAGCGACTGTCACTTATATTCACTTAAGTGATGATGTCGATGAAGATGGACATAAGAAAGCCATCGCTATCGTCAAAGATGATCAATTATCTCTAGCGATCGGTCGAAAAGGGGCAAACGCTCGCGTCGCCTGCCAATTAACCGGTTGGTCAATTGATATTCACGAAGAAAAAGAAATGGCAAATCTATCGGATATCCCATTCCGTTCCGTGGAAGAGGTTAAGGAAGAAGATAAAGAACGTTCGAAGAAAGAAGCCTATGAGAACTATCTTGCTCAAGTTAAGAACGCTCGAAGCAAAGAAGAAGCTCAAAAAGAACTCACTTCTGGTGTACTTAAAGCTAAACCTCAACAAATTCTTGATGAAGATATCAAAGAAGAGGTTAAAGATGTTAAGGAAGAAACACCTGTTACTAAACCAGTTGAAGAAGTGGAAGAAGTTAAGGAAGAAGCACCAGTTGTTTCACCAACTCAAGTTAAAGTTACAACGACTTTAGAAAGTTTAGAAGCTTCCTTAGATAACGAAAAGAAGAAAGAAGTGCCATTTAAAGCCACGCATAAGACGAGCAAACGTCCGCATAACATCACCGATCAAGAACAACCTCATGAAGAGACTTCAACTGAACCGGTTAAGAAAACCGCGCAGATGGATATCTACACCAAAGAGGAACTTGAAGATCTCGATAATGAATCGTATGACGAGGAAATCTATGATGATGAAGATATCGACTACGATGAATACGATAAATATTACGATGATGACGATAAATAATAATGTTTTATGAAAAAGATTGTTCTAAGAAAATGTATCGCCACGAACAAATTGTTTCCGCAAAAGGAAATGCTTCGCGTTGTAAAAAATAAAGATGGTATCGTATCTTTTGACAAAACGTTCAAGGCAAATGGTCGAGGAGCCTACATTCATAACGACTTAGAATCAATCCTCTTAGCTAAGAAGAAAAAATGTTTGAACAAAGCATTTGATAAAAGCGTAGATGATTCAATCTATGATGAACTGCTTAGCTACGCAAAGAAAGGAGAATAATATGGCAAATAAGAATCAACCTGACAACCGTCGAAGTAACATTCCGCAAGCTAATGTCGGCAAAAAGCAAGATGGATCAAAGCTAAATAATGGCGTCTTTGTTTACTCGACTAATATGACTGTCGCCGAACTCGCTAAACAATTATCCTTAAATGCGACCGATATTATCAAATTCTTATTTTTAAATAAGAAAATGGTGACCATCAATCAAACATTAGATGATGAGACTATCGGTCTAGTCTGTCTACAATTTGGCTATGATTTCCGTAAAGAAAAAATTGTAAAAGAAGAAAATTTTGAAGAAATGGAAATTGTCGATAAGCCAGAGGATTTAAAGCCACGCGCGCCAATAATTACGATTATGGGGCATGTCGACCACGGCAAAACCACACTCATCGACGCGATCCGAAATTCGAAACTTGTCGATAGTGAAGTCGGGGGAATTTCCCAAGCCATCGGCGCTTATCAAAAAGAAATCGATGGTCATAAGCTCACTTTTTTAGACACTCCAGGGCATGAAGCTTTTACGGCTATGCGTTCAAGAGGAGCGTCGGTTACCGATATCGTCGTTTTAGTCGTCGCCGCAGACGATGGCGTTATGCCGCAAACGATTGAAGCGATTAACCACGCGAAAGCGGCCAACGTCCCAATTATCGTCGCTATCAATAAAATTGATAAAGAAGGGGCAAATCCTGAAAGAATTAAAAATGAACTCATGGCATATGACATCATTCCTGAGGAATATGGTGGTGAAAATATCTTTTGTGAAATAAGCGCGAAAAAGAATATTGGCATTCGTGAACTCCTTGAAGCCATTATCACCGTTTCGGAAATGCTCGAGTTAAAAGCCAATCCTAATCGCTTTGCGATTGGCACGGTTATAGAAGCAAATCTAGATAAAGGCGAAGGCCCGAAAGCTACATTACTAGTGCAAAATGGAACGCTAACCTTCCAAGACTATGTCGTCGTCGGCACAGCCTATGGAAAAATTCGAAGAATGACTAACGAGCACAAGAAAATTGTCAAAAGCGCACCTCCGAGTACGCCAGTATGCGTCATCGGCTTAAGTGAAGTACCAAATGCTGGCGACCATTTCATGGCCTTCCCAACCGAAAAACAAGCACGAGATATCGCTTTTAAGCGCGCGTTAATTAAACAAGAAGAAGTCAGAGCCTCGCAAAAAGGCATGAGCCTAGATGAATTATATAAACGAATTCATGAAGGTGAAACTGAGACTGTTAACATCATCGTTAAAGCCGATACCACCGGTTCGGCAGAAGCCATTAAATCATCGCTTGAAAAATTATCAAATGATCAAGTCAAATTAAATATCATCCATTGCACAAGCGGAGCGATTAGCGATAGCGACATCATGCTCGCCAGCGCTTCAAACGCAATTATTTATGGTTTTAATATTCGACCATCATCTCTAATCGCTCAAAAAGCCGAGCAAGAAAAGGTCGAAATTCGTTTGCATCGAATCATTTATGATTTGTTAAACGAAATGGAAGATGCGATGAAAGGCATGCTCAAAAAAGAAACTGTCGAAAAAATTACTGGTCAAGCCGAGGTGCGTTCACTTATTAAAATATCAAAAATTGGCACCATTGCTGGCTGCTATGTCACCAGCGGAGTTATCAAAGCTAATTCCTCGATGAGATTAATTCGTTCTGGCGTCATCGTTTATGAAGGAAAAATCAAATCGTTAAAACGCTTCAAAGATGATGCAAAAGAGGTTAAAGAAGGTTTTGAATGTGGAATCAACATCGAAAACTATAACGACCTCAAAGAGCAAGATATCATCGAAGGATATGAAATGGTGGAGAAGTAAATGGCGGATCGAATACAACGCATTCAATCGCTCATCGGCAAAGCGATAAGCGAGACCATTCAATTCGAGGTTAAAAATCCGCATATCGGTCTATGCTCGGTTAATGAGGTGGTCGTTACTCGCGATTTTTCCATTGCGACCGTTTACGTTTCCTTCTTAGGCGCAAAATATCCAAAGCAAAATCTTGAAGAATTAAATAAGGTCAAAGGCTTTATCCGTTCCTCGCTAGCTAAAAAACTTGATATTTATAAGACTCCGCAAATCGAATTTCGACTAGATGAAACCTTCGATAAAATCGAAAGGCTTGATAAGATTCTTAAAGAGGAAGAAGAAAGCTTACAAAAACTTAAAAAATAAGTTCGATAAAAAGCTCATGATGATGGGCTTTTTTTAATATTTTGAAACAAGCGTAATGGTTACAGGACAAATGCGACGGGAGAAATCCTTTTTTATCTCTTCTAAAAGAAAGTCATAATATTTATCGATATATTTATTCAATAGTTCAAGGTCGTAGATAAGGATGGTATTTTTATCTTTTTTAAGAAAAGAGAAGACGCCGATGGGCGTGTTTTTATAATTGATGATGTATTTATTTAACCCATCAATATTTTCTTTAAACGAAAAGCGCAATTTTTTGCGGAGCATATTATCGATATTCGCGTCGTTAGCGTTAATAACTGGTCTAAATGAAATTGGCGTTTTTTCGATTTTATATGCGATATTGTCAGAGAAAATCTTTTCTTTTGAATAATTAGAGAGCATCGTCAAAAAATTATCTTTCGCCGATGGATATTGTCGATATATATTGTTTAATAATTCCTTAATTTCCGCGCGCTTAGTTATTCCATCATTTGGACAATGCGACGAAAACACTGGAATTTGTTCTTCCTTTTGATAGGTGATGATATCGCTCTCTCTAACTAAAATGAGCGGTCTAATAAAATCAATATTCGCCCGTTCTAAATGCATTTTCGGTTCAAATGTAGCAATTCGCGCGCCGTAAATCTCGTTCATAAAAAGTGTTTCAATCGCATCATCAGCGTGATGAGCAAAGGCTACCTTATTGCATTTATATTTTTTCGCAGCTTTATTAATCGCCGCTTTTTTCATTCTCGAACAAATCGAACAAGGAAGATGCTTTTCTCCCTTTTGCTGCGCCTTTAATATTGGATAAACATCTTTTGCATCTATTACTTTTAATTCTAGATTAATTGAGCGAAAAAACTTTTTCATCTCACTAGCGTCAAAGCCATCAAATCCTAAATCAAGAATCGCCGGAACGATTGAAAAATTTACAAAATTAAATCGCTGATATATCGATAGAGCGTGAGCTAAGACCATCGAGTCTTTGCCTCCGCTTACGCCGATCATGATGCGATCATTTTCGGCGAATAAATTATATTTTTGGTCAGCTTGTCGAATAAGTCCTAATATTGTTTTTATTGCTTTCATAAAAATATATTATAAGATGATTAAATTATGAATCAATTCTCTGGATGTTTATTAATAAACAAAAAGATTGGTACTACCTCTAGAGAAGAGGTTAATACCGTATCAAAAGCTTTAGGCATTAAAAAATGTGGTCACATCGGCACCCTCGACCCCTTCGCCAGCGGACTATTAATCATTTTAGTCAATAAAGCGACGAAATTATCGCCATTTTTAGAATGCAAAGATAAAACATATATAGCAAAAATTAAATTTGGAGAAGCCACCGATACGGGCGATTTGGATGGAAAAATAATCGAAAAAAGTGATGTTCCAAGTCTAACAAAAGAACAAATAATAAACGTTTTAAATTCATTTTTAGGCGAATATGAGCAACTTCCTCCCATGTTTAGCGCTTTAAAATGTAATGGTAAGCATTATTATGATTACGCGCGCAAGGGCATAGAAATCGAAAGAAAGACGAGAAAGGTTCATATTTACGATATTAAATTTTTAAGTTACGAAAATAATTGTCTAACCTTTGCTTCACGCGTATCGAAAGGTACATATTTAAGAACCTTAGGTGAAGATATCGCTAAAAAATTAAATACTGTCGGCCATTTAATCGCCTTAGAAAGGACTTCGATTGGACGCTTCTTACTTAAAGATGCTATTTCTAGCGTCGATGCTTCTACAGACAAATTATTAAGCATTGATGAGATGCTCAGCGATTATCCAAGTCTAACTTTAAACGAGAACGATACATTTAAAGCGATAAATGGGGTAAAACTTAATTTAAATATGGAGGAAGAAACTATTTTAGTTAAAGATAAAGATGGTATTATTGCCATGTATCAAAAAGAAGATGGTCATATATATCGTTGTTTAAGAGGCTTAAGATGAAAACATATCAAATATATTTTGATAAAGCGAAACCAAATAAAGGGAAAATAGCTATTTGCCTAGGCTATTTTGATGGGGTTCATCAAGCCCATAAAGAAATAATTAAAAAAGCCGTTACTAATTCCTCACTCCCCATCGCTTTGTTAACTTTTGATAAACCCGTTTCCACCTTTTTAAATAATCAAAAATCAAAAGAAGTATTAACTTCATTAGATGATCGCTTTCGCATAATCAATCGCTTGGGTGTCGATTATTATTATGTGCTACATATCGATGAAAACTTTTTAAAGAAAGAGGCGATGGACTTCATCAACTTCTTAAAGGAGCTCAATGTCGATGAAATCTATGTCGGTGAGGATTATCGCTTCGGTTATAAACGAATTGGCGACATCGCATTATTAAAAAAATATTTTAAAGTGTTCTCATCACCTTTACTTAAAATTGATGGAAATAAGATATCGACGCAAGAAATTATCAAATTAATAAAAGAAGGAAATATTGAAAAAGCTAATATTTTATTAGGTCAAAATTATTTAATCTCAGGCGTCGTTGAGCACGGTCTTCATAACGGGGAGAAAATAGGTTTTAAGACAGCGAATGTTAAACTTTCTAGCAACTATTTAATCCCGCGTTTTGGCGTTTATAAAGTGATAGCTTATATCGATGGAATCGCTCATTTAGCAATTGCTAATGTCGGGCTTCACCCATCGATTAAAATAAGCGATAAGCCATTAATCGAAGTTCATATTCCTAATTTTGATGAAGACATCTATAATCATTCAATATCGGTTGAATTTTTAAAATTTATTCGACCAGAAATTAAATTTAAATCGATAGATGAACTTATAAAACAAATCAATAAAGACGTGTCTTCTTTAAACGCTAAATCGTCTTCTCATTAACTTTTTAAGTTAAATAATGTATCCTTCTAGTAGTTTATGCTAGTCGGGAAACACGTTAACAAATATTACAAAAAATACTGGTATTTCTTTTTGCTAGGAATTATCGGTTTAGTTTTCGTCGATATTATTTCGTTATTCATCCCTGAATATCTAGGCAAGATAATCGATTTATTAGTGGAAGGCTATAACGGTCAAGAAATTATCGGCGAAGTCGCTAAAATGTCTTTATATATTCTATTTATCGGCGTCGGCATGATGGGTGGACGAATATTGTGGAGGCTCGCCATCTTTTCCGCCTCGAAGCGCATCGAAATGAACATCCGTCAAGAGATGTTTGATAAAGCCACGAGATTGGCCGTGGACTTTTATCATGAAAATAAGGTCGGTACGATCATGGCTTGGTTTACTAGCGACGTCGAAACGATTGAAGAATATTTCTCCTGGGGCACAGTTATGCTCGTCGATGCATTCTTCTTATCAATTCTTGTCGTCATTAAGATGTTTATGCTCAACTGGATGTTATCAATTCTTTCGATAGTTCCTTTGATTCTAATCGTCGTTTGGGGAGCGATTGTGGAAAAGGCGATGTCAAGATTATGGAACGAGCGACAAGTCGCCTATGATAAACTTTACGATTTTAGTGAAGAAAACTTTACAGGCATTCGCGTGATTAAGGCTTTTGTTAAAGAGAAAAGAGAAATTAGAGCTTTTGCGAAAGTTGCGAAAAATAATGCCGAGGTCAATATTTCTTTTGTACGTATAAGCGTTATCTTTGACATCATCATCGAAGTATTGCTTTCCTTGATATCATTTTTAATCCTCGCCTTTGGCGGTTATTTAGTCTATTTATCTATCAATAATCAAACGTTTAACATTTTCGGCGCATCGCTAATCATCGATTTATCCGCGGGTCAATTGATTGAATTTTACGGCTATTTTGATTCGATTATATGGCCATTAATCGCCTTAGGACAAATCATCACGATGCGAGCGAGGGCTAAGACGTCTTTAACGCGAATATCGCGATTTTTAGACGCTCCTGAAAACATCAAAAGCCCAGATAACGCGGTTATTTTAAAAGATGTTAAAGGCAAGATAACATTTAAAGATTTTTCATTTAAATTTAGCGATGGTAAAGATGATGCATTAAAAAATATTAGCTTTGAAATCCTTCCAGGAGAAAGGGTGGGAATCATCGGCAAGGTAGGATGCGGAAAGAGTACATTAGCCAATGTGCTATGTAGATTATATAACATCGAAAAAGGGCAAGTATTTATCGATGATGTCGATATAATGGACATCGATATACCCTCTCTTAGAGAAGCGATATCTTATGTTCCTCAAGACAATTTCTTGTTCTCTGACACCGTCAAAAACAATATAGCATTTTCCAACTTGTCGATGAAAAGTGACGCGATTAAAAAGGCGGCAAAATTCGCTAATGTCGATAGCGATATTGAGCATTTTGAAAAAGGCTATGAAACGCTTTCTGGTGAGCGCGGCGTCACTCTCTCAGGCGGGCAAAAGCAACGCATTTCGATCGCTAGAGCCTACTTAAAAGATTCGCCGATTATGATCCTTGATGATTCCGTCAGCGCAGTCGATGTCTCAACTGAGGAAGCGATATTAAATAATATCGATGAAAATCGTAATAATAAGACTACAATCGTTATCGCCTCGCGCGTTTCTACCGTCGCTAATTTCGATAAAATTCTCGTCTTAAATGATGGAAAAGTAGAAGCTTATGATAGCCCGAAGAATTTACTAAATTCATCAGAAACTTATAGACGTATGGTTTATTTTCAAAAATTAGAGAAAGAAGTGGAGGATAAAATACATGGATGAAGATATTTTAAAACTCCACGGCGACCACACAATAACCACGAAAGAATTTTATAAAAGAACGTGGAAATACATTAAGCCTGAGATTTTTCACTTTATCCTCGCTTTCATATTCATCATTTTAAGCGCGACCGCGGATGCGTTTATGCCTTTATTGATGCAATTATTAATCGATGCATTTAATAGTAACGACCCCACGAAAATCACATTGTTATTGATATTTGGAATTACCGGAGGAGCCTTAGCTTTATCGCTCATTACTCAAGCATTTATCTACGTGCAGAGCATGATTTTACAAAAGAGCGGTCAACGCATCATCTATCGCCTGAGGAATGAAGTGTTCACCCATATTGAAAATATGTCCATAAATCAATTCAACGAAATGCCGGTTGGTTCACTAGTCACTAGGGTAGCAAATTATACCTCATCAATGTCTGATTTATTCACCAACACATTGACGATGCTATTACGCAATATATTTACGATTATCGTCGTCTATTCGATCATGTTTTATTATTCCTATCAATTGTCGCTTATGATGCTAGTAATTCTTATAATTATCCTAGCCGTCTCATTATTATTTAGGCACTTAATCAGTCAAGAATTCCGTAAGGAAAGAAAACTCGTAAGCGATATAAATTCTTTCTTGAGTGAAAATCTTTCAGGCATGAAAATCAGCCAAATATTCAACCAAGAAAAAAGAAAGAGTGAAGAATTCGCAATTAAAAACAAAAACATCTTTAAGCAGAGGTTTAAAGTGACATCATTATTTGCCTTTTATCGACCATTTATATCATTTTTATATTATGGAGCGATTGCCTTAACCTTTATTTCCGGCATCTATTTTAATCTAACCGCAGGCATGATAACCGCCTTTTATCTTTACTTAGGAAAATTCTTTAACCCGATTCAAAATATCAGCGACCAACTCAATCAAATTCAAAACGCCAAAACCGCTTCGGAAAGAATATACAATCTCCTCGATGTTAAACCAGATGTCATCGATGAAATTGATGCGATAGAAGTCGATAAATTTAAAGGAGAAATCGTCTTTAAAAACGTCTGGTTTGCCTATGAAAAAGATAATTGGATATTAAAGGATGTATCATTTGTAATAAAAGCGAAATCTACCTGTGCCTTCGTCGGAGCGACTGGCGCGGGAAAAACGACGATTTTATCTTTGCTTGTTCGTAATTATGAAATTCAAAAAGGGGAAATTTTAATCGATGGAATTAACATCAGACATATCAAGATTGATTGCTTAAGAAAAAATATCGGTCAAATGCTACAAGATGTCTTCCTCTTCTCCGGGACGATTAGAACGAATATAACTTTAAGAGATGAGGAATATGTTGACGAGGAAATCATGAATGTATGCCGTTATGTTAACGCGGATAAATTCATCGATAAACTCGATAATAAATTGGATAGTCCCGTCATTGAAAAAGGTGAAAATTTTTCCCAGGGACAAAGACAACTTTTAAGCTTTGCTCGCACCGTGCTACATAAACCGCAGATATTGATACTTGATGAGGCGACAGCCAACATCGATACAGAGACTGAAAAACTCATTCAAGAGTCGTTATCGAATATGCGCAGCATCGGAACGATGCTTATCGTTGCTCATCGCCTATCGACAATTCAAAATGCTGACAAGATTATTTGTCTACAAAATGGTCAAGTGGTGGAAGAGGGAAATCATCAGCAATTATTGAAGAAAAAAGGCTATTATTACAAATTGTATTTGCTTCAATTTAAAGACAAAAATTAAGCGGTTATTGAAAAGAAATATTTCTTTTGTATAATATTGCTTGCGACTTGTTCTTTGCTTAACGAATTATCCGACGTTAGGCTAGGGATAAGCTAAGAAAGTTAGGAGGATAGAAAATGGCCTTATCAAAAGAGAAGATCAACGAGATCGTCAAAGAATATGGTAAGAGTGAAAAAGATACTGGTTCAGTAGAAGTTCAAATCGCCCTTTTGACCGCGCAGATCAACGAACTCACCAAACATCTTAAAGCGAACAAAAAAGATGCATCTGGTCGTCGTGGATTATTCGTGCTCGTTGGCAAACGTCGTGGCTTACTCGATTATCTAAATCGTACCGACCGCGATGCTTATGTTAAGTTGTTAAATAGTTTAGCAATTCGTAAATAAGCAAATTGAAAATAGGAAACCACTTGAAAAGTGGTTTTTCTTTTTGCTAATTTGGCCTTATTACTTTTCTAACATTTATGTTAAAATCATAATAGTTTATAAAAGGAGACAGAAAAAGAAATGAAAAAAACATTCGAATTAGAATTCGAAGGCCGTAAGATCGTTGTTGAAGTTGGCGAAATCGCCAAACAAACCGCTGCGGCAGTTTTGGTACGATATGGTGAAACAGTCGTTCTATCAAATGCGACCATATCAAACCACACGGTAGATTGGGATTTCTTCCCATTATCGGTGGAATACCAAGAAAGAATGTACGCTGCTGGAAAAATTCCTGGCTCATTCTTACGACGTGAATCTCGCCCGAGCTCACACGCTATTTTGGCGAGCCGTATTACTGATAGAACGATGCGTCCTCTATTCCCAGAGGGTTTTAGAAACGAAGTGCAAGTTGTTAGCCAAGTCATGAGCGTCGATTACGATTGCTCGCCTGAACTTGCAGCCATGCTCGGCTCATCATTAGCCGTATCCATCAGCGATATTCCTTTCAATGGACCAATTGCTGGTGTTTATGTTGGTCGTGTAGATGGCAAATTCGTCATCAACCCAACAGTTGAACAAAAGAAAATATCCGACATCGATTTGACAGTCGCTGGAACTAGTGAAGCCATTAACATGGTCGAAGCTGGCGCAGCGGAAGTTAGCGAAGAAGATATGCTCGATGCTTTAATGTTTGGTCATGAAGCTATTAAGAAATTAGTGGCTTTTGAAAACAAGATTATCAAAGCGGTTGGTAAACCAAAAAGAGAAGTTCAATTAAAGACAATTCCTGAAGATTTACGAAAAGAGGTCACAGATTTAATCGATAAGAAACTCCGTAAAGCAGTATCGACAAAAGATAAGCTTGAAAGAGAAGAAAAGATTGCTGCTATCGAAAAGGAAACCGAAGATATCTACGCCGCGAAAGAATATGCGAGTGAAAAAGAAAAAGCGACTACTGTTCAAAGAGTTCACGAAATTCAAGAAGATATCGTCCATCAAGAAGTTCGTCGTTTAATCACTGATGAAAAGATTCGTCCTGACGGAAGAAAAGTCGATGAAATTCGCCCATTAGACGCGCAGATAGATTTGCTTCCTCGAGCTCACGGTTCAGCGATGTTTACTCGTGGACAAACTCAAGTCATCTCAGTTACGACGCTTGGACCTTTAAGCGATGAACAAATCATCGATGATTTAACACCGATTGAGAAGAAACGCTTTATGCATCACTACAATTTCCCTCAATGGTGTGTTGGTTCAACCGGAAAAATTGGCGTTTTAGCCCGTCGAGAAATCGGCCATGGCGCCTTAGGCGAAAGAGCTCTTTCATACGTTATTCCTGATGAAGAGACATTCCCTTACACCATCCGCACAGTTAGTGAAGTCGTCGAATCAAATGGTTCCTCATCACAAGCTTCTATTTGTGCTGGTTGTATGTCACTTATGGCCGCTGGCGTGCCAATTAAAGGCGTCGTAAGCGGTATCGCTATGGGCTTAATTAGCTCTGGACCGCTCGATGGCAAACATCCTTATACAATTCTTACCGATATCCAAGGTCTCGAAGATCACTTCGGCGATATGGACTTTAAAGTTGCGGGTACGGAAAAAGGTATCACCGCCTTACAAATGGATATTAAAATCGCCGGCGTTACTCGCGAGGTCTTAAGCGAAGCTTTATCGCAAGCTCATAAAGCCCGCGCAGAAATCCGTAAAGTTATGGAAAAAGCAATTGCTGAACCTCGTAACGATGTCGCGAAATACGCACCTAAACTCGATAAACTCACAATTGATGTCGATAAAATCCGCGATGTTATCGGAACAGGTGGTAAGGTTATCAACGACATCATCGCCAAATGCGATAACGTTCAAATCGATATCGATGATGACGGTCACGTCGTAATTTATCATATGGACCGCGAAATGATTAACAAGGCTAAACATATGATCGAAGACATCGTGCGCGAAGCTAAAGTCGGCGAAGTTTACGAAGGCGAAGTCACTCGCGTCGAAGATTATGGCGTCTTTGTCAAATTATTTGGCAATTGTGAAGGCTTATGCCACGTCTCTCATTTAGGATGGGGTTATATCGATAGAGCCCAAGATGTCGCGAAAGTTGGCGATGTCTTAAAAGTTCGCGTCATCGAAATTGATGACAAAGGCAAAGTCAAAGTTTCCCATAAGGAATTTACCGAAAAACCATCTGGCTATGTTGAAAAGCCAGAACGTAAACCATTCAAAGGTCATCGTAGATAATTATGTTAGACGTTCTTGTTATAGGAGCAGGTGTTACCGGCTCGCTCATCGCGAGAAAACTTTCGAGTTACTCGCTTAATGTAATGGTTGTTGAAAAAGAAAACGATGTTGGCAACGCCACATCGATGGCTAATTCGGCAATCGTTCATTCAGGATATGATCCAGTCGTTGGAACACTGAAGGCTAAATTCAATGTTTTAGGCAATAAGATGTATCCTATCTTAGCCAAAGAATTAGATGTGTCTTTAGGAAAAATCGGTTCATTAACACTCTCTTTTAGCCAAGAACAAAACGAAATTTTAAAAGACTTAATTAAACGCGGAGAGGAAAATGGCGTCAAAGTCAAACTCCTCTCCCGCGAGGAAGTCTTAAAGATGGAACCTAATGTAAGTCAAGACGTTCAAGGAGCTCTTCTAGCTGAAGATACCTATATCGTCAATCCATTTACATTGACGGTTCACGCGATGGAAAACGCTGTCGATAATGGCGTCATTCTTCATTTAAATGAAGAAGTTATCGACATTAAAAAAGACAACGCTTTCTATCTTGTTAAAACGAATAAGGGCGAATATCAGTGCAAAGTAGTTATCGATGCCGCTGGATTATTCGCCGATAAAATTCATGCGATGGTGGAGAAGATAGATTATTCGATAACGCCTAGAAAAGGAGAATATTTTGTTCTCGACCATTTCAAAAATGAATTTATTCATCACATTCTATTCCCGTTGCCTAGTGAAAAGGGGAAGGGCATATTACTTGTTCCAACCACCAGTGGTAATTATCTAATTGGACCATCGAGCTCATTTATCGATGACAAAGATGATTTATCCACGGATGGTTTAACTTTAGCCAATGTCAAAGAAAATGCGTTAAAAATGGTGCCAAACATCCCGTTTAATCAAACAATCCGCGTCTTTTCCGGCAATCGACCAACCCCGAGTAACCACGATTTTAATATCGGACACGCTAAAAACGATAAATGCTTTATATATGCCTCTGGTATAGAGTCACCTGGTTTAGCCTCGTCTCCAGCCATAGCTGAATACATCGTCGACACCTTGGTGGCGGAAGCAATTCCTTTAAAGAAAAACGAAAAATTTAATCCATATGTTAAAAAACGTATAAATTTAAAAGCGTTAAGCGAGGATGAACGAAATCAAGTAATCAAAGAAAATCCTGATTACGGCACGATTATTTGTCAATGTGAGAAGATTTCCTTAGGTGAACTAAAAGAAGAATTAAAGCGCAGCGTTCCTCCGCGAACAATTAAAGCGATGAAGAAGAGAACGCGAGCTGGATTTGGCAAATGCCAAGGTGGATTTTGCCAAGCTAAAGTCATGATGCTATTATCGGACTTTTACAAAGTAAAAATGAACGAAATATTATTAGATAAAGAAGATTCAAATATCGTTAGATTTGATTCTCGAAGCGAGGCTAAATTATGAAAGAAGTAGATTTAGTCATTATCGGTGGCGGCTCAGCCGGCATGGCAGCAGCCCTAGAAGCCAATAATTTAGGTGTTAAAGACATATTGCTCTTAGAAAAGAATGATTATCTAGGAGGAATTTTAAGCCAATGCATCCATAACGGTTTCGGCTTAATCGAATTTAACGAAGAATTGACCGGACCAGAATTCATGACGCGTTTCTTCAATTTAATCAAAGAAAAGAAAATCGATTATCGCTTATCGAGTTATGTTTTAAGCATTAGCAAAGATAAAGTCGTCACATATTCTAATTCGACCGAAGGAGTCATCTCCATTAAAGCGAAGGCGATCATTTTAACAACTGGTTGTTACGAAAGAAATGCAGGAGCGATTAATCTAGCCGGAACAAGACCAAGCGGCATCTACACAGCTGGGCAAGCGCAGCTATATTTAAATAATTATGGCTATTTAGTCGGTAAAAAAGTTGTCATCTTAGGCAGCGGCGATATCGGACTGATCATGGCGCGACGAATGACGTTAGAAGGAGCGAAAGTTGTTTCAGTTTTAGAGATCAATCCCTATAGTGCTGGACTCAACAGAAATATCGTTCAATGTTTAAATGATTTTAATATTCCTTTACGTCTTTCAACTACAGTAAAAGAGGTAAAAGGAAATAATAAACTAGAAAAAGTCATCATCGCTAAAGTTGATGAAAAATTCCATTTCATCGAAGGAAGTGAAGAAGAAATTGAAGCGGATACGCTTTTGCTTTCAATCGGTTTATTGCCAAATGTCACCTTGTTAGATGATTTAAATATTAAAATGAGCAAAGCACGTGGACCATTAGTAAACCAAGATAGAGAAACGTCTCTTCCTGGCTTATTTGCCGCGGGCAACGTCCTCCACGTTCACGATTTAGTCGATTATGTCACTCAAGAAGCGCGTGAGGCCGCGAAAGGTGCATACAAATATTTAAATAATGAACTTAAAAATGAAGGATTTAACTATGAGGTTGTTCCAGGCAACGGAATAAATTATGTCGTGCCAGGAATAATCAATGTCGCTGACGCCGATGATAATTTTAAGATTAAATTCCGCGTTAAAAAGCCATATCGCAATATTGATATATTAATTTTAGAAGGCGACAATATTGTCAAAAAATTATATAAAAACGCGATTATACCGAGTGAAATGGAAATCATCACGCTCAACAAATCGCTCTTAAAACAAGAAAACAATAAACTTGAAGTAAGAATCGAGGAAAGAAAATGAAAGAATTAGTATGCATTATTTGCCCTCGAGGATGTTCATTAAAAGTTGATGATGATTTAAAAGTGACGGGTAATTTTTGCCCCCGAGGAGCCAAATACGCTATCGAGGAATTAACCGCCCCAAAGCGAACATTGACAACGACGATTAAAACTAATGACCCTCTTCATCCTAGAGTGTCAGTCAAAAGCGATAAAGCATTACCAAAAGATTTAATATTCAAAGCGATGGAAATCATCGAGAAGAAAGAAGTTAAATTACCAATAAAAATCGGTGATGTGCTAATCGAAAATATATTAGATACAAGTTGCAATATCATTGCTACAAGAAATATGGAGTAAATATGGAAGATAAGGTAAAAATAATCCACCTTGGTGGTCAAGATGAAATAGGAAAAAATCTTACAGTTGTCGAAATTAATAACGATATTTTCGTATTAGACTGCGGTATTAAATTGCCAGATAAAACTAAACACGGAATCGATTTTATCATTCCTCGTTTTGACTACTTACTAGAAAATAAAGAGAGAATTAGAGCCTATATTTTAACCAAGGGCAAAGATCGAATCATCGGCGGTTTACCTTATATTATTAAACGCGCACCTGCGCGCGTGTATTGCACCGACGTCACTAAAGTATTCCTAGAATCATTTTGTAAACATCATCGAGCAAATGTAAAATTCGACTTCGATGTCGTAAATCCAAGCGATACACGTTTTATTAACGGACGAAAAATTCGTTTCTTCCAAACGACTTCAAATCTCGCTCGCTCATTCGGCGTTGCGATATCAACTGATAAGGGAAATATCGTATTCATCGATGATTTTGTCATCGATAGCAATTGCGATAAAGGGTATGTTACCACGACAAAGATGTTTTCAGAAATCACAAGTGAGGACACACTTTTATTAATGCTCGATTCTCAATACGCTAGTAGGGCAGGATATACCAATCCGAAATTTAAAATCGTTCCCCTTATCGAAAGAACATTTAAAGAAGCGCCGGGACGAATTTTTGTCGCATTAGAAACAAACGATATATATAACATCGAAATGACTATTAAATTTGGCGTAAGATGCGGAAAGAAAATATACGGATTTGATGAGGCAACACGCGAAATATATCATAAAGTCGTAAAATCATATCAATTTGAAATACCTAGTGACTCCATTGGCTCACTAGATGATGTCGGTCGAGCAAATCCGAAAGAAACGCTTATCATCATGAGCGGTTTTGGTACGAAAGCATACAATAAAATCGCTCTATTTGCCTCTGGACAATATAGTGATAAACGACTCAAATTAATTCCAGGCGATACTTTTATCATCGGGCTACACACTGGAAATTCAACAGAAACATTGGCGAGTGAAGCGGTAGACGAACTATATAAAAATGAAGGCGTTAAGATCATCTATTTCAATAAAAAGAATTATTTAAAAATGCATGCTTCTGAAGAAGATATCAAGACGATGCTCTCAGCGTTCCGCCCAAAATATTACGCCCCAATTAATGGGATGTATACTGGTCTTTTAGCCAACGCTAAAATCGCTTTAGAAATGGGAATTGGTCTAAATCACACGAATGTATTTGTCGTAGACAATGGAATGATTTTAGAGTTAGAAAACGGAAAATGTCATATCTCTAATCAAACGGTTATAACTGGTGATTTACTCGTCGATGGCATCAATATCGGCGATACGACATCGCAAACATTAGAAGATAGACGCACCTTTGGTGATGATGGAGCAATTATCGTTGGATTTGCTTATAGTAGTTCAAAAAAAGCCATCACCTTTGGCCCGGATATCCAAATTCGTGGACTCGTAACCGTTAAAGAGAGTGAACGTATACTAAAAGAACTCAATAAATTGCTACAAATAAACTTAGCGAGTGAATTTGCTAAAAACAATTTCAATAAAGCTCAATTAGAAAGCAATATTGTCGATTCCTTCTCAAAAGCGGCGCGAAGAATAACACTTAAACAACCAAAAATTATTACGACTATAATCGAAGAACAATAAGAAGATGAAAAAATTGAAGATAAGCAAAGATAACATCATTTCAATCGACGGATTAATTATCTGCTTGCTTTCTTTAATCATCATTTTTTCTGGTAAATCAGCCTTTTCCTTCCTTTCAGTAGGTATTTTGGGAGCTTTTGGCTTTATCGGCTTTTGGATTTTAGTTCCCTTGCTTTTCCTTTTAGGAATATATTTGATGTTTCGCAAAAAACTTCTTAAATATCGTATTGATATATCCTTATGGGGAATCTTTATCATCTTTTTAGCCTTGTTAATTCTCTCCTCTGGTTTTGGCTCGGAAGGCCAATTAGTCACCAATAACATCCTCTCCTCTGAAGGCGAAGAGATAAAAGTGGTGCTATCGATGTTTAATAAAGGAACGATTGTTGTTAACGGAGAACAATTATCATATGAATGTCTTCGATTTAACACTTGCGTCGATTATTTCAATGAAATCGCGATTAATTACGCAAAAACTAATGGCTTAGGTGAGAGAATAAG
>CAVILR010000001.1:0-96458 GCA_963643725.1 Lachnospiraceae bacterium | reverse complement strand
ACGAATTAACGACGCAAAGCTTTAATATTACTCACGGACTTGAAGCGCCTAAATTTTCTTTAGATGAAAATAATTCAAGTGATTCGCCATTTATTCAAGATCAGTTATATCAAAATAACCCATATAGCGAAGTAAATATTAACCAAAATGAGTTAAATGAAGAACCTATTGCTAGTGAAAATGTTGAATCACCAGTTAATGACAAACTCGCCGATGAAAATTTAGAACCTTATATTGAACAAACTTCTAATGAAGAGCCATCATTCGTTGAAGGGCAAATCGAGAATAAACCAATAGCTATGGAAGCGCCAATAGAGCAAAGAAAAATTATAGAAACGATCACCGATCCAACACATCGAAGTCAGCCAAAAGCTACGATTAAACCGCATTTTGCTTTACCTCCTTTAGATTTATTGGACCTCCACGAAAGAGCTGAGGATTTAACTAAAAACGATGAATATTGTCAAAAAAGGGTTGAGGACATCAATCGCATCTTTAGCAATTTAAACACTGGTGCAGAATGCGTTGGCTATAAAACTGGGCCATCTGTTACCCGTTATAATATCATCACAAAATCTAACGTATCTGTATCGAATATCAAACGCATCGTCGAAGATATTTCTATTCGATTAGGTGGCGTGCCCGTTCGATTTGAACCAATCGTTTTTGGCGAATCGACATCCGGTTTAGAAATTCAAAACGAAATTCGCATCAATGTCGGTTTACGCGAATCGCTTGCTCAACTACCTGAAGGCGAAAAATATATTTATAACATCCCATTTGGAAAAGATATATCCGGCCATTTATTACATGCAAGCATCACCTCATTCCCGCACATGCTCGTCGGTGGAACGACAGGTTCAGGAAAATCGATTTATATGCATTCAATGATTTTATCATTGCTCATGAGAACGACTCCTTATGAACTAAAACTTTTATTGATTGACCCTAAGAAAGTAGAAATGCCTTGTTATAAAGAAGTTCCTCATCTACTTTGCCCAATTATTTCCGAGCCAAGAAAAGCGCTCGTGGCGTTGCGCAAATTAGTTGATGAAATGCAAAGACGTTATAACGTTTTTGAAGAAAATCACGTTCGTGAAATTAAAGAATTTAATAAATTTGCTAAAGAAAATAATATCGAACCAATGCCGGTTATCGCTGTCTTCATCGATGAATATGCCGATTTAAGCGATGATTGTAAAGAAATCCGTGAGCCTGT
Source organism: Lachnospiraceae bacterium (assembly GCA_963643725.1). Taxonomy (GTDB): domain Bacteria; phylum Bacillota_I; class Bacilli_A; order RFN20; family CAG-826; genus Fiminaster. The sequence continues at coordinate 95,239 of CAVILR010000001.1, read as the reverse complement.
AGTTCGCATCGCTCAAAAAGCGCGCGCCGCTGGCATCCACATGATTATCGCCACTCAAAGGCCATCCGTTAACGTCATCGACGGCGTCATAAAAGCAAATTTAACAACACATGTCGCCTTAATGGTGGCTAATTCCGTCGACTCTTCAACTATCTTAGGTGAAGGTGGCGCTGAAAAACTATTGGGTAATGGCGATATGATTGTCGACTGCCCAGCGATTACCCATGGATGTAAACCACGTGTTCAAGGTTGCTTTGTAGAAACTAGCGAAATCCATCGAGTCGTCGAATATTTAAAGAAGCAAAGCGCTCCGATGTATGACCCTGAATTCTTAGATTTAACTGACCATAGTCAAGACAACATTATGAGCGGTGATGGTATTCCTGCTCCCGATTTAGCATCGCTAAAAGAGGCGAGCGAAGAACAATTATATGAACGCATTAAAACTGACTTACTAAGCAAAGAATATTGTTCGATATCATTTATTCAAAGAACATATGGCGTCGGCTTCCCGAAAGCTGGTAGACTATTTGCCAAACTTCAAAAAGAAGGCATTGTCGCTTTACAAGGCGATGCAAGAGGTAGCAAGGTTTTAGTCCATGAAGCCCAATCTGAAAGCCCAACTTCAATTGATGAATCGACTTTATATGCTAACGATGAAATAGGGGAAGATGATAATTAAAATGGGGATTGGAGTAGATATCGTTCAAATTTCGCGAATTAAAGATGTCGAGGTTTTAGCAAAAGGCATTTTGTCAAAACGCGAATATGATATATATTTAAAAAAGCCGAATAAACAGGAATTTATTGCAGGAAGATTTGCTGCTAAAGAGGCGTTTACTAAGGCAAAAGAAGAAGGTCTAAAAATACCTTTAAAATCGATTGAAGTACTTTATAAAGATAATGGTTCGCCATTTATTGAATACGAAGGAAAGAAAATCGATGTCAGTATAGCGCACGATGGAGATTATGCAATCGCGGTGGTTAATTTATGAATGTTAAATGTGTAAAACTTACTAATTGGGATAGCTTTGTTATCGAACTCGATGAACCATTCAATTTACATTTTGATTTTTTTATCGATGATAACGCAGTTGCCTATCAGCTTTATCAAAGCGAAGGAGCAAAATTATATTTTCGTTTTGATAATGAACATGAATTATTAGGACATGAACTAAAAATAAAAACGCACGAATGCGGTGAACACATAGTCGATGTAACCGATGCTGTCGATTTTTATGGATTTGATAATAAATATTATTATGAATTGAATGATTTAGGAGCAACTTACTCTAAGACGCATACATCCTTTAAATTATGGGCTCCTTTAGCGAGCAAAGTTGTTCTACATTTAAATGATCGAGAATATGAATTATCACGAAAAGATAAAGGCGTTTACCTCATAACCGTCGATGGCGATTATGATGGAGCTCCATATTTTTATAAAATAACAAATAATGGAAAAGAAGTTCGCGTTATCGATCCTTATGGCAAATCATCATCATTCAATGCTACATATTCTAATGTTATAAATCCCGAGAAAATAGTGATGGAAATGTATGATGAATCATTGCCAGAATTTAAGTCATATTTAGATGCCGTCATTTATGAAGCGAATGTTCGCGATATGACTAGCGATACATCAACTAATATTCAAAATAAAGGAAAATTCCTTGGTTTAATCGAAAGAAATCGAAAAACACAGGAAGGCCATGAAGCTGGATTTGATTATTTATTATCTTTAGGATTTAGCCATTTACAATTAATGCCGGTTCTCGATTTCGCAACAAAAGATGAAAACGATACATTAAATAATTACAATTGGGGCTATGACCCGGTGCAGTTTTTTGCTTTAGAGGGAAGTTATTCAAGCGAACCAAATAATCCATATTCAAGAATTATCGAATTTAAAAAAGTTGTTCGAGATTTCCATCGCTCAGGAATAAGAATTAATTTAGATGTTGTCTATAATCACGTCTACGAAGTTAGAAATTCGATATTTGATAAAGTGGTACCAAATTACTTTTTTAGAAGAAAAAACGGAAAATTATTTAATCACAGCGGCTGCGGAAACGATCTCGCAAGTGAAAGATTGATGTGTAGAAAACTTATAATCGATTCCTTGCTTTTCTTAGTTAATGAATATCATGTCGATGGATTTAGATTCGATTTAATGGGCTTAATAGATGTTGAAACAATGCAATTAGCCTCGAAGAAATTAAGAGAAATTAAACCAGATATCATGCTTTATGGTGAGGGTTGGGATATGCTCGCTGAGACGAGTAATCACCTTCCACTGGCGAATATGAGTAACGCTTCCTTGTTGCCGGATTTTGCTTTCTTTAACGACCGTTATCGCAATATTGTTCGCGGATGTGGAGGTAGTTCATCTTTAGATGAAAATGGCTATATGCTCGGTAATTTAGCATTTAAAGATGGTTTTAAATTCGTCTATGCTGGTTCCTCTTTTAATATCACTTTCCCTCCATTATTTTTAAATATCAATCAATCTCTTAATTATGTTGAATGCCATGACAATGCCACATTGTTCGATGCGATCAAGAATTCTTCAACAATTGAAGAACCAGTTAGATTAATTAAAAAGATTAATAAATTAATATTCTTATCGTTTGGAATACCATTTATCCACGCTGGTCAAGAGATCGCCCTTTCTAAATTTAATCATTGTAACACCTATAATGAAGGTGACCATTTCAATAAATTCTCATACAAAATGCTCGATCAACGTTATGAAATGGTTAACGCCTTTCGCGCCTATGTCAAAGCCCGTAAGGAAATCGCTTTATTTCACACCGACGATTTGCAATTAATCGATAAAAATGTCGATTTTATCGACCATAACAATCTATTAGAAATCAAATTAACAGACATCAAAGAGAATCACCAAATTTACCATATTTATATCAACCCAACGAATAAAGGCATTCGTCATAAACTTGATTATGTCGCAGACTTTTATTTTCCGTTTGGTTTTCGAAAAAACATTGAAAAAAATCGCTTCAGCAATGTCGATATCGCTAGAGAACAAGTATCTATATTCGTCGAAGTCGATAAAAAGAATTAAAATATTACTATGAGTTTTAGAAAATTATTATCTTATATCCGCATCTTATTTACCGCTGGGTTTTCGCTTTTATATTATCATCTATTTTATTTAAGAAGATACGCCAAACACCCAGAAAAATATCCGTTAGAAAAACGCTACAAAATAGCGCAGAAATTGATGTCAAAAATTGTTCGAGTTTATCGAGTTGAACTCCATATTGATGGACTAGAGAAAATTGAGAAAATATCTGATAAAGTCTTGTTTATTTCAAACCATCAATCTGAAATTGACCCGCTTATATATGTCTCGATTATGCACAACCCAGTGACCTTTGCGGCCAAACAAGAAGCCTTAGATATGCCTTTTGTCGGCACCGCCTTTAAAGCGATTGAAGGAGTGCCACTAGACCGCGGGAATATTATGAATCAATTAGGTGAAATTAAGCACATCGTCTCGATGATAAAAAGAGAAGATAAACCAAACATCACCATTTTTGCTGAAGGGACAAGAAATCGTCATCCTGAGAATAACTGTATGGAATTCAAAGGAGGTTCGATAAAACTAGGCTATATGGCCAATGTAGCAATTGTTCCTATTGCCCTCTACGGTACTTTTCGCATCTTTTCAATCAAACATTATTTAAGAAGATATCCTGTCTACATCAAATTTTTTGATCCGATTTATCCTAGCGAATATAAGCAGATTACAAGTGTCGATTTAGCAGATCGTTTCAAAAAAGAAATCGATGAAAATGTTAATCGTTTCCGCATGTTAGATAAAAAAGAAATCTTCGCTCAAAGATTGTCTAAAAAGCGTAAATTATTTGAAACAATTAACGATAAAATACCTTTAGAATCGTAATTTTTTCGGATATAAATTTTTCAATGAATTGCCGCTAGAACTGACCGGTCCGACGTTGATATTTTGATAGGAAACGATATTGTAATCTCTTCCATCAATAACCGATAATACCTCTCCGTGGACATATTTTTTTAATTCTTCATCGCTTAAAGCATAGGAATTATTAGAAGAGAGGTAGTGCGAATAATGATACGAAATAAATTCCTTTTTTCCAATTTGATAAGTGGTGAATAATCCTGGTCTAATCGCGATATTCTCTAATTCTTTAATCGGTGAAAACGGCAATGAAAAATTATATTTAACCTTCTCTTTGCCCTTGCCTATACTAATTCTTGAAGAAAAATATGGCTCTAGATTATTTCTTAGCACTAAATTTCCAGGCTTTTTAATGATAGCGATATAGTGGCCTTCACCGACATAGCGATGAGGAAATAGATGAATTGTCTTGTTCAAATATTTTGAGCGATAAAACATCGAATTATCCGGAATATCTTCCAAAATTGCATCGGTGTTATCTATTAGATAATTTACAACATCTTCATCCTCTTCTTTAGAATAAGAACATGTTGAATATATCAATGTTCCGCCCTCTTTTAAATATGAATACGCGAGCATAATTAATTCTTTTTGAATAATCGAAGCTCTTTTTACTTTCTCGAATGTCCAATCATCTTTCATCGCTTCTAATTTATTAAACATTCCTGAACCTGAACAAGGGGCGTCTAAAATTATCGCATCAAAGCGATTAATTAAAGAGTGAACCTTCGATAAATCGACGGATGTTATAACAGCATTTGATAATCCAATTCTTTCGATATTTTCTAATAAAATGTTCGCTCGTGAATGCGACAAATCATTTGAATATAAAACGCATTGTTCATCTTTAAGAAGCGAATAAACGATACTTTTCCCACCTGGCGCAGCACACATATCAAGCACTTCTTTCGCTGGATAATTAGACAAAAAATAGCTGACTAAAACCGCGCTTGGATCGATGATATAGTAACAGCCTAAATCATGATAAATCATTTTCCCAAATTGATATTCATCCTGATCGAATAAAAAGGCATTGGGCACGATAGGATGAGCGATCACATGAGGAAACATTTTCTTAAATTCTTCAACTGAAATTTTTTTCGTATTTAAAAAAAGGCCTTTATGCTCTTTATTTCCGATAGAAGAAACAAGCTTTTCAATTTCTTCTTCATCTAAATAAGTAGTGAGGTGTTCTTTAAATTCCATATTCACAATTATAAAGGCAAATATAAACAAAATAAGAAAATGTTTGATGCTTATCGCTATAAAATTCGCTTCAATCATTAAATACTTCTAAGAAAAAGATGATAAAAGAGGAATTTGATATAAAAATCCTGTATTAATTCGTTAGATATATTCGTTATAAATTCGCGATTTTATAAAATAAGCATTAATAAAGTTAGGATAAAACAAGTTTATGTAAGTGCTCTCATGTGGTAAACTTTTTTCGAGGTACTTTTTATGAGAATGGTCGATATTATTACAAAGAAACGTGATGGTCACGAACTTAGCGATGAAGAAATTTCGTTTTTTATTAAAGGATATGTAGATGGAAAAATACCTGATTATCAGGTGAGCGCCTTATTGATGGCGATTGTATTTAAAGGAATGTCCAAGCGAGAAATCGTCACATTGACTGACCGCATGGAGCATAGCGGTGATGTAATGGATTTAAGTTGCATCAAAGGCGTTAAAGTTGATAAGCATTCAACAGGTGGAGTTGGCGATAAAACATCAATCGCCCTTGGACCAATGGTCGCAGCCTGCGGAGCAAAGCTCGCGAAGATGAGCGGTCGTGGATTAGGTCATACAGGTGGAACCCTCGATAAACTCGAGTCAATTCCAGGAATGCAAGTATTTGTTTCCGAAAAACATTTTATCGACCAAGTCAATAAAATCGGCTGCGCGATTATCGGCCAAACCGGTAAATTAGTTCCAGCCGATAAAAAGCTATACGCCCTTCGAGATGTAACCGGGACTGTTGAAAGCGTTCCATTAATTGCTAGCTCCGTCATGTCTAAAAAGTTAGCTAGCGGTAGCGATTGCATATTATTAGATGTTAAATTTGGTAATGGAGCATTTATGAAAAATGCTGAATCCGCGGAAGAATTAGCAAAAATTATGTGCGATATCGGTAACGCATTAGGACGCGATACGCGAGCTGTTTTAACCGATATGGAGCAACCTTTAGGCCATGCCGTCGGCAATGCATTAGAAGTTAAAGAAGCCATTGACACACTCCACGGCAAAGGACCAAAAGATTTCACTGAATTATGCCTTCGTAGCGGAGCAATAATGCTCGAGCAGGCAAAAATTGTCAAAAATGAAGAAGAAGGTCTAGCTATGCTAAAGAAAGTCATCGATAATGGTGAAGCCTTTAACAAATTAAAAGAAATGGTAAAAGAACAAGGTGGAGATGTTAGCTATATAGAACATCCTGAAAAATTCCCTCTTGCAAAACATATCGTCGATGTTAAAGCAAGTAAAGATGGCTATATCAAACGCATCGTCGCCTTAGAAATCGGCGAATCGGCGATGCGCCTAGGTGCAGGACGAGAAACATTTGATGATGTTATCGATATGTCCGCCGGTATCATTTTAAATAAAAAAGTTGGTGACAAAGTTCAAAAAGGCGACATCTTGTGCCAAGTTCATACCAATAAAGAAAACTACGATGACATTTTAAAAGATATTGAACAATCCTTTAAAATCGTTGATGAATTCGTTGAAGTTCCTCCAACAGTTCACGCTTATATCCATTGATGAGAATCTTAATTCAAAACGTTTCAAAAGCGGAAGTAACAATAGAGAACAAAAGCGTTGGCAAAATAGCTAAGGGTTTTTGCCTTTTTGTTGGTTTTACTGATGGTGATGATGAGCAAATTGTCGATAAAATGAGCAATAAATTGCTCCACGCTCGATTATTTCCAGATGAAAATGGAAAAACTAATTTATCAATATTTGATATTAAAGGTGAAATATTATCGATTTCGCAATTTACCTTATACGGTTCATTAAAAGATGGTCGACGACCATCATTTGTTAATGCCTTAGAACCGCATAGAGCTAATGAATTGTACGAATATTTTAATAACGTATTAAGAAATAATGGTATTCATGTCGAGACTGGTTCTTTCGGCGCCTTTATGGAAATTTCACTAGTTAACGATGGACCGTTTACAATAATGCTAGATAGTAAGGATTTAAAATAGATGAAAGTAATGGTTGGTCTTAGCGGCGGCGTCGATAGCGCAATCGCCGCATATCTACTCAAAAAGCAAGGCTACGAAGTTGTTGCCTGTTTTATGCGTAACTGGGATGCGATGACTAATAACGACGTCTTAGGTAATCCAACTATTAACGATATGCAATGCCCTCAAGAAAAAGATTATCAGGACGCTCAAAAAGTAGCAAAGACGCTTGATATTCCATTACTTCGCGTCGATTTCATCAAAGAATATTGGGACCATGTCTTCTCATTTTTCATCAGCGAATACGAGCATGGCCGCACACCAAATCCAGACATTTTATGCAATAAATACATTAAATTTGATGCATTTTTAAAATATGCGAAAAGCAATGGATGCGAGATGATTGCCATGGGGCATTACGCTAAACGAGTTTTTAAAGATGGTCATTATTATTTAGCTAAGTGCTTCGACCAAAATAAAGATCAAACATATTTTTTAAGTCAAATTAATGAAGAACAAATAGCTCATTGTTTATTTCCTTTAGGTGACATCGATAAAAGCGAGGTACGGCATATTGCTCATGAGCTAAATTTATCAATTGCTGATAAAAAAGATTCAACAGGTGTCTGCTTTATCGGCGAAAGACGATTTAAAGAATTTTTGCAAAATTATATCCCAGCAAAAGAAGGAAATATCGTCGATATCGAAACTAACAAAATAATCGGAAAGCATAAAGGGGTCTACTATTACACGATTGGTCAACATCGCGGTTTAGGCATTGGAGGCATCAAAGGCGAAGTCGCCTCCGGCTGGTTTATCGTCAAAAAAGATGCGATTAATAATGTTCTTTATGTCTCTAGAGGTAGTGAAGACAAATATTTATTAAGCGATAAATGCATAGTAAGAAAATTAAATATCATTAACGACAAGGAAATATTTCCTCAAGAAGTTGGCGTTAAATTCCGTTATCGACAGAAAGATCATCCAGCAATCATCGATAAAATCGGTGATACAATCGTTGTTAAATATGCCCCTTATAAAGCCGTTACCACCGGGCAAGAAGCGGTATTTTATAACGCGGACGGTTTAATGATTGCCAGCGGTACAATCGATGAAGTTTATAACGGTGATAAACGAATTGACATCTAGATATTTAAATTATTTTTTAAATATGTTAAATTAGTAACGCTCCGATAAAGGAACTATGCCACTCCTTTGGAGATGATGAAAGTCATCGTAATTCTGCGTTAAAGATATTAATCAAGTAGCATTAAATAAATTAATGAATAAGGATGGTACCGCGCTTAGTCGTTCCTTGTGAACGCTTTTTTATTTAAATTAATAAAAGAAGGAAATTAAAAATATGAAAAAATTAACTGGTAATCAAATTCGTCAGATGTGGTTAGAATTCTTTAAAAGCAAAGGTCACCACGTCGAAAAAGGTGCTTCATTAATTCCCTACAAAGATCCGACCTTATTATGGATTAACTCCGGTGTCGCCGCCCTTAAAAAGTATATGGATGGCAGTGAAGTCCCTCCATCAAGACGTATTTGTAACGTCCAAAAATCCATAAGAACAAATGATATGGATAACGTTGGATATACATCGCGTCATCACACCTTCTTTGAAATGTTAGGCAATTTCTCAATCGGCGACTATTTTCGAAAAGAAGTCATTCCATGGGCATATGAGATTCTAACTAGTGATAAATATTTTGCCATGGATAAAGATAAACTGTATTTTACCTACAATCCAATTGATAAAGAAACCCATGATTTATGGTTAAAAGAAGGAGTTAAAGAAGATCATTTAATTCCTTTAGAGGGAAATTATTGGGAAATTGGCGAAGGGCCAGCCGGACCAAATACAGAAGTATTTTACGATCGCGGCGACCAATATGATCCAAATCATTTAGGAGTAAAGCTTCTAAAAGAAGAAATTGAAAACGATCGATATATTGAAATTTGGGGCATTGTCTTTAGCCAATATAACGCAGTGCCGGGCACTCCAAGAGAAAAATATAAAGAATTACCGAGTAAAAATATTGATACGGGAGCTGGGCTAGAACGCATCGCTTCCGTCTTACAAAATACGCCATCAAACTTTGAAACCGACCTCTTTATGCCGATTATAAAAGCGGTGGAAAAGATTGCAAAAGTCCCATACGTAGAGCCAAATTTAACACCATATCGCGTTATTGTCGACCACATTAGAGCGATAACCTTCGCTTTAAGCGATGGCGAAATATTCTCCAATGAAGGACGTGGTTATGTTTTAAGAAGACTAGTTCGTCGCGCGATGCGCTTTGCTAAAAAGATTGGTATCGAAAAGCCGTTTTTATACACTCTTGTGCCAGTTGTCATCGACAATTATAAAGATTTCTATCCTGAACTAGTTAATAACCAAAAGCATATCGAAACATTAATCAAAGCGGAAGAGGACAAATTTATTAAAACTCTTTCTTCAGGCGAAGCCTTGCTTAGAGAGATGATAAAAGATAAAAAAGAATTATCCGGAAAAGATGCCTTTAAGCTTTATGATACATTTGGCTTTCCATTAGATCTAACTAAGGAAATATGCTTAGAAAATAATGTCTCCGTCGATACAGTCGGTTTTGAAAAAGAGATGAATGAACAACGCGATAGAGCAAGAAATGCGCGAAATAATGAAGATAGTATGCATAAGCAATCCAAAGATTTACTCGATTGCAATCTTAAAAGTGAATTCACCTATGATGACACTCCACTAAAAGCGAAAGTAATCGCTCTATTTAACGATGGAAATAAAGTAGATGAAATATCTGATGAAGGTCAGATTATCTTTGATAAGACAACATTTTATGCCGAAAGCGGTGGCGAAGTTGCCGATACCGGCGTTATTGAAAACGATAATTGTTTAGGCGATGTCATCAATGTCTTAAAAGCCCCAAACAAACAACATCTTCATTTTGTTAAGCTAGAAAAAGGTAGCATAAAAGTTGGCGATGAATTGCTCTTAAAAGTAAATCATAGTCGTCGTGAACTCATTAAGCGTAACCACTCAGCAACGCATCTACTTCAAACAGCGCTAGATAGAGTGTTAGGTGAAAATGTCAAACAAATGGGTTCGTTTGTTAACGATGAATATCTACGTTTTGATTTCACTCACTATGAAAAGATTTCTAGTGAACAATTAAAGCAAATCGAAGAAGAAGTGAATCGTTTAATTTTTAAATCTATTAAATCAGATATTCGTTATCTCCCTCTTGAAGAAGCGAATAAATTAGGTGCAAAAGCCTTCTTCAGCGAGAAATATGGTAAAGAAGTTCGCGTCGTTTCCTTTGGAGACGATTCAATCGAATTTTGCGGAGGTTGCCACGTCGATAATACCGATGAAATTGGCATATTCAAGATTGAAAGTGAAGAATCCATCGCCTCTGGTGTCCGCCGAATTCAAGCCGTTAGTTCACTAAATGCCTATCGCTACATCTTAAAAGAAGAGGAAATGCTAATTAATACGATGAAGACGATCGGAGCAAAATCTCCTAGCGAAATTAAAGATAAATTAGCCTCCTTAGTAAATGAGAGTAAAAAGCTCAATGAACGAAACGAACAATTGATGAACTCGATAACTTTGATAAGCGCCAATTCGCTGATGGATGACTTTTCTGAATTAAATGGATATAGCGTTTTGTTAAAATACATCGAAGGTTTTAATACATCATCACTAAACAAAATCGCTGATATTTTAAAGAGCAGAAAGCCAAATTCAGTAATCGTCTTAATAAGCGGTGAAGAAGGTGATTTATCTCTTGCCGCCTTTGTAAGCGGTACGGCTTTAAAAGAAAATAAGGCCGGCGCAATTATCAAATCGCTAGCGCTTAAACTATCCGGCAATGGCGGAGGCCGAGACAATATGGCTAACGGCAAAGGCAAAGATAAGGCCAAAATTGCTGAAGCGTTTGAAGAGATTAAAAACAATTTAAAATGAAAAAAATACTCGGATTAGATTTAGGCACAAAAACACTAGGCATCGCTATAAGCGATAGTTTATTATTATCCGCGCATGGATACGAGAATTTCACCTTTGAATTTGGTAACTATAAAAAAGCCCGTGAACGCGTTTTAGAAATTGTTCAAAAAGAAGATATTGAAGAAATCGCCCTCGGCTATCCACTTCATATGTCAGGAGAAGTTTCTCCACGCGCTGAATCATGCCTAAGATTTAAAGATGATTTGCTTAAAGATAATCCAAATCTTAAAATTGCAATGATTGATGAAAGAATGACAACGATTATCGCCAATCGACGATTGTTAGAGGCTAATTTATCGCGAGAAAAGCGTAAAAAAGTTATCGATATGATGTCAGCGGTGGTAATTCTTGATTCTTATTTAAGTCAAAGAAAGGGTTAGTTATGAATGACGATTTATTAGAAAACGAAATGATAATCACCGATGAAAATGGTGATGAAAAAGTAATGAACATTCTTTTTACCTACGAGAATGAGCAAAGACATAAATCATATGTTTTCCTCTACGAAAAAGGTGATGAAGATAACGTCTTAGCTTTTATCTACAATGAAAACGATAAATCATTAGCGGAAATCGAAGATGATGAGGAATATAGCGAAGTAGAAGAAGTCTTCAATGCTTATATTGAAGATAACTTTTCTAATAAATAGATGAATAAAAAAATATTTTATTTATAAGCAAGTTGTTATAAACTTACATTTATCTTTTAAGGAGAGAATATTATGCCAAACGAAATTATTGAATTAACAAAAGAAGGCGAAGCTAAATTACAAGCCGAATATCGCCATCTTGTCGACATCGATCGTCCAAAAGTATTAGATGATTTAAACACAGCGCGCGCTCAAGGTGATTTAAGTGAAAACGCTGATTATGATGCAGCGAGAAACAAACAAGCCGAAATCGAAAGTCGTATCAAAGAATTAGAACACATCTTCCAAAACGCAAAAATCATTAACGACAACCAAAGAACTTCCAAGGCTGTTACCATCGGTACAAAGGTCGAATTAAAAGATTTAAGCGATGGAACTGTAGAAACATATACCATCGTCGGAACCATTGAAGCCAATCCATTAAAGGGTTTAGTTTCAAACATTTCCCCACTTGGTAAAGCGGTTATTGGCAAACGCGTTGGCGATGTCTGTGTCGTTAAAGTCAATAACGAATACAAAGTAGAAATACTAAAAATCGATAATTAATAATATTGAATTAATCTAACAAATTAAGGGATTTATCCCTTTTTTTGTAATTTTTATAAATAAATCCACTACCTATTAATGGAGGTGAATTTATGAGAAGAGAATTAACTATTGAAGAATGTAAAAACATTCAAACCGGTGCAGCGATATCTTTAACTGCTGTTATGGCCATCTGCGCCATCGCAATTGTTGCGGTCGTCGTCTACAAACTATTCCTTTCTAGCAGCGGTTCAACCAACATTCCGGGCGGTTGGAAATTTACTTGGAAATGAAAATATCGAACATGCCGCTTGAAGAAAGGCCGCGAGAAAAGGCTCTTCGCTATGGAATTGAAGCGCTCTCCGATAAAGAGCTCATCGCGGTTATCATCGGTTCTGGTGTCAAGAATAAATCGGCATTAGATATTGCGGGTTCTCTATTAGAGAATTATCGCTCGTTATCATCCTTATCAAGTGCAACATTGCCGTCGCTTAAAAGTGAATTTGGCTTAAATCAAATTAGTGGATTAAAACTATTAGCAACTTTTAATTTCTATAAGCGCTTATTAGTCGAAAAACGCAATGCGATTACAATTATAAAAAACGCCGATGATCTCTATAATTTATATTCATTTTTAGAAGATGAAGAAAAGGAAAAATTTATCGTAATATTGCTCAATCAACAAGGCAAAATCATCAAGGAAAAAGAACTGAATATTGGAACTGAAGAATTTATTAAACTAGATATTCGCGAATTCTTTTATGAGGTACTGCAAAACAAGGCTTCATCCTTTGCTTTAATTCATAATCATCCTGGAGGAAATAATAAGCCGAGCAATGAAGACATCGAAACGACATTAGTCATCAAAGAATATGCAGCGATGTTTAATTTGAACTTATTCGACCATTTGATTATATTTCAAAACGGTTATTATTCTTTTAAAAAGAATAACTCGTTTAAAAAAGTGCCGTGAATAAACGATTAAAATAAATTGTGGTTGATACTTTATTAAAAGTATTTATAATAAAACACGTTGTTGCCTCACAAGCTACAACCGCATAGAAAAGGTATTAACTTATCTTCGGATAGACCTTAATAGCGAGTCATTAGTGAGATATAGGAGGTGTTTACATGTACGCAATTATCGAAACTGGTGGAAAACAAGTTCGCGTCGAAAAAGGACAAAAGATTTACGTTGAAAAATTAGATGTCAAAGAAGGAAGCGAATACGTTTTCGATAAAGTTCTACTTCTCGGTGGCGATGCTTTGAAGGTTGGAAAACCTTATGTTGATGGTGCGAAAGTTAACGCAAAAGTCGTTAAAAATGGTTTGAGCAAAAAAGTGCGCATCTACAAATACAAAGCTAAACATAATGAACGCAAGACCATTGGTCATCGTCAACCATATACTTGCTTAGTTATTGAAAGCATCAATGCATAATCATGATTTGCATTGATTGCTCAAAAGCAAACGGAAAGATACAATCTCTTTCCATCGTCGGACACGCTAACTTTGCTAAAAGAGGCAAAGACATCGTTTGTAGCGCAGTAAGTGCGATTATATTCGGAGGTCTTAACGCCTTAAAAAATCCTAAATCATTCAACATAAATATTGATGAAGATAAAGGAATAATAATAATCGAGAGCAAAGATAACGTCTCCATGCACGACTATGATGTTCTTAATACGATTCTAATTCAGCTTAAAACGGTTGAAGAAACAGCTAGTAAGAACGTCAAAATAGTCGAGAAAGGATGCTAAAAATGTTATTTAAATTAAATTTGCAATTCTTCGCTAGTAAAAAAGGTGTCGGTTCTACAAAAAACGGCCGTGATAGCGAATCGAAGCGTCTTGGTGCTAAATTATCAGATGGCCAATATTGCACTGCCGGAAGCATTATATATCGTCAAAGAGGAACAAAAATTCTTCCAGGCGTTAACGCTAAACGCGGCGGCGATGATACCATCTTTGCCACAATCGATGGAATCGTTCGATTCGAACGTGTTGGCAAAAGCAAAACTCGTGCCAGCGTCTACGCAAAATAAGTAAAAAATCAATTAAGGGTTCGCACTGAACCCTTTTTTGTTTATTTTTTAAACAAAATCGATATAATGAACTTATGTTTATTGATAAAGCAGTAATTGAAGTTCGTTCTGGAAAAGGTGGAGATGGAATGATCGCCTTCCTCCGAGAAAAATATATGCCAAAAGGTGGTCCTAGCGGCGGCAACGGGGGAAAGGGTGCATCTATTTATTTAAGAGCGAATAAAAGTATTAACACTTTATATAATTTTCGCCATTCGAAAGTATTTATCGGAGAAGATGGTGGAAAAGGTTTAACAAAAAATAAATATGGTCGCGGAGCAGATGATGTCATTATCGATGTTCCTTTAGGCACAGTCGTCTACGAAGAGAAAAATCACATATTCATCGGCGATTTATCAAAAGATGGTGAAACCATTTTAGTTGCTAAAGGTGGTCGCGGAGGTCGCGGAAATGCCGCCTTTAAAAGCGATAGAAATCGCGTTCCAAAAATTGCTGAAAACGGCTTTCCAGGTGAAAATAAACGACTTATTTTAGAATTAAAATTGCTCGCTGATGTCGGACTAGTCGGACTACCTAATGCTGGTAAATCAACACTTTTAAGCGTAGTGAGTAATGCCAACCCGGAAATTGCTGATTATCCATTTACAACAATCGAACCAAATCTTGGCGTTGTAAGCATTAATAAATACGAATCATTTGTTATGGCGGATCTACCAGGATTAATCGAAGGAGCACATCTAGGCAAAGGTCTCGGTTTAGCGTTCCTTAGACATTTAGAAAGATGTCGAATTATCGTTCATCTAATTTCTATGGAAAGTGATGATCCATATCAAGATTATTTAACGATTACTAATGAACTTAAATCATATGGGCTAGGCCTTGACAGTAGACCGACGATTATCGTCGCTAGCAAAATGGATAGCGAAGAAGCTGATACAAATTTAAAAATACTTAAGAAAAAAATAAAACAAGATATTTATCCGATTTCATCTTTAACACATGAAGGTATTGATACGTTGATTAAGAAAATCGAACAATTGCTTTCAATCACTGAACCATTCGCCTTGCAAATTGATCAAAAGGACTTAAATCATAAGGTTTATAACGCCTATGACAATGAGCCAATCTTTGAAATCGTCAAAGAAAAAGATCATGTATATCGTATTAAAGGTGAACGCGTTGAACGCACATACTCTTTAATTAACATTTCAACTGATGAAGGCATGATGCGATTAATTAATTATCTAAGGAAAATAGGTGTTGAAGAAGCCTTGAAAGAAAAAGGCGCAGAAAGCGGTGACACCGTTTTCCTAAAAGACTTTGAATTTGAATATCTTGACTAGGAGGTAATCATATGACTTTGCATGAATATTGCTCGCAAATTGAAAAATTTCTTCAAGACTATTTAAAGAAATCCGGAGCCAAATGCTACATCTTAGGTTTAAGCGGTGGCGTCGACTCTTCCCTTGTCGCGGCGCTGACTCGCCAAGCCGTCGGAAAAGACAAATTATTTTGCTACACTTTACCAATCCATTCCGATGAAAAAGATGAAGCGGATGCCTTTCGATTAGCGAAAATGCTCGATGTTAACATAAAGAAAATAGATTTATCATCGACATATGAATCATATTTAAAAGAAATAGATGGCGAAAACTTCTCTCGTCTAACTAAAGGGAATTTAAAAGTTCGCATGCGCATGTGCGCCCTTTACGCCCAAGCCCAAGAAAAGAACGGTTTGGTGTTAGGAACTGATAACTACGACGAAAATTATGTCGGTTATTTTACTAAATATGGTGATGGGGCATGTGACTTATTACCAATTGTTAGTCTCACAAAATCAGAAGTACGAGAAGCCGCAAAACTCTATGGCGTGAGCGAAGAATTAGCTCATAGAACGCCGACAGCTGGACTTTATAAAGGACAAACTGACGAAAAAGAAATGGGCGTTTCTTACGATGAACTCGACGCTTTTTTACTCGGCAAAGAAGTTAGTAAAGAAAGTAAAGAGCGAATTGAACATCTTCATCGAGTTAGCGCGCATAAGCGAGATGACATTCCTCGACCTGCGCCACTAAAAAGAAATTAGTCTCAAACTTTACTTAGAAAAGTTTATTAATATACATTGCTAATATAAAATAACGATATCATGAACGAGAAGAAAATTAATAAATCCGTTATCAGCGCTTTAATCGCTTCTTTATTAACTCTTTTACTCGTTTTGATGTTCATACTAATATATCGATAAAAATATGTATTTCAGTTTTAAAGGATTAATAACTCATCACGGCGAAGATTATATCGTCATCGAGGTGAACAATATTGGTTATCAAATATTTGTTCCTCATGTTTTAGAATTTCCGCTTAACGAAGTAGCAACTGTGTATCTATATAATGTCGTCCGCGAAGATGAACAATATCTTGTTGGATTTTCTTCATTGGAAGAAAAAGATGCATTTATATCGCTTATAAGCGTTAAAGGAATTGGCCCTAGAACCGCGCTTAACGCCTTATCTAAAGCCGATGCGAAATCGTTATTTGATGCGATTGCATCTAACAATATTACCTATCTAAAGAGATTGCCAGGAATAGGAGCAAAAGCTGCCGCCCAAATCATCTTAGATTTAAAAGGGCAATTAAGCGATGTAAAAGCCAATGTCAATCAATACGAAGAAGTTCGCGAAGCATTAAAATCAATTGGATTTAAATCTAAGCAAATTGATGACACATTAGCGCGCATTAATATTCCAAACGCTACAAATGAAGAAATACTTAAGGAAGCATTAAAATTGCTGAAGAATAAATGAGATGACTAGACTACTTGACGCGAATAAAAACAAAGAAGATATCGAAGATATTTCATTACGTCCACAGACATTAAACGAATATGTTGGACAAAGCGAATTAAAAAACAATCTTCGTATTTTTATCGGCGCGGCAAAAAAGCGAAATGAAGTGCTAGATCACGTTTTACTTTATGGTCCACCAGGCCTAGGAAAAACGACATTAGCAAACGTCATCGCTAACGAAATGAACGCTAAATTTAAAGTCGTAACTGGACCGAGCATTGAAAAAACAGGCGACTTAATTGCGATATTAAACGAACTTGAACCAGGCGATGTCTTATTTATCGATGAAATTCATCGACTCCCTAAAGTTGTTGAAGAAGTTTTATATAGCGCGATGGAAGATTATAAAATATCAATTGTTTTTCCTCATGATGGCGGTGCTTCATCATTAAACATTGATCTAAGTCCGTTTACTCTTGTGGGAGCGACGACTCGAGCAGGCGATTTAACTTCACCTTTACGCGCTCGATTCGGCATAACTGAAAAATTAAATTATTATTCTGATGATGAAATCGCTAGCATCATCAAAAGAACATCAAAAGTGTTCAAAACCCCAATTGACGAAGATGCTGTTCAATTGATGTCGAAAAGATGTCGAGGAACTCCAAGAATTGCCAACCGTTTATATAAACGAGTACGTGATTTCGCTAATTATGAAAATAAAGAAAAAATCGACACTAATGACGCAAATAATGCGTTGAAAGCATTAAAGGTTGATTGTCTTGGATTAGATGATGTTGATATCAAATATCTAGAAGCGATTATCGATAGATTTCATGGAGGTCCAGTCGGTTTAGAGGCACTCGCCTCTTCAATCGGCGAAGAAATCATGAATCTCGAAGATGTCTATGAGCCATATCTATTACAAATTGGCATGATAAATCGCACGCCGAGAGGGCGAGTTGCAACTGATAAAGCCTATGCGCATCTAGAAAAATATCATAATCACAAAATTATAAATTAATCTTAATAGATTATTAATCGAGACAAATTATACGCACGTGCTTGCACATATGTGTTGCATTGAGTTTCGTTTAGTTGTATCCTTATTGGCGTACGTAAATTGAATAATTTACAAGTTGCTAAAGAAAGTTGAGTACAAATATGAGAAGATTTATAGCTTATATTATCATGGCGGTGACCGTCATTTTATCCATCGGAGTTGCTGCCACTCCAGTTTTTACCCAAATAAAACCGGGGAGAGAATTTATTTCTGGAAACGAAATTGTTTACAAAATTAATCTCGATGAAGAAGGGCAAGAAGATGAAATCGCTGATGGTACTGTTGATAAAATTGCTGAAGAAATGCGCAATCGTCTCGAAACATATCAAGTCGAAGATTATTCTGTCCGCATCGAAGGTAATGATACAATTCGTGTAGCCTTAAGCACAAATAGTGAGATCGAGCTCAACTATATTACAAAATATCTTTGCTTCAATGGCGGTAATTTCTCATTAGCAGGAGCTGAAGAGGAAACTCGTTTAATGGGTAGCGATATCTTTGTCGATTCAACAGCAACTATTGTTCGAAAAGATGATCTAGTTCCTTATGTTTTATTCCCTGTTAGCGATACCGCGAAAGTTAAAACATTAATCGAAACGATCACAAAAAGCAGCGAAAGTGAAGATTCTGATAGCGACTCAACTTCGAGTAGATTTATCTATCGAGCAAACGAAGAAAATACCGATAGCGAAGAAGAAAATAAAACACCAGATGTCTATCTATGGGCAAACTGGGAAGAAGGCGATACATATGAAATCGCTCAAAAAGATCCTTCAAAAACAGGTACAAAAATTATCGCTTCATTCGTCAGCAGTGAAATTTGGTATACAGATGGCTTAAAAGATGATGAAGAGCCAACTTCGTTACAATTCCTCTGTGGATTCGCTGATAGCGAAGGTAATTACGATACAGGCAAACTAAAAGAAGCTAATATGCTCGCTACATATTTAACAAATATGTTTAATGCTTCTAGTTTTGAATATAACAACAAGCAATATAACGTTGAAAATCTCTTTGTCACAGAGAGCAAAGATGGCGTTACTAATAACCAAATTATTTCAGATGCTACCGCAGAAAATCTTTTAATCTTCGGTTCCGATGTCAATATCGCTATGTCGGCAACATTAATTTCTACATTAGTAGCCGTAGCTGTTATCTTCTTAATTTTAATTTTATTCTACCGCGTTGCTTCTTTAGGCATAATCGCTAGCAACGTCGGAACAATCTTTATTTCTTACACAATATTTATGGCCCTTGGAGCGACATTCAATATCGGTGCGCTCATCGGAGGAATTATTCTAGGCGTTATCTCGCTTACAACAAGCGTCTTATATATGAATAAACTTAAAGAAGAAGTTTATAAAGGCCGCGCCTTAAGAAAAGCTCATCAAGAAGCGATGAAGAAAATCACTCTTCCTAGCATTGACTTCACGGTCGTTGGAGCGTTCTCTGGATTGATGGTTTATCTATTGGGTGGAAATGCCTTAAAACCATTGGGAATCATTCTCTTCTTCGGTTCAATTATTGCTATATTAATGACACATATCATCTTCCGCATCATGATGGCTTTACTCGCAAACGATACAAGTATGCAAACTAACTATAAACTTCTTAATATCGATGAAAAATTAGTTCCAAATATCATGAAAGAAGAGAAGCCAACTTATGTTGCTCCTTATGAAAATACGAATTTTGTAGCTAAGAAAAAACCAGTAGCCATCGTAACAGGCGTTCTCGCTTTCGCTTCAGTTGTTCTCATCTCCGTTTTCGGTGCATTAAATGGTTCACCATTAAATGTGTCCAATGCGACAAGTGATACAACACAAGTCTATGTGAGCATTCGCGGTGATAATCCAACAATCTCAACCGAACAATCATTCAAAGACGATGTCTTAGATCACGTCTATGTAAATGGTGAAAAAATTAATTATTCAAATGTTGAAATCAATAATCGCGAAACATACGATTATCTCACAGAAATCACAACTAAATATACTTATTTTGTCACATCGATAGATACAACATATTCCGAAAGCGACAAATTTAGCGTCGACGTTGGAAACGAAAAGGAAGAATATGATTCCTTATCTGATGCCTTATCTGCTCGTGTATTAGCAGAAGAGGGTGCAAGTAGTAGCGATTATATCGATGTTGAAGAAAAAATTTCACACGAAACCGTTGTCAATCCTCATCAAGGATATGTTGCATTAGCATCTGCGATCGCTATCGTTGGTTCTTGCTTCTATCTAGCACTTAGATATAAACCATCTCGAGGAGTTGCTGCATTAGTCATCTCTAGCGCCACAACATTGATTACATACGGATTATTCGTCATATGCCGAATCCAAACAACTGCGGTGTGCTCGTTTATTATGCCGATCGCGGCGGTGGTTTCCTTGCTAGGAGCGATCTTGTTCTTTGAAAAAGAAAAAGAGATGCTTAAAGAACATAAAGGCGAAATCAGTGATGAAGAACGTAAAGCGATTATGGTTAAAGCTTCTTCATTAACTGCTTCATCATTATTTATTGTTTCGATCTTATCAGCCTATATCGCAATCAATTATTTCGGATTTGGCTATATTAACTTCGCTTCGATTTTTGCGGGTATGCTCTTCGCTGTGGTAATAACTGCTTTATTAGTAACTACATTATTAGGTCCAACATCCGAATTGTTCCGTAAGTGGTTCAAGCATATTAAATTACCGACAATCAAAATTGACCACAAGAAAAGACAACGCATCAAAATGCAAGCTAAACCAAAAACCAGTGAACCTCAAGAAACGATTTTCATTGGCATTAACGACTAAAACAAAAAGGCTTATAGCCTTTTTTATTTATTATGGATTTATTAACTAAATTGTTAGATTATTATCATTTAAATAATGATGATTACGCCTATTTAACTCGAAGAGAAAGCGAAATAACTTTATATGATGTTTCGCTTATTCCTGATATCAAAAAAATAGTTGATCGCGTGCATAAAGCGATTGAAGCAAGCGAAAAAATCATTGTCTATGGCGATTACGATTGCGATGGGATATGCTCAACTTCAATCGTCAAAGCTACATTTGACAAACTCAATTATCCAATTTCTTATTACATTCCATCGCGATATTTGGATGGTTATGGACTAAATGTTAAAAATGTTGAAAAAATAGCTAAACAAGGTTTCAAATTAATCATCGCTGTCGATAATGGAATATGTGCAAATGAAGCAATAGATAAAGCGAATGAATATGGAATTGACGTCATCGTCATCGATCACCATGAACTTCCGGAAACTAAAGTTAACGCAATCGGCATAATTCATCCGATATATTCAAATATATCTTCAATTGTTGGCTCCGGAGGATATATGTCTTTATTCTTTAGCCGAGCGCTTTTAGGGAAATATGACGATTATCTAGTGACTCTCGCTGGATTATCGACGATATCTGATTTAATGGAACTAAAAGAATATAATCGCGATGTCGTTCGCCTTGCACTATCGAATTTAGAAAAGCATAGACGCGATTATTACGCACTTTCATTATTAATGGATAGCAATATCGTCACAGAAAAATCGTTTTCGCTAGAAATTGCTCCTAAAATTAATGCCGTCGGACGTCTAATTGAAGATACAACTGTTAATCGCCTCGTCAAATTCTTAACAACAACAAATAAACAAGAAATCCGTGATATTGGGCTATGGATAAGCCAAATTAACGAAGAGAGAAAGCAATTGACGAAAGATGCAGTAGAAAGACTTCCTTCATTTAGCAATGTAGATGGAATATGTATTAAAACAGATTTAAAAGAAGGATTAATCGGGCTAATCGCCAACCGCTTATTAAATCAATATCAAATACCATCGATTGTTTTTACGCTCGATGAAAATGATAAAACGATTCTCAAAGGATCGATACGTTCAAAAGAAGGCTTTAACGTCACCAAAGCCTTTGCTTCTTTAAATAAATATCTATTAACCGGCGGGGGACACGCTCTCGCGGGAGGTTTATCGATTAAAGAGAGCGATTTCGACGCTTTTAAAAGCGAATTTCTCTCACTATGTCACGAGCACAAAATAGTGGAAGATAATAAAGGATATATCGAAATAAATTGTCAAGATATAACGCGAAATAATTACGATTTAATTCGAACATTTTCCCCTTTTGGCATGGGATTTGTCGAACCGAGTTTTGTCATCAAAAATATGCCGACGAGAGGTTTAACATTCATCTCGCAAGGAAAGCATCTATCGACAGCTTTATCGATCAATTCAAAACTATTAGGATTTAATATCGATGAGCATGAATTTAAAGCTAATAGTAACGTCGATTTATACGGCTATTTCAATCTGTCGGAATATCGCGGATATATAACTCTTGAATTTAGGATTGAAAAATATCAAAAGAATAACTAGACAATCATATAAAAAACGAGCGGTGAGGCTCGTTTTTTTGTGTAGCTAATTATCTTTATTCAGCGACAGTAATGTTAACGATGATGTAATAGAACATTAAATAATACGAATTATCGACATCATATTTTAAATGAGCGTAATTGCTATCGATAGGATAATTATATTTATAACCAGTGGTGTATTTATTATCATCACCTTTAGTTCCTTTTACCGCCTCGGCACCTTCAGCATTAGAATTATATACTTTAGCGTTTTCATCAACATTTAAATAATATTCAACATCAAGTGAGGTGATTTTGGCATTTTCTGAATTGAGATTAAGCGTAAAATAACCATTTAATGGGAAGCCAAATTCATTATATTGATAAGAATTGACGGCTCCAGCAGAGAAAGTGACACCAAGTTTTTTATAAATTGTTTCATCCGTGTCTTCTTTGACCTCAAAATTCATTGTTGTTTCATCTTTAGTATCCTTATCGACATTTTGCAAAGGCAAATCTAAAACGCTTTTTTCTAACGTAACTGAGTATTCACCAGTTGGAATATTTTGCTCAGTAATGTCTTTCGCCGAGCGAATTACAACATTCGTATTACCAGATATTTTATGAGTATAAGTGGTAAATCCGGTCGTTGTATCAGTTTCTCCCGCTGTTAAAAGATGTCCGTTAGCTTTAACTGAATAAATAGAATAATCATCTTTAGCTTTAATTTTAAAACTAATTTCCGTACCGTTTTCATACGTTTTACTCGTATCAAAAGATGAATCTAAACTATAATTACCTGAAGCAAAAGTTACACTACATTGTGCTCTTTTAAAGGAGAGTAGTGTAGGTTGAACATAATGAGTTTTGATTTGTAAAGGATATATCGTATATCGACCTTCGTAATATTCCCCAACACCCTTAATGACGACCTCATCATCTCTATACATCTCTTCGACATTTACATTGCTTTCTCTAGCAACAGAAAAAGCAGGTACTTGATAATCATCATCAGATTTATCAGAAATGTCGATACGATAGAATGAGCCTTGTGCATAATAGCTATATTGACGGACGACAGCCTTAACATAGAAAACTCCGTCGGTATGTGCGTTGTCTTCCTTTTCGACATTCTCATCGCAGAAATCAAGAAATTCCCTAACCGTCTTAGGTTCTTCTAATGAACCGTATTCTTTTAATGGTTCAACTGGTTTTGAAGTTGATGTTTTCGAACCTGATGAACTAGATGATGTTGATGTGTCCTCTCCGCAGCTAGCTAATCCGATAGCTAATAATGCAGGAAGCAAAATAAATATTTTTTTATTCATGAATATCTCCTTCGGTTTTAATTATACTTTTCTACATTTATCTTTTCAAAGATGAATAAGTCTTTTATGTCAATCTTATAAAAGTGGTTCTCTTTCTTCCTTGATGCAATTTTATAAATTGAAACATATCATATTGTCTAAAAATGATTGTATAATATTGCCATGGTTAGAGAAACAATCGAAGGAAAATCACCAGAATTAAAACTCCATACATTCGAAGAAGTGAAGGAGAATTATTTCGTATACATCACTAATCCAAAGTCTCGCGAATTGATTGAAAAAGCCTATGAATTTGCTCAGCAGAAACATCAAGGTCAATTCCGTAAAAGCGGTGAACCATATATTCATCATCTAATTGAAGTTTGCTACATTTTAACGACGTTAAACTGTGGGCCGACGACGCTTATCGCTGGACTACTACACGACGTTGTTGAAGATACGAATACATCGCTAAGCGAAATCAAAGAGCAATTTGGTGAAGATGTCTGTTCAATCGTCGACTCATTGACCAAAATCCAAAGATTAAAATTATCGCATCGCGACGAAGATGAATTTGTCGCCGAAGATCATCGAAAAATCTTTTTAGGAATGGCAAAAGATGTCCGCGTTATCGTCATCAAACTCGCAGATAGATTGCATAACATGCGCACATTATCATCTCTTCCAGAAAATCGACAAATCGCTTTATCAAAGGAAACGCTAGAGGTATTTGTTCCTATCGCTCACCGATTAGGTATTAACACCATTAAAAGTGAACTTGAAGACTTATCTTTAAAATATCTACGACCTATTCAGTATCAAGAGATTGTTGACTTTGTCAACAAGAAAATTAAATATGGTCAAAAATCCTTAGATAATTTTTCCAAGCGTATCGCTGATATTTTATTTAAAGAAAAAATACCTTTTTCGATGGAATCTCGCGTTAAATCTATATATTCTATCTACCGAAAAATCTATATCAAAAATCATAAACCAGAAGAAATATTCGACTTGTTAGCCATTCGTATCATCACCGAAACCGAGCTTCAATGCTATGAAATATTAGGCATTATTCACGCGACTTACACACCGATACCAGGAAGATTTAAAGATTATATCGCCATGCCGAAGCCAAACATGTATCAATCGCTTCATACATGCGTACTTTCCGGCGATGGAAATACCTTTGAAGTGCAGATTAGAACGAAAGAAATGGATGAAATTGCCGAAAGCGGCATCGCCGCTCATTGGAGATATAAAGAAGGGTCTAATTACAACCCAAAGCAAGAGCAAAAAGAAATCGAAGAAAAACTGCATTGGCTAAAAGATTTAGTCAATATATCAGAAGAAGATTCATCGAACGCTAAAGAATATATGCATTCATTATCTCACGACATCTTCGAAGCTAATGTCTATTGTTTTACGCCAAAAGGAAAAGTTATCGAACTGCCGACGGGAGCAACGCCATTAGATTTTGCTTATAAAATTCATACAGGCGTCGCCGAAAAGGCGGTAGGCGCGATTGTAAATAATGTCATGGTCCCATTGAGTACGGAGTTAAAAACAGGCGATATCGTCGAAATAAAAACTTCGAAAACGTCGTTAGGTCCAAATAAAGATTGGCTAAAAATCGCCACGACTAGTTTAGCTAAATCGCACATCCGAAAATTCTTAGCAAAGCAAAATGCTGATTATGTTAAGGATGAAAAGAAGAATCGTGGTAAACAATCTTGCATTGAAACATTTAAAAGCTATGGTAAGAGCGAACAAGAGATGGAACAACTTCTCAACAACGAAAAATTGCTCGCTAATTTTAACGTTGATAGCCTAGAAAATTTATATATTTCCGTCAGCAATAAAAATCCTGTCCCAAGCGCATTAATCGACTATTTAAAACTTAAACCGGTCGAAGTTTTAAAACTCGATAAAGCTGAGAATATCGCTAAAGACAATTCACCAGTTTACGTAAAAAATGTCGGTAAAATAGCCATTTCATTAGCCTCCTGTTGCACGCCAATTCCGGGAGATGAAATCGTCGGATACATCTCAAAGGGTAAAGGCGTCATCGTCCATCGTAAAGAATGCCCAAATGTAGCGAGCGAAACGCAAAGGCTCATCGAAGTGCATTGGAAACCTGATTTAGTAAAAGGTTCATATCCTGTCGATCTTAAAATTGTCTGCAACGATAGAAATAGCCTAATAAGCGATATAATGGGTGTTTTTAATCAAAAGAATATTCCAGTTACTCAGTTAAACGCCACTCTTCATCCTTCGACGATGGAGACGACGGTAAAAGCGACAATATATGTCTGCGACGCCAATCAATTAAATGATGTTTTCGCATACTTAAAAAATATTAAAAACGTCAACGAAATAACTCGGGTCATCCATTGATTATCACGCCTTCTTATCATTGACCGTATACATATTAAAATGTATAATTATCAAGAAAAAGATGAGGTTTTCACATGCAAATTAATCCAGTAAAAGGAACACACGATATCATCAATGAAGATTCAGCTATTTATCAATCATTGGATATGATGTCAAAAATCCTATCAAACGCTTATTGTTATCAATATATTTCAACGCCGATTATCGAGCACACAAATCTATTTCAACGCTCGGTAGGTGAATCAAGCGATATCGTCAATAAGGAAATGTACACCTTCTTAGATAAAGGCGGTCGCTCATTGACATTGCGCCCTGAGATGACAGCGGGAGTCATGCGCTCCGTTGTCACTAACAAATTATACGCAAATGCAGATTTGCCACTCCGTTATTATTATTTTGGCCCTTGCTTTCGCTATGAAAGGCCACAGGCAGGAAGATATCGTCAATTCCATCAATTCGGTGTTGAATTAATCGGAGCTAAAACTTGCTACGATGACATCGAAGTTATGTTTTTAGGAAACGATTATCTTAAATCGCTAGGGCTAGATGAAATACAAATCTCAATCAATACGCTTGGAGATGAAAAAACCAGAGAAAATTATAAAAATGCATTGAAGGAATATTTTGCTAAATATATCGATAATATGTGCGAAGATTGTAAACGCCGTTATCAAGTCAACCCTTTACGCATTCTCGATTGCAAAGTCCCTGAAGACAAAGAAATTGTCAAAAACGCCCCACGTATTCGAGATTATTTAAGCGATGAGGCAAAATTATATTTTAATCAAGTTATATCGATACTCGATGAATATAAAATCAATTACATTATCGATGATAATCTCGTTCGCGGACTCGATTATTACACCGGAATCGTCTTCGAATATCATTTAAATTCGTTGCCTCAATTAGGCGCTATCGGTGGCGGAGGCCACTATAAGAATCTTCTTAAAGAAGTTGGTGGTCCTGATTTAGAGGGTGTCGGATTATCGATTGGTATAGAACGAGTGAGTGAAGCTATTAAATCGATTCATTCAAAAGATGAACTCGTCGTCAATCAACCACATTTTTATGTAATGTGTTTAAACGAAAATTGTCTGCAAGCTGGATTCATGCTAGCGACAGGACTAAGAAAACATGGTTTTATCGTCGAACAAAGCTATGAGATAAAATCGTTTAAAGCACAATTTAAAACTGCTGAGCGCAAGAGGTGCATATTTGCTATCATCATCGGCGATGATGAAGTAAAAGCTGGCACTGTTAAGGTTAAAAACCTTAAAACGCAAGAGCAAACCGATATTTCTGCTAAAGATGCATTCAAAGTTCTAACTTCTATGGTGAGCGATTACGAAGCTGAAGAGGAAGAGAAAAGAGAAGAAAATAATGAATAGAACATGTCACAACACAGACTTAACAATTAAAAATGTTGGTCAAGAAGTAACCTTGCTTGGCTGGGTTAGTAAAAAAAGAAATCTAGGAAGCTTAATTTTTATCGATTTACGCGATAGAAGTGGAATTATTCAACTAATTGTTGAAGAGGGCACAGAGATTCCTGATATTCGAAATGAATATGTCATTCAAGTAACTGGTGTAGTCCGTAAAAAAGATGTGCCGAACAAAAATCTAAAGACAGGAGATATCGAAGTCGTTGTTAAAGCGATATGTGTTTTAAGCAAAGCTAAAACAACTCCGATGATAATCGCCGATGATACCGATGCATTAGAAGATGTTCGTCTAAAATATCGTTATCTAGATTTACGCCGACCATCACTACAAAATAATCTTGTTAAAAGAGCAAAGATTGTTTCTTTAGCTCATCAATATTTCGATAAATTGGGTTTTATTGAAGTGGAAACTCCTTGTTTAACTCTTTCAACACCTGAGGGAGCGCGCGATTACATCGTGCCATCGAGAATAAGTCATGGTTCATTCTATGCTTTGCCTCAATCACCTCAATTATTTAAACAATTATTGATGATTGGCGGTTTTGAAAGATATTACCAAATCGCCCGTTGTTTCCGCGATGAAGACCTTCGTCAAGACAGACAACCAGAATTTACACAAATTGACTTGGAGATGTCTTTCCTTGATCAAGATGAAATCCTCACGATTATGGAAGGATATCTCAAACTTGTTTTCAAAGAATTATTAAATGTTGATATTAAAACTCCACTTCGCCGCATGGATTATGATGAAGCGGTGAACGTCTATGGTAGCGATAAACCAGATACGCGTTTTGGCATGCATTTAATCGATTTGAAAAATATCCTCAATAAATCGACATTCGATACATATAAAAATGCTGATGTAATCAAAGGAATAGTAGTCGATAATGTCGCGAATGTAACCTCGCGAAAAGTCATTGATAATCTCGCTTTAGAAGCCAAAAAATATTCAATGCATAGCATCGGAGTATTTAAATGCATTGATGGCAAACTCGAGAGCAGTTTAAATAAATTCCTCAATGAAGAATTAGAAAACGAATTGATTAAAAAATGTCAGTTAAAAGAAAACGATATTCTTCTTGTCGCCGCGGGTAACGCTTATCAAGTTAATTTCTGCTTAGGCGGCTTGCGTAACAGATACGCGCACGAACTAGGCTTAATCAAGCCAAATACCTACGATTTATTATGGGTTGTTAATTTCCCATTATTTGAAAAAGATATCCACGACGGCTCATATAAGCCACTTCATCACCCGTTCACTAGACCAACACCAGAGACAGCTGATTATTTATA
Organism: Lachnospiraceae bacterium; assembly: GCA_963643725.1. Taxonomy (GTDB): domain Bacteria; phylum Bacillota_I; class Bacilli_A; order RFN20; family CAG-826; genus Fiminaster. The sequence continues at coordinate 66,186 of CAVILR010000001.1, read as the reverse complement.
TAGCGATCCTAGTAAATGTTTATCGGCCGCTTATGACATAGTCATAAATGGTTATGAAGCTGGCGGTGGCTCACTAAGAATCTACGATCAAGATATGCAAAAGAGAGTATTTGAGGTATTAGGTTTTTCAGACGAAGATATCGTTCGAAAATTTGGCTATTTTGTCAAAGCTTTCGAATATGGAACTCCTCCCCATGGCGGAATCGCATTTGGCCTAGAAAGATTATCGATGATAATTTGTGGAACAGACAATATCCGCGATGTCATCGCTTTCCCAAAGAACCTAAAAGCCGCTTGCCCGATGAGTGGAGCGCCTAATAAAGTTGATGATGAACAATTAAAAGATTTAGGAATAAAAATAGAAGAGAGTAATTAGGAGAAATTTATGAATCAAAAAGAACTCGACCAATTATCTATAAGCGCCATACGCGCGATGTGCATTGACGTCGTCAATAAAGCCAAGTCTGGACATCCGGGAATGGCTTTAGGCAGTGCGCCGATACTTTATACGTTATTTAGTAGACATTTAGTAGCTAATCCAAAGGATCCTGAATGGATTAATCGCGATCGCTTCGTCTTATCTGCAGGTCATGCGAGTTCACTTTTGTATACGATGCTTCACGTTTCAGGCTATCCATTAACGCTCGATGATTTAAAATCATTCCGCCAACTTGGAAGTTTAACTCCGGGTCATCCTGAATATAAGCACACAAAAGGTGTCGATGCGACATCTGGACCATTAGGACAAGGAATTGCTCAAGCTGTTGGCATGGCTATGGCCGAAAGAGCAGTTGCTGCCCAATATAAAGATGGGGAAAAGCTGATTTCTCATTATACGTATGCGTTATGCGGTGATGGATGCTTGCAAGAAGGTCTTTCACAAGAAGCGATTTCTCTAGCTGGTCATCACCGTTTGAATAAATTAATTCTTTTTTACGATGCTAACCAAGTAACCCTTGATGGAGGACTTGATTTATCATTCAGTGAAAATGTAAAAGAGCGATTTCTCGCCTCTGAATGGGATGTTATCGAAGTCAAAGATGGTAATGATATCGAAGCAATCGATGAAGCCATCACAAAAGCTAAACATAGTTTAGACAAGCCAACATTAATCATAGTTCATACAATCATCGGCTACGGAAGTGAAAAGCAAGGAACTTGTAAAGTTCATGGTAACCCTCTTGGCGAAGAAGATGGTGAGCACGCCAAGAAAGTCTACGGATATGACTATCCTCTTTTTACAATTCCTCAAGAAGTTTATGATAATTTTATAAACACATTTGCTAAAAGAGGCTTAGAAGAGGAAGAGTCGTGGAAGAAGGTTTGCGACGAATACGCAAAAGAAAATCCTGATGAATTCAAGATTTTTATAGACGCATTCAACGGAAATGTTAAAAATTATATTCACGATGTTCCAGACTTTGATGTTGATAACAACGATTCAACACGCGTTTCAAGTGGAAAGGCATTAAACAAATATCACGCCGAAATACCGTTTTTAATCGGTGGCAGTGCCGATGTCGCCGGAAGCGTTATGACAAAAATTAGAGATGGTGTCGACTTCACAAAAGCGACTCCTTATGGCAGAAATATCAATTTTGGCATTCGCGAATTTGCGATGGCGTGCGCGCAAAATGGTATGTTGCTCCACGGAGGTTTAAAGACTTACGTCGGCGCTTTCTTGGTCTTTGCTGATTATATGAAAGCCGCAGTTAGAATGGCTGCATTAAGTCATTTACCTGGTATTTATCTATTTTCACACGATAGTATCGCTGTTGGCGAAGATGGACCAACCCATCAACCAATCGAGACGTTAGTTATGCTTAGAAGCATTCCTAACTGCAACGTCATTCGTCCTTGCGACGCTAGAGAAACATACGCTGCTTGGGAAATTGCTCTTAAGAGCAAAGAAACACCAACTGCATTGATTCTTTCTCGCCAAAATTTACCTTTACTCAATTCAAATTTTGCTGATGTTAGTAAGGGTGCATACCTAATTAGTAAAGCTAAGAAAAATGCACAAGCGATCTTACTAGCGACTGGTAGCGAGGTTTCATTAGCTATCTCCGCCCAAAAATTATTATTAGAAAAAGGCATTGATGTCGAAGTTGTTTCAATGCCATCAATGTATTTATTCGATAAACAAGACGAGAAATATCGCAAGAGCATTTTACACTTACCAAAGGATAAAATTGTTTCCGTTGAAATGCTTTCGACATTTGGTTGGCATAAATATGCTGAACATACATATGGAATCGATACATTTGGTACAAGCGCACCAGCAAAAGATGCGATTAAGGCTTATCATTTCTTACCAGAAGATTTAGCCTCTTATATCAGTTCTGTAATTAAATAAAAAAGGAGGAAACTCTTATGGCGGATTACATCTACATCAAAAGCTTATCAAAAGATGGACAAATAGCGATATCACGTCGCGTCTTTGAAGATTTAGCTTTTGAAGCAACTAATCGTGTTTTAGGAGCGAGCGTTAACAAAATTAAGACAAAAATTCCTCTATTAGCAAAGCTATATCATCCTGTTAAAGTAACTTTCCATAAAAATGGACAAGTTGAAATAAAAGTTACTATCACAGTTAAGAAAAATGTGAATGTAAACGATGTTTGCTTAGCTATTCAAGATGAAATAGCTCAGTCGTTACTAGCCTATGCTGAATCTGTACCATTTGATATAAATATCAAAGTTGCTTCTGTTAATTAAACAAAAATGAAAAAAGAACGTCGAGGAAAACGACCTTTAACATATTTAGAGGCCCATAATAAAGCTGTTAGATTATATCAAAAATCTTCGATTTTTCTTTTATGGGCAGGCATTGTCAATCTCTTTTCAATCATTATTGGCATCATTCAAATATTAGCTAGTTCAATCATTGAAAATTTACCTTACGCCTGGCCGACAAGTGGTTTTTCAATGGGTTTATCAATTCAGCAATTAGTCAATAAGTTGCTATTGGAAAATGTTAAAGGAACTTTGATCGTCGACTTTTTAATGATTATCATCGCCCTAATTTTAAGCGCCGGCTTTGCATTGCTTGGTTTCTATGCTTCGCGTGGAAAGAAATGGGTTTTATTATTAGGGAGCTCACTTTATGTCGCTGATTTTGCGCTTATGATTATCGTTTGTTCACTAAATTTAGTTCCTTTTAATTACACAAATTATGCCTTTTCAATTGCGACGCATGTCGTCATTTTACTCGCATGTATCGTAGCAATTAGTCAATATTACAATGTTATTCATATCGAAGTTGTCTTCAAAGGGAAGAACGCATTAAAACTTGATGAAGAAGTAGAAAGCGAGGTTATTGCTCATGGAAAAGAGTAGTGATATTTCAAGAAACAAGGAGCACGAACTTGCTTTATTTTGCATTTACGACGCTTTGACATTAAGCGAATCAAATACGACTTTTAATGTCGAAGAGCTTATGGAAGGCATTTATAAATTGCCCTTCAATGAAATCCCATTATTTTCTAAGCAATTAGTAGTCAAATCGCTTTCGCACATAAATGAAATCATTCCCGAATTTCAAGATAGGATGCCAAACTGGAAATTTTCTCGTTTAAATTCGTTAGAAAAAGCCTTGCTCATCATGAGTTATACAAATGGAGCCATCTTAAAAGAAGCAAATAAAAAAGTAGTCATAAATACGGCAATTAATTTGAGCAAAAAATATCTAGATAAAGATGATTACAAATTTGTTAATGCCATACTTGATAAATTATTATGATCGAAGATACGACAACATTTACGATTTCAAAATTAAACGCGTATATCAAACAAAAGTTTGATAATGATTTCGTTTTGCGCAAAATAAGTGTACGAGGAGAGATATCAAATTATAAATGTTATCCAAGCGGGCATGTCTATTTCACTTTGAAAGATGATAGTTCAACACTAAAAGCGGTAATGTTTTATGATTACGCAGTCTTACTTAAGCGTAGATTTAAAGATGGTGACGAAGTAATCGCCGAAGGACGCGTTAGCGTCTATCCAGCGCGAGGCGAATATCAAATCTATGTCGAACACATGGATTTATACGGTGTTGGCACCCAGCTATTAGAATTAGAAAAGCTAAAAAGAAAATTAGCTGCAGAAGGTTTATTCGATGAATCGAGAAAAAAGCCTATTAACATATACGCGCATACAATAGGCGTAATATCCGCGGCTAACAGTGCTGCAATGGCGGATATTAAAACAAATCTTTTGCGTAGAAATCCTCTTCTAGACATCAAATTATTCCCTAGCTTAGTCCAAGGCGAAGGAGCTGCAAAAGACCTTCTACGCGCCTTAAATGAGGCAAAATCGAGCAATATCGACACTCTCATCATCGGTCGAGGTGGTGGAGCAAGTGAAGATTTGAGCGCATTTAACGATGAAGCGCTAGTTCGCGCGGTCGCTGAATTAGGCATTCCAACAATCTCAGCAGTAGGCCACGAAGTTGACGTCACATTAATCGACTATGTCGCTGATGCGCGCGCATCCACACCAACAGGGGCGGCTGAATTAGCTACATTTGATAAGCGCGAAATATTCCAAAAATTAATTGATTCAAGCGATAGATTAGACAACATAATTTATAGAATTATGAACGATTATAGAAATCGATTGAACATCGTTGCTAAATTTAAGTATTTTCTAAAACCAGAATTAATTTTCAAAGATAAAATCGAACGTATAAAGACACTCGATGACAAATTGACGATACTAATGAAACATCGATATGAATTGTTATTAAACGAATATAAATCGAAAATTAACCGTTTAGAAATACTTTCGCCAAACAACACGCTTAAGCGTGGCTATTCAATCGTCGAGACAAGTGATGGTGCAGTAATCAAAAGTGTTAAAAACATCAATATTAATCAAGATGTTAAAATAAAGTTAAGCGACGGAATAATAAAATCAAAAGTTATATCAAAGGAGCAAGAGAATAATGGCAAATGAAAAAATAGATATTGAGAAATCAATTAAAAGATTAGATGAAATCGTTGATATTTTAGAAAATGAGACGCTTCCATTAGAGAAATGCCTCAAACTTTATGAAGAGGGAAAGAAGCTGATAACATCGCTTGATTCAGCCTTCAAAGATGCTGAAAAGAAAATCGAAAAGTTATCTCAAAGAGATAGTGATAAATAATTAGTCAGTAATTAGTACTAATTTAGTTAAAAAATGACAAAAAAAATTACTAAGAAAATTAATCTAAATGAAATCAAATCGCCCACCTTTTTAGGCGAACTTAATTATAAAGAGCTCAATATTCTAGCGAATGATATTCGTAATGAAATATTGCACATAACGAGCGTAAATGGTGGGCATCTTTCTAGTAATTTAGGCGTTGTCGAAGCCACGATTGCCTTGTGTCGCGCATTTGATTTTAGTAAGGACAAATTAATTTTCGATGTTGGTCATCAATGCTATACATATAAGATTTTAACTGGAAGAAAGCTCGATACATTGCGTAAAAAAGGCGGAATTTCCGGCTTTCAAAAGATTGATGAATCGCCATATGATTGTTATGAAGCTGGGCACTCCTCAACTTCGATAAGCGCTGCCCAAGGATTCGCAATTGCTAGGGATTTAAGAAAAGAAGATTATAACATCATCGCTTTTATCGGCGATGCATCGATAGTATCTGGATTAGCATTAGAAGCATTGAACAATGTCGCATATAGCAAAAATAAGATAATTATCGTTCTGAACGATAACGGCATGTCGATATCTAAACCGACAGGTGCGGTAGGACGTCTTTTTTCTCGCGTTTCTTCAGCCGCGGGTTATAACCAAATTAAACGCGCATATCAAAAATGGCTATTAAAAACCAAATTCGGTACAAAAATCTTCAACATCTCACGAAGATTTAAAAATTGGATTAAGCGCAAACTCGTCCCATCGAATATATTCGATTCCATGGGCTATACATATATTGGACCAGTTGATGGTCATGATATAAAAGCGATGGAAAAAGCGTTTAAAAGAGCGAAGAACACAACTAAATCCGCGGTCATTCATCTTTGCACAACTAAAGGCAAAGGATATCAAAAGGCCGAAAAAGATAAAAATGGTTATTGGCATGGAGTTACGCCATTTGAAATTGATACAGGTGATCCTAAGCAAATGCATCCTGGATATAATTCTTGGTCGCATATCTATAGCGATTTAACCGATAAAATGATGGAAATTCATCAAGATGCATTTCTAATCGCCCCAGCGACAATTAAAGGCGCTGGTTTAGAAAAAGTGTTCGATAAATATAAAAAACGTTCGATGGATGTAGGCATTGCTGAAGAACATGCGTTCACTCTCGCAAGCGGTCTTGCTTTAAGCAATATTCATCCAATAATCAGCATTTATTCGACATTTATGCAAAGAGCTTACGATGAAATATCGCATGACTTAGCGAGAATGAATTCCAATGCAACCATTTTAGTTGACCGCGCTGGACTTGTCGGAGCGGATGGGGAAACGCATCAAGGCATCTACGATGTCGCTTTCCTCAACAGCGTTCCAAATGTTACGATAACGATGGCTAGCACAATAGAGGAAGCTAATTATTTATACGAAGAATCATTCAATAATCATGGACCATTCTTCATAAGAATTCCTCGAACTATCGTTAAAAGCGAAAATGTAGATAAGAAATTATCATTGCCATATGGAAAATGGATGGAAATTAAGCATTCATCATCCAATAAATTAGCGATTGTTGGATTTGGCCAATATTTAAGAGAATTAGCGGATTTAATCGAAGAAAAAGGATTAGATTGTACAATCGTAAATGCTTTATATATCTTGCCTTTAGATGATGAGGAAGTGTCTGAACTTACTAAATACGAGAAAATAATCATCTATGATCCTTATTCAATTGAGGAAGGTTTTTCATCGATATTAATAAACGCCTTACAAAATAAAAACTATCGAGGAAAAATTGAAATTCACTCGATTAAAAAACAATTCATTAAACAAGCGACAATAAATGAGCAATTAGAAGATTTAAATTTACTGCCTGAGCAAATATTAAAAACATTAAAATAACGCATGCTTGGTTAACATAATATTGAATCGATTATGTGCTTTCTATAAAATAGAAACGTGAGCAGAATTATATTACATATCGATTTAAACGCTTTCTTTGTTCGCTGCGAAGAAATTAAAGATCCGACTTTAGAAAATAAGGCAGTTTTAATCGGTCACAAAGGTCGAGGTGGTATCGTTTCGACGTGTTCATATAAAGCTCGTGAATATGGTGTTAGAAGTGGAATGCCAATGTTTCAAGCGACTAAATTATGTCCTGAAGCCATCGTAATTCCCGGAGATTACTCGCTATATTCAAAAAAATCGCACGAATTTATTAACTATGTTAAAAAGGTTGCCTCAAAAATTGAACAAGCATCTATTGATGAATGCTATGTAGATTTTTCTGAGGAAGGCAAAAATATCCAAGATGTTGAACAATACCTTCGAGATTTTCAACAAGGTTTATTCAAGGAGACAAAGTTGCGTTGTTCAATCGGAGTTGGCCCAACCAAATTCTTAGCAAAAATGGCTAGCGATATGCAAAAGCCGATGGGATTAACGATAATCCGAAGAAAAGATGTTCATAAAATGCTCGACCCTTTACCGATAGAAAGCTTTTATGGAATAGGTAAGAAAACCGCTCCTGAGCTAAGAAAAAAAGGAATAAATACAATAGGTGATTTATCAAAAAGAATCGATAGCGATGACCCATTATTGAAGGAACAATTAGGTAAATTTTACTACGCGATTAAAGATTGGGTTAATGGCTATGGAAGCGATGTGGTGGAAACTGAACCTTTTAACCCAAAATCTATTGGTAACAGTCACACCTTATCACACGATAGTAACGACTACGACGAACTTTTAGATAATGTTATCTATCTAGTCAACGAAGTCGTTGAACGAGTAAAAGAAGCCAAAAAAGTTGGCTCGACAGTTCAAATCACCTTAAAAGATGATAGTTTCAAAACTATCAATCGTTCACTGACATTAAAGGAACCAACAAACGATTTAAATATAATTAGAGATGCAGCGATAAAATTATTCGACAGCAATTATGATGAAAATAAATATGTTCGTCTTGTCGGTGTTGCTATGCAAAACCTTCTTGACCCAAGCGATGTTCACGTACAATTATCGATATTCGATGATTACGAAACGATTAAAGATGAATGCGCGACAAAATTATTGATCGCCGAATTAAATAGAAAAATGAAGAAAGCGGTATTTAAAACCGCGAGCGATTCTCTTAAAGGCAACTGATATGGAATTAGATGATGCAGTCGAATTATATTTTCAATACCTTCGTGTCGAAAAAGGTGTGAGCAATGATACGATTAAATCGTATTTTTATGATTTAAAATCTTTTTTTAAAGCCTTAGATAAGCACTCAACAGATGACTTTTTTGATAGCGACATTTCTGACTACGTCAAATTAGAGAACAAGAATTTTCATTCATCGTCGACAATCGCTAGACGCCTTTCATCAATTCATAACTTTTATTTGTTTTTGCAAAAAGAAGGAATCATCAAAATAAAATTGAATAAGTTAGAAACTCCAAAAGGAGTTAAGCATCTTCCAACCGCTCTATCGATAGAAGATGTAGAAAAGCTTTTAGATGCCCCAAACATTGAAAAAGAAGAAGGCCTCCGCGATAAAGCAATGCTTGAAACGATGTATTCATCCGGTCTACGAGTCAGCGAACTTTTATCGCTTAAAATCTCGCAAATCAATTTTGAAAAAGGCATAATCCAAGTAATCGGAAAAGGCGCCAAAGAAAGAAAAGTGCCTTTCGGCGAATATGCCGGCGACTATTTAAAGCAATACATCGCCGTTCGCAAAAAGCATAAAAATAAATGCAATAATCTTTTCGTCAATAGATATGGAAACCCTCTATCGAGGCAATATTTCTTTTTGCAAATTAAAAAATATGCAGAAATGGTCGGAATACAAAGCAATATATCACCTCACACATTAAGGCACTGCTTTGCTACGCATATGTTAGAAAATGGCGCCGAATTACGCGCAGTTCAAGAAATGCTCGGACACGAGAACATCGCGACAACTCAAATATACACAAACATATCCACAAAACGTATCTTAAATGCCTATGATTTGTATGCAAAAAGAAAATAAGATAATATAATTATCGGTCATTCAAGGAGGCCACAAAAATAAATGAAAAAATTTAAAAGAATATTTGTCATCGTCACCGATTCAGTTGGCATCGGAGAAATGCCAGATGCCGATAAATTCGGCGATAAAGGCACTAATACATTTGTTCACACAGCCGAACGATGCGGTGGTCTAAATGTTCCAAATATGAACTCTTTAGGTCTAGGAGATTTAGCTCCAATTAAAGGAACTAGCAAAGTCGATCATCCAAACGCATATTGCATGCGCCTTAAAGAAGCTAGCGCTGGCAAAGATACGATGACTGGCCATTGGGAAATGATGGGAATTTACACGACCAAACCATTTCAAACATTCACTGACACCGGGTTTCCAAAATCATTAATCGATGAATTAGAAAAAGAAACAGGTCATAAAGTAATCGGCAATAAAGCTGCGAGCGGAACTGAGATACTAAAAGAGCTCGGAGAAGAACAAATGCGCGATAATTCGCTCATCGTCTACACCTCCGCCGATAGCGTGCTCCAAATCGCTGCTCATGAAGAGGTTACCGGAGTTAAAGAATTGTATAGATGCTGCGAAATTGCTCGAGAAATATGCATGAAACCTGAATATTTTGTCGGCAGAATAATCGCTCGTCCATATATTGGAACAAATTCAACCAACTTTAAACGAACACCAAATCGCCATGATTTAGCTGTTTCGCCAAGTGGAACTACAGTTATGAATATTCTCCAAGACAATAATTACATGGTTTCTTGCGTAGGAAAAATAGGCGATATATTCAATCAAGTAGGTGTTGTCAAAACGCAAAAGACAATTAGCAACATGGATGGCATGGATAAAACTATTGATGAGGCGAAAAACCATGATTTTACTGGTCTATGCTATGTCAACTTAGTAGAATTCGATTCAGAATATGGTCACCGAAGGAATCCATTAGGCTATGGTAAAGCATTGGAAGAATTCGATGTTCGATTAGGCGAATTGATAAAAGTCTTAAATGATGATGATTTATTGATGGTAACCGCCGATCACGGAAATGACCCAACGCACACCGGGACGGATCACACAAGAGAGAAAGTCCCGTTACTTTGTTATTCAAAGTCTTTCACTCATGGCAGATATCTTGATGAACGCGACTCATTTGCAGATATCGGTGCGACTATATTGAAAAACTTTTCATTAGAAAAGAGTCCAAATCAAATTGGAAAGGTAATCGAGGAGTTATTAAATGATTAAAAAATTAATTTTACTGCCAGCAACATTATTGCTTTTGTCTAGCTGCGGTCAAAACGAAGACACATCTGAAATTAAATTTATCTCACCAACAGGAGCGCCTGCCTTAGCTTTCTATGATCAAGGCGTTAACGAGAATTATTCAACGTTTTCAATGCCATCACTTGTCGCAGCCGAACTACAAAAAAGCGACTACGACTGCATTATTTTTGATTCAGTAACCGGCTTAGCGAGTATAAAAAAGAATAACGCAGATTATAAATTGCTCAAGATAATCACTGCTGGCAATTTCTATTTAGTGAGCATCGATAAAGATGCAGACGCTAATGGAAATTACGAATTGCCAGATGAAGATGATGTGGTGGTTTCCTTTGGCGAGGGCAATATTCCCGATCTTGTTTACAATCGTCTCTGCGATGATTATTGGAAAATCAAAACTAATGTCGAATATGTCGGCGATGGCGGTGTAAAAGATGCCGGCGCAGTTTTGTCAACTGGCAAATTCAACAATAAAGAAGTTGATTATGTCTTTATCGCTGAACCTGTTCTAACCTCAGTTATGAACAATAAAGAGGCGGATACATACGGAAAAGTACATATCGTTAGAAATATCCGCGATGAATGGAAGAATTATTCTGGACAAGATGGTCTAGCGCAAGCGGGCTTATTTGTTCATAAAAATGCCTTGGAACACAAAAAAGCGAAATTAACGGATTTTGTTGTCCATATGAATTCATCAATACAAATTGCAATTGACGACCCGAATTCAGTCGCTGATACAATGAACGCCAACAACACATTAACTGAACAAGCATCGCGTTTTGGCTTTAACGCCAACACCGTAAAAGCGGTGCAAGGCAATAACAAAAATGGGTTTGGGTTATTATCTCCGTCCAAAAAAGTTGATGTTAATGCGTTTTTAGAAAAGTTAGGTCAACCGACATATAGCGATGACTATTTTGCATCATTATGAGCAAATTAAAAGACTTCTATCTTCAACATCGAATATTGATTTATTCGCTTCTAGGAATTATAGGAGTCTTTTTTCTTTGGTACTTAATTGCTCTAATAGCAAAAACTTCATTATTCCCTGGACCAGAAAAGGTTATCCCTTTATTTTTATCTCTATTAAGTGATTTATCACTTTATAAAGCTATAGGAGCGACATTGTTAAGACTATTTATAGCAATACTTTTAAGCACAGTTATTGGATTGATATTCGGTATATTAGGAGGATTGTCTCATAATTTCTATACATTCTTTAAACCTTTTATCGTCGTGCTTAAAACTATTCCAACAGCCGCGGTTATTTTTATCTTAATCGCCTTATTAAAGCCAAAATATGCACCGATTATCGTCGTATTTCTTATTACATTCCCATTAATCTATGAAAGCGTAGTAACCGGATTTAATAATATTGATCCCTATTTAATAAACGCCTTAAAAGTAGATGGAGCCAAGCCCTTAAAAGCGGTCTTTAAATTTTATTTACCATTATCTAGTAACTATATTGTTTTAGGTATCGCCTCAAGCATTGGTTTAGGCATGAAGGTTTCAATAATGAGCGAAATATTAGCCGGAAGCGGTTCTAGTGATGGCTTAGGCAAATTAATTCGAGATGCTTCAATAATCGTCGATATGCAAAGCATTATGGCCTATTCATTAATCGCCATTATAATCATCGGATTATTCGATATTGCTATTTATTTTGCGAAAAACAAACTCAAAAAATCGCTTTAGTTATTTGTCTAGTCGATAACCTTGAATATTCCATAAATAAGCGAATATAGCATAAGCGACTGAAGAGAAAAGCAAATAATAATTCATCGTAAAAACACTCGTTAAAATTAGCGACATCGTTTCTAAGCAAGTAAGCGGAAAAGGAACGATGATTTTTTTAAACTGATATTTTGGATTAGCCCCGCGCATAATAAACACCGACCAAAATAAAAGATATAAAGAAAGTGCCAAACCTAGAATGAACATCCAAACAATAAAGATGCCGAGATTAAGAAAGTCATCTGATAAGAATAAAGCGATGAGACTAGAGGAAAGGGCAAAGACAATTGAGGCGATAAAGAAGAATAAATTATATCCTTCAAAAAGTGAGTTATCGTATGAACGCTTATTGACGAGGGCAAAGTAAATTAACCGTGGGAAAATAAGCAATGTGATTAATAAGGAAACGAAGACGCCGGTGGATGAAATCATGAATGTTAATAGTATAATACAACATCATCGGCAATGGTAAATTAGTTGTTTATTAGTAGTTTTTATACACCGTTTTTTAGTGGATAACTTACTTTTTAGCCGCGGATAGATGTTTAACGTCAAAATCATCAAAACATTAAAATGTCGATATAATCTTATTTTATTATGCTTTGGTTAACATAATATCTATTATGCGAAGTTATCCATTTCACCAAAATTAGCCTAAATTAAAAACGAGCACATTTAAGCTCGTCTTAATTATTAAATTTCTTCTACTACTTACGATTTAATAGTTCAGATATGTTAAGTCTGTCTCTTTCTTCTTTGCTAAAAATATTAATGATCACATGATAGGCGTCAATCAAAATCCAACCGGATTGGCTCTTGCCTTCAATGTGATTTATCGCAATTTTGTTCTTTTCTAATTCCTCTTCAACAATCTCTTTTAAGGCTCCAAGATGTCGCGCGTTGGCGGCAGTTGCTAAAACATAATAATTTGCAAATGGCGTTCTCTCGCTTACATCAATTGTCTCAACATTTTCTGCCTTATGTTCTTTTAAAACTTTCTCGGCTAAGTTAACTACTTTGTCTTTTCTCATAAAGTCTCCTTTGGTAAATACATTTTAAAACACGCATCCGTTAGAGGATTAAGTATATCTTTATTGTGATTTAATAAATATTTCTTGTTATCGATAAGCGTGTCGATAAAGCCTTGCTTATAATTCTTCATACACGAAGATATTAGAAACGTCGAATCAAAACCTCTCGTAGGTTCAATCTTATCACTTGAATAAACGACCATCGCTAATGGCGACATATCTTTATTGCCGGTGCAATGAAATTTAATCGCCTTTAGAATATCTTCATCAGCGATATTAAAATATTTCCTAGCTAAATATTCGCCTATAAACTGATGATAACTAAAAGATGGTAACAATAAATATTCAGCGTAATTTTTGTGCATTATATTCAAAATATCATCATAAGAGATAGTCGTGGTCTTACCCAAATCGTGCAACAAACCAGCAATATAATATTTATCTGGATTATTTAGACGATTCGCTTTAGCGATGCTATAGCTTAGATTTGCAACTTCAAAAGAATGATTAAGTCGATGTTCATCGAGCATTTTTTCCATTTTAGCAGCGAAATATAATCTATTCTTTTCAATGTAGAGTAAAACCTCTTTAGGAATGTCTAACGATTCGAGATTACGCACTTTTGTAGAGCTAACTTCCCCACTTCCATCGAATCTTAAATTGAGCATATTGTATGTTTTTACAATGTTTTCGTCGATATCAACATCTGGACGAGAAACAAATAAAACTGTTACATTTTTAGCTATTTCTTCAGCATTTTTCCAATTTGGAAAAAGATTGACCTGATCACCGCCGATGATTAAATACAATTTATCGTTAGGATATTTAGCTTTAAAATGGCGTACTGTATCGATTGTGTAATTGATATCTGCATCACTAGTAAGTTCATATTCATCGATGGTTGATCCACTTGGACAATATTTCAAAGCGAGCTTTAGCATAGCTAAACGGTCTTTAACAGAAGTTAAAGGTGTTTTCCATCTAGGAGATTTCGCCGGAATGAAAATCACATTAGCGTTCAACCTTAAAGATGCTTCAAGAGCAATGCGAATATGCCCATTATGAATAGGATCAAATGTTCCACCGAACAAAATGAAATTAGCCATTTTATTTTCTATTTATTTTCGCGCGCGTTTGATATATTGAAACACCTTTAGGAACATAAACGCGAATCTTTTGATTGTTCGCGACAAATGAAATCCAACCTAAACCCATAATGCCGATATCTCTTAATCCAGATTCGGTAATAGTTAGTTCATAAACATCTAAATCTTTAACGCTAATAAGATGAGAATATGATGGTTTTAATGCCTTCTTATTAACTAATTGAATAAAGCGTTCATCAATATTTTTATTTGATAAATGCGTCTTTTTTAAGGCTACATGGCTATGAAAATAGGCAGTAAACAAGGTTCTTTTACCTTCGAGGAGTTCAATAAAGGCTAATCCGCCGATAAATAAGCATTGTTTGACGGATAAAGATATATCGCGAGGTTTAACTGGTTTAGTCAAATATATTTCTCTTAATGTCGCACGATCTAAATTGTAAAGTATTGAATTCTCTAAACCGATACCTGGCAAACTATAGATCGCAGTTTTGGCGTTAAAAGGAATCTTTAAAATATCAATTTTCGTATTAGGATAAGGTTCAGTGACAATATTTCCGTGCGAAATGTTTTTAAATATTTTCAAGAATGAAGATATCAAAGTATTCCTTCCTGATAATTGGCTTCCGACAATATAAACATTTTTGCCTTCCTTGAGCTCATAAATTCTTGTCATCACTTCTTTAGTAAGCTTATCATCGAAAGAATTTGTTAAAATGACATCGCTAGCTTTTAAAGATAGTCCAGCGACTCGGAAGCGATGAGCGACGTATTCGCATATCAATTCTTTATCTGTACCAACAGGTAATAAATCGAATTTATTTCCAACAACTAAAATGCGGGTGCCTTTTAAAACGTTGGAAAGTTCAGTGTTAAACGCCGCCTCAAAAGAGAAGAGGTTAACGACGTAAACAAATAAGGCATCTTTCGACTTACCATCATTGATTATTTGCAATACTTCAGGATTAATTGGTGGTTCGTTGACAGGTATGCGATAACGCTCTTTTTCAAAGCATTCATTGCAGAAAATAAAATTTTGCGAAGCATTTTCCAACACTTCTTTAATTACATAACCTTCCTTATTAGGATCTTCGCTTTGAAGAATGACACCGCAACTATAGCAACGTCTAATCTTGCTAATTTCCGCCATCTTATTTCTCCTTCCAGTCGATGAATAATCGCTTTTTCGTTAAGATATGTTTTATTGGTTTTTCAAACAAACGATTAAATCTAGTTGTTATTTGATCTTCTTTAACTAGTTTCTCTACATATATAGATTTTATCTTAGCTCTATTGCTCATAGCAATATCTGTGATAAGTTGGTCGCCTATGAGCATGACTTCATTTGTCTTAATATTTTCTCGCTTGAGAATCTTCTTAAATTTAAATGTGAAAGGTTTGCCGACGGAATTAAAATATTTAACACCCAAGGCTTGAGCGTATGTTCGCACTCTTTTTCCTCTATTGTTTGAGACGATGATCGGAATTATGCCAATTTGTTCTAATCTTTCTTTTAATAAATGTGCGTCTTTTCGAGGCGTCATCTCTTTATAGGAGTCTAATGTATTATCTAAATCTAATAATAAATATTTAATGTTTTCTTTTTTAAAGAAACTAGGTTCTATATCATAGACACTTTTCGCGGTTGCATAAGGTACGAATCGCTTGCACATAAAAGTTAATCCTCATCAAATATCGATATCTGCGTATAGCCCTTTTCTTCTACATTTTCTTCTTCGCTATTAACATCAGATGTTTCTAAGGATGCTTCTTCCGTAGCAGGAACTTCATCTTTTTCTACGTAATAAGAAACGATGTTTTTATCGATTCGCTCATCACCTTCGACAAAAGGAATAACAAGTGAATTTCTCTTTGCGATTTCGATCGATGTTTTCGCATAACGGTCTAATGGAGTTACATGATAATCATCGACATTTACATCGAATATAGCTTTATCTTTGTCAAGAAAATGAATAAGTGTTGGATTCGCTAAATCAGTAATTTTCTTTACGTACACTAATTCGTGTGGTTCGTTTTTAAACGTCTTAAATACAACGCTCAATTTCCCTAAACGATTTGTCAATAAAGTATTGGATACATCGTATATTCTTACGCATCCTTTATCAGTTACAAGGATGGTTTTGCCTCTTGTGTTGTCTTTATCATACGCTAATAAGGATGCAACGTTAGATTTCTTTAATGATGAAACTCCTTTAACACCACCTGAACGCATCGAAGATAATGATAATTCATTTTCGTTAAAACAAGTTGATGTGCCATTACTAGCAAAGATGAGAAGGTTTGAATCACCGTTTGTAAAACAAATATCGCATAATTCATCATCTTGAAGTAGCTTCATACACATAAGTGGTTTGCTATAGCGGACAACAGAGAAATCAGATAACGCTAATCGCTTAATCTGTCCATGTTTGGAGATGAGAACAAAGAACAAATCTTTTCTAAATTCTTCGATTGCAAAGGCTTTTATAATCTTTTCATTTGGATTGAGATTGATTAAATAATTGATGTGTTTACCTTCATCTTTCCATTTCGTTTCGCTCAATTTATGAACTGGAATATATAAGAAATTGCCGATATTGGTAAAACAAATTAAATAATCGGTCGTCATCGCTTTCCCAGCATATACACAAGTATCGCCTTCTTTAAGACCAGGCAAAGCATTAACTCCACTGCTACGATATGATTTCAACGATGAATATTTAACATATCCATCTCGAGAAACTGCGATCATAATCTCTTCTTTAGAAATTAAATCACGCTTATCAAAGTTAATAGGTTCAGCTTTTTCAATTATCTGAGTTTTTCTCTCTCTGCCATATTTATTAGCAATTGTTTTTAACTCGCTAATTAAGAGGCGATCGAGCTTTTTACGATCGGATAAGATTCCTTTGAAAAATTCAATTTCTTTCTCAATTGTATCTTTTTCATTCTTCAAAGTTGTAATATCGGTATTAGATAACTTATAAAGTTGAAGCATGACAATCGCTTCGCTTTGCGCCTCACTAAATTGAAATGTTTCTTGCAAATTGTGTTTTGCATCGCTTTTATCTTTGCTCGCGCGGATAACTTTGACGACTTCATCGAGAATAGAAATAGCTTTAATTAAGCCGTTAACAATCTCAAGACGAGATTCATCTTTCCTTAAATCAAAGTTGGTTCTACGGGTGATGACATCGACTTGATGGTCGATAAAAGCATCGATAAAATCGAGCAAGTTCATCGTCTTAGGACGTCCATTCACAATGGCGACCGAATTAACTGAATAGCTAACTTTTAATCCTGTTTTATTCATTAAATATTTATGAATAAGTTCGACGTTGGCGTCCTTTTTTAAATCGACGACAATGCGTAGACCTTTACGATCGCTTTCATCACGGACTTCACTCATTCCGGAAATAGTTTTGTCGTGAATCAATTTATCAATTTCATAGACCAAATCGATTTTAATTGTCTTAAAAGGGATTTCAGTTATGATGATTTGCTTATTATTAGATTCGTTAACGATTTCGGTTTTCGAAGCGATTTCAATGCGTCCACGACCAGTTGTATAAATATCGGTTAAACCTTGACTGTTATAAATATATCCACCTGTTGGAAAATCCGGGGCAGGAACAAATTGCATCAAATCTATAGGCTCAACTTTTACGTGATTGATGCGATATATGACTGCATCAATAACTTCACGAAGGTTGTGAGTTGGTATTTCAGTTGCTAATGCAACTGCAATTCCTTCTGAACCATTAACTAATAAATTAGGAAAACGAGCTGGTAAAACTACTGGCTCGAATTCAGAATCATCAAATGTGAGCGCCATTTCGACTGTATCTTTATCGATGTCTCTAACCATCTCTTCAGCGATTTGGCTTAGACGAGCTTCTGTATAACGATAGGCCGCGGCCATATCGCCATCGATCGAACCATTGTTTCCTTGAAAATCGACAAGTGGATGATTCGATTTCCAATCCTGAGACATTCTCACTAAAGCTTCATAAATTGAAGAGTCACCATGCGGATGATATTTAGCCATAACCTCGCCAACTGTATGCGCAGATTTGCGCGTTGGTCGAGTAAATATATTCCCAGATTTATACATCGAATAAATAATTCGACGTTGGACAGGTTTTAAACCATCGCGAGCATCAGGAATTGCTCTATCTTGAATGACATATTTAGCATAAGTCGCATAGCGACTTCCCATGATTTGTTCGACAGTTTCATTATGGATATTTTCAACAATTTCCATATCAATAGGTTGTTGATTTTGCGTTTTCTTTGCCATCTCATTTCACCTCATCAATAAAATCATCAACCTCTGAGAAATTGACATTTTCTTCAACCCATTGACGACGAATAACTGTATCGTTACCCATTAAAATTGAAATCTCTCGCGCGGCGGCGACTGGATCTTCAATCGTCACCTTGCACAGTTGTCGAGTCGCTGGATTCATTGTCGATTCCCATAACTGACTAGCATCCATTTCGCCTAAACCTTTATAGCGAGATATGCGATATCCAGCGCCAATTTCTTTTTTGGCTTTTTCTAAATCTTCATCATCCCAAGCATATCGATAAACTAATTTGTGGTTAACTTCTTTTGATACGCGATATAAAGGCGGCATCGCCACGAATAATCTACCTTTTAAAATTAACGGCTTCATGTAGTTATAGAAAAATGTGATTAAAAGAGTTTGAATATGAGCGCCATCAGTGTCAGCATCAGTCATGATAATAACTTTGCCATAATGCGAGTTATCAATATTAAAATTATCGGAAAATCCGGCACCAATCGTATTAACTAAAGTGGCGAATTCTTCGTTTTTAAGCATTCTTTCCACGCTTATTGAATCGGTATTCAAAGGTTTTCCTCTTAAAGGGAGAATAGCTTGATGCAGTCTATCGCGACCATTCCTCGCCGTACCTCCTGCAGATTGCCCTTCGACAATGAATAATTCGTTTTTATCGTAATCTTTCGATTGAGCTGGGGTTAATTTATTCGATAAAATGACATCGCTTTTAATCTTTTTGTTGTTATGGATTTCATCTTTTGCTTTACGAGCCGCTAAACGAGCGTTTTGCGATTGAATACATTTTTTAATTAGGTTGACTGCAAATTCTTTGTGCTCATTAAGATAATACGTGAAGTTGTTATAAACAAAATTGTTTACGATAGTTAAAGCCTCGGGCGTATAAAGTTTTTGCTTAGTTTGGCTTTCAAATAATGTTTTTTGTTCAGGCATTTTTAAGGAAATAACTGCGGTTAATCCCTCACGAATATCGCTTCCTTCAAGTTTGATTTTATTTTTAACTAACTGATTATCAACGGCGTAATCATTAACCGCTTTAGTAATTCCACTTTTAAAGCCGACTTCGTGCGTTCCTCCATCACGAGTTCGAACGTTGTTAGCGTAGGAATAGATATATTCGCCATAATCTTTATCGCAATACTGAAATGCGATTTCTATTTTTATTTGATCTTCTTCACCGTTAAAGGAAATAACTTCGCCTAAAGGAGTTTTTTCCTTATTAAGGAATTCGACATATTCCTTTAAACCTTGTTTATAACAAAGTTCTGCTCTTCGACCAGTTTTTTCTTCTAAAACTACAAACTTAACTCCCTTGAGCAAGAACGCACTTTCTTGAACGTGGTTAGCTATAATATCGAATTGAAAATTAGTAGTTGAGAAAATCTTAGCATCTGGTTTAAAGCGAACGAGCGTACCATGTTTTTTCGTCGTTCCAATAACCTCCAAAGGGGTGACAAGCTTTCCGCCATTTTCGAAGCGAAGATGATAAATTTTGTTATCGCGAAACACGGTGACGTCACAATATTCACTCAACGCATTCGTGGCGGTTGAACCAACGCCATGAAGTCCACCGGAAGACGAATAAACCTTCGATGAAAACTTACCTCCACTATGCAAAGTAGAAAAAATAAGTTGCACAGCAGGCATTCCGCTACCCTTATGAATATCAACTGGTATTCCGCGGCCTTCATCTAGCACTGACACCGAGCCATCGCGATGGAGAGTAATCGTAATTACATTACCAAAGCCATTTAAAGCTTCATCGATAGCGTTGTCGACAATTTCCCAAACTAAATGATGCAGTCCAGTAGAATTTGTCGGGCCAATATACATGCCCGGTCTTTTTCTAACGCCTGCTAAGCCATCTAGAATCTCGATA
Organism: Lachnospiraceae bacterium; assembly: GCA_963643725.1. Classification (GTDB taxonomy): domain Bacteria; phylum Bacillota_I; class Bacilli_A; order RFN20; family CAG-826; genus Fiminaster. Next base: position 45,663 of record CAVILR010000001.1, on the reverse strand, counting down.
TCGGCGGCGGAATAATTCTTTTCAATTTTAGTGTTTTCCATTATTTATACTCAATTTTCAAAAATTGATTATACCAAATAAGCGGTTGAAAAGTAATATACTTTTTTGTATTATGAAAAAGTTCATAGGAGCAAAAAATGGATATTATTTTATATAATATAGTTGTTGGATTTTGTTCTCTTCTATTCGGATATTTATTCGGCAGTATACCAACCGGAGTAATTATTGGAAAAGTTTTTTTCCATCGCGATCCGCGTAAAGAAGGCTCTCATAATAGCGGAGGGACAAATGTTGGAAGAGTGTTTGGGAAGAAAGCAGGCATATTCGTCATTATATTTGACATGCTAAAATGTCTCATCCCAACAGTCAGCGTTTGGGCCATTGTAAAATTTTCAGGATTAGCCACATTACTAGCCTCGGATGCATGGACAAATTTTCATGTTTTATATATTTATCTAGCACCTCTAGGCGTGGCGATTGGACATTGCTGGCCAATATTTGCCGGTTTTAAAGGTGGAAAAGCCGTCGCAACATTTTGTGGATTTATTATTTCTTCTTGCTGGCTTGGCTTTCTTGTCGGTCTAATCGCTTTCTTCACGACACTTAAGATAAAAAAATATGTTTCACTTGCATCGATTATCACGGCGATATCTGCAACGTTATTAACATGGGTTTTATACATATTGAAAGTTAACGTTCCAACATTTACGGTTGACATTTTTATGTGGGGAGCAGGCAGCTATTTAGTGTGCGGCTGGGAATTCGCTAGCGTCACCACGATGATTGCATTCATATTAATCGTTAGACATAAGGCAAATATATCGCGACTCCTAAAAGGAAACGAACGCAAAATTTCTTGGATGAAATAGTTTTCACTTAGTAGTTTTTTAGTAGATATTTAATAAGTGGAAAATTATCCACATCAAAATTTATGGTCAAAATTAATTCGATTTTATTCGTGTTTTTGATTGACATTTTTTTAATTAAAATATAAATACGTTAAAAATTAATGATTAAATCATAATCTAAACAAAAAGTCTTTAATTTACTCGCGTTTTATATATGAAAAGAGTTACACCGCCACCACTAACAAGTGCGTCATTTAACTGAAATTAATTTGTAATAGTTTTGTTACTATTCGTCTGATTTATTTTAATTATTTTCTTTTAAATTGACAAAAAAAGCATCGCGTTAACGATGCTGATTTTTAACTAAGTTTTTTATTGATTGCGTTTCATTGAATTCATGACTGCGCGAACTTGAGCTTCACTAGGCTTTCTTCCCATTTGCATAAACATCGCACGAATCATCTTCTCGTTTATTGGTGGATTCTTTTGAAGTTGCTTCTTAAAAAACCAACGCGATAAAAAGAAACCAATAACAAGACCGACAATAGCACAGCCAATAGCAATTCCAACAACTGCTCCAGTATCCATCTTATTCTCCTTTATGCGCGGCCGTCGTAAGCGCCTGTGTCTGTGCGCACAAGAATTGTCTCACCATTATTAATAAATAATGGGACCTTGAGTTGGTAGCCAGTTTCTACGGTCGCTAATTTCATAGCTTTATTGACAGTATCGCCGCGAACGCCTGGTTCACAATCTGTGATTTTTAAAGCGACGCTAGATGGTAGCGTAATACCAAGAATTTCATCATCGAAAAATAAAATATCAATTTCAGAATTTGGCACGAGGAAATTAACTTCCCATTCGAGTCGCTTTTTAGCAATTTCGATTTGGTCGAAAGTCGTGTTATCCATAAACACTAAATTATCGCCGGCATCGTATAAAAATGCCATTTTCTTCTTGGATAAAATCGCTTTTTCAACCTCGTAACCGCTGTTACGAGCTAATTCGGTAATCGCACCCGTGCGCATATTTTTAGCTTTAACCTTGGCAACCATTTTACGCATCGCGGTTTTGTTTAGTAGGATGTCCATAACCTGATAGAGGTTACCCTCATCAATGAAATAGTTTCCTGGTCTTAATTCAGTAACGTTCATTTTTTTCTCTCCTTAAGCAATGAATATTATACTATATTCATCATATCTTTAAATATGAATTATAGTTCTTTTCGCGTCCTAATGTTGTTTTAGAACCGTGTCCTGGATAAACAAGCGTTTCATCAGGAAGTTTTAACAATTTAGCTAGACTAGAATTTATTGTCCTATTCGAGCCAGTTGGCAAATCAGTTCTGCCAATAGAAGAATAAAACAATGTATCTCCTGAGAAAAGGATATTTTCCTTTGCTAAATAATAGCAGCAACTTCCATGCGTATGAAACGGTGTGTGAAGGACTTTGATTTGAAAACCCGCGACGACGAATGTTTCCTCGTCCTCGAGTTCATACAAATTTGTTGGCATAAAATCGAGTTCTTTAGTGAAATAGCTCAAATTTTTATGCGGATCAGTCAAGAGATTGACATCATTTTTATGAATATAACAAAGAGCGTTTGGAAACATTTTAAAAACATCTTCTAACGCTCCAATGTGGTCATAATGAGCATGCGTTAATAAAATGGCTTTTATATCAACGCCCATTTTCTTAATATGATCAATTAAACAATTGTGCTCGTTATAGCCAGGATCGACAATGAATCCTTCACGATTTGCGTTCCACATCAAATAAGATGTACAAGCTTCTTTTGTTTCGAAGATATCAACCATTATAAAAAAAGGACTAAGTCCTTATTTTTTCTCCTTATGGATTGTTTGTTTTTTGCATCGAGGGCAATATTTTTTGATTTCCATTCTATCAGGATGCTCTTTTTTGTTTTTGCTGGTGATGTAATTTTCTTCACCGCAGACAGTGCACTTTAATGTAATACTGGTTCGAACTTTGTTGGCCATAAATTCACTCCTTTTTTAAGCAAGTAAGATAATACCACACTAGAAAAAAGATATCTACAAGATATTTTCTAAGATTATAATAATTACATGTCGAATAAATTATCTAGAGAAAATACTAAAAAAATAAAAGTTGGAAACACATCCATCGGCGGAACTAATAACGTTTTAATCCAATCGATGTGTAATATTAAAACAAGCAATGTAAAAGAAGTTATAGATCAAATTAACCGTTGCCAATCATTAGGGGCTGATTTGATGCGCGTTTCCGTCTTAGATTTTGATGATGCAAAAGCGATAAAAGAGATTAAGAAAGGAATTAATATTCCTTTAATCGCAGATATACACTTTGATTATCGTTTAGCTATCGAATCAATTCTTTCGGGCGCGGATGCGATAAGAATTAATCCTGGAAATATTGGTTCAAATGAAAATGTAAAAAAAGTTGTCGAATTATGTAAAGAGAAAAACATACCCATTCGCGTCGGCGTAAATTCGGGTTCGATTGATAAAAATGTTAATAACGATACATCAATTGTTGAAGCCGCTCAACTTGTTGAATCGGCAAAAAAGATGGTAAAAATACTCGAAGATTTTGGCTTTTATAACATAGTCATCTCCTTAAAAGGAAGTCATGTTTTAGAAACAATTGAAGCATATAGATTGGCTAGCAAATATTTTAATTATCCATTGCATGTCGGCATTACTGAAGCAGGTCCAAAAGATGTCGGTTTAATTAGAAGCGTAGCCGGAATAGCTCCGATTCTACTTGAAGGTATCGGCGATACAATCCGCATTTCATTAAGCGATGAACCCGAGGAAGAAATCAAAGCTTGTACGCGATTATTAAAAGATTTAGGCATTCGAAATAATTACCCAATGCTCATTTCTTGCCCAACGTGCGGACGAACACAAGTAAATCTTGTCCCTCTAGCCAATAAAATACTTACCTATTTAGAAGAAAATCATATTAATAAAACGATTGCGGTCATGGGTTGTATAGTTAATGGACCAGGTGAGGCCAAAAGAGCGGATCTTGGCTGCGCAGGTGGAAAAAATGAATGGGTTATCTTTAAAAAAGATAAAATAATTAAAAAAGTTGACGATAAAAATATCTATAACGAATTTATAAAAGAAATTAAGAAATTATAATTTATCCCGCCAGTCGAGAATAAATTTATTGTCTAAAAGCATTGAAATCTCCATCTTGTATGGAGGTTTTTCATTGACATATGGCGTTTCTAAAATCTTAGGAATATCAATTAATTTAGGATGATGGACAAAACGTGCGATAGCGTCGAAACCAATTTCACCATATCCAATATTTTCGTGTCGGTCTTTATGCGAACCAAGAGGATTTTTAGAATCATTTATATGAATGCATAATAGTTTATTCAAACCGATAACTCTGTCGAATTCGTCAAGAACATTATCGATATCTTTAACATCAAGTCCTTCATCATTGACGTGGCATGTATCAAAGCATACGCCAACTCTCTCTTTATTTTTCACGTGGTCGATGATGTAACGAATTTGTTCAAAATTCGCTCCCATTTCATTACCTTTCCCAGCCATGGTCTCAAGAGCAACTGCTACATCTGTTCCGTCTTTAGAAAAAACATCATCTAAAGCATTAACAATAGATTCAAGACCATTTGTAACGCCAGTTCCAACATGACTCCCTGGATGAAGAACAATGATTTTTGAACCGAACGCAGATGTTCTTTTAATTTCGGAAAGTAAAATTTCCTTCGATGATTCGTATAATTTTGTATTAAGTTGATTAGCGATATTAATAATGTATGGAGCGTGGACGATTATTTTGCTCTCGTCAATTCCGTTTTCTTTGACGAGAAGCCGGCCTTCCTCTATTTTCAATTTTTCTAATGGCAAGCGAAACGAATTCTGCGGGGCGCCAGTATAAAACATAAAAGTAGTCGCTCCATAAGAAAGAGCTTCTTTAACGCTCCCTAAATAATAATCAGGAGCTTTCATGGAAACATGTGAACCGATTAAGATTTTTTCTTTATTCATTTATTTCTGCTTTCTAGACGATAACGTTCTTCTTTCTGACGTCGAATATCCTTTTTGATTAGTTCTCGGCGATGTTTTTGTTTAACTTTTTCCACTGCCAATCGAGTTTTTTTCTTATATCCAGGTTTTACTTTTTTGTTTTTAGATTTCGATATATTTGTAACCTTTTTGATCTCTTTATTCAATTCTTCATCGACTCGCCTTCTAGTAGGATGAGTTTTTTCGATGCCTTTGCCTTGAAGAAATGCTCCATCTTTCATAACTAAGTAATCAAATTTCATTCCTTGATTGATTAATTCAAGAGGTTTCCTTGATGAATCAACATTATAAAAGGTATAACAATTGCCTGTTTTATTAAATCGGCCAGTCCTTCCGGCGCGATGATAATAAAAATCAAGATTTCGAGGTAAATCGACATTAAGGATGTCGCTTACATCTTCAATATCTAATCCTCTTGAAGCCATATCGGAGCAAACGAGAATATAAATCTTTTCGTTTTCTAACATCTTCATGACATTTTTTCTTTCGCGCGATGATAAATCGCCCGTTAGTAAACCTACTTTATAATGTCTTGATTTTAAATTGCCATAAATATCGTTCGCAGTTTCTTTTTTTGAAGCAAAAATTAATAACAAATATGGATTAACAATTTTAATAAATTGCTCAACAGCATCGAGTAAAGATGTATGTTTAATATCGATTAAATAATGCTTGACGTTTTTTGATGTCAAAATATCTTCGTTGACGATTGAAATATTCGAGCCAACATATTTTTCTAATCTCGCCGATAAGGTCTTTTCTAAAGTCGCCGAAAAAACTAAAAATTGAGGATTATTTAATTTTTCAACAATTTGGTCAATTTGTTCAAAATAACCTTCTTTAATGAGCATATCAGCTTCATCGAGAACAACCGTTTTAACTTTATTGAGTTTTAAGGCGTTATTAGTTATTAAAACATCGAGCATTCTTCCAGGTGTCCCGATTATGATGTGCGGATTGCTAGATAAGCCTTTAAGGGAATTGTCAATTTCCTCGCCAGATTTTAATAAACGTATTTTTAAATCGCTATATTCTTTAGCAAAAGGAATTGCGAAATTGTATATTTGTTGAGCAAGCTCCCTAGTTGGAGCAATTATAATTGCTTGCAACGATTTATCTTTATAATCAATATTTTCAATAATAGGAATTAAATAGCATAATGTTTTCCCGCTTCCAGTCGCTGATTGAACCATCAACGTTTTACCTTTTAGAGCCTTTGGCAAAGCCTTAAGTTGGATCGGAGATGGTTCTAAATAGCCTTGGCGAGACAAGGACATTAGCATTTTATTAGACAAATTTACCGCTTTAAATGACATAATATTTACGTTTATTAATTATAAATGGACAGATTATGAAAAAGCCACGGAAAATAACAATTGTTGAACCAGCTGGTTATTGCGCCGGCGTCGATCGAGCGATTAAAATCGCTAAAGCGACTAAAGAACAACACCCAAATAATAATGTTGTTATATTAGGAATGCTCGTTCATAACTTAGACGCAATTAACAAACTTAGCGATTACGGCATTAAAACGTTGAGCAATAACGCAAACAATTTACTCGATTTAGTGGATGAAGTTCCTGATGATGCCATCGTCATTTTAACCGCGCATGGTCATAGCGATGCACTAGAACGTAAACTTAATTCAAAAAATATAAATTATGTAGATGCGACGTGCCCGTTTGTAAAAAAAGCCTTAATTGATATGAAAGTCTTTCTCGAAAAAGGGCATGATATTATCTATATCGGAAAAGAGAATCATCCAGAGAGTAACGCAGCTTTATCCTTGTCAAATAAAGTTCATCTGTTGACGTTAGATGGGAATGCTCAAAAATATGCTAAATTAGTAAATCCAATCATCGTTTCCCAATCAACATTTTCAGACTTCGATGTCAAAAAACTCAATAACGTTATTAAGAAAAATGTACCAAGTGCCACTTTTTACCCGAGTATTTGTAAGGCGTCAATATCTAGACAAATGTCACTTTTATCTTTAGATAAAGACACCGATTTAATCATCGTCGTCGGCGGGAAAAATTCTAATAACACAATAACTTTATATAATTTGGCGAAAAATAATTTTATAAACGCAAAAGTATTGCTTGTAGAAAATAAAAAAGAATTGATGATAGATGACATCAATCAATTTTATAAAATAGCTATTGTCTCAGGAGCTTCAACTCCCTTATATATAGTCGAAGAAATCAAATCATTTATCGAACAATTAGATAATTAGTTCAGGCAATTGTTCATGGTCGACAATTGTTATATGTAAACTGTTGTCGATCTCGAGCAATAATTTCTTCATTTGATACATAAAAATTCTTTCAACTTCATGAGAAACATCTAAATAATTGTACTTATAGGCGATGACATCGCGACGTATATGATGAGGCGTATCGCCGCTTATATAGATGTCATATCCTTCATTCATCGCATTTACATATTTATACGAACCGCCGCCGCCGAGAATGGCGACGCTTTTAATAACATCTTTCCCGGCGTGGATGAGATGAGAATAGCTAATATGCAAGCATTTATTCGCATATTTAGCAAATTCATGAATATCCATTTCCTTATCTAATAGTCCTCCGCGCGCCATTTGGCAGGTTTCTAATGGCGTAATATTCTTTAGATTTAAAGCTTCCGCTAACGCATCGTTCATGCCGCCTTTACCAGTATCAAAATTTGTATGCATACTATAAACAGGAATGCCCATTTTATCGATGCGTTCACATAATTCCTTTTTAACTTCATCATGTTTAAATACTCGATATTTTGTTCCGTAAATAAAAGGATGATGCGTCAATATAAGGTCGGGTTTATGTTCCATTTTTTCTAATTCAGCAAAAACGATATCGTCAAAGTCTAAACATAGTAAAATCGAATCGACATTCTCAGGCAGTTTTCCCGTCATCAATCCAATGTGATCACCGTGACTAGCTATCGATTTAGGAAATCTTGTTGCGAGTTTTCTAAGAAGTTTAATCGTGTTCATAAATTTTCTAATCTCCTTATTTTGTCTAAAATCTTAATATCGTTCTTTGCTTTTCCACAAATTGAATACAAATGCTCTAATTGTTCTTTTTTAAATTGTTCGAACAATTCATCTTCTTTTACATTCAAGCCAAATTCTAATACATCATCATCGTATTGTTGATGTCCCTTAACAAAAGAGATAACAAAATAATAGATTTTATTATCATAAACTATTTTTTCTTTTTCGATTATATAACCTAGCTTAATTATCTCTTCTCGAACGAGCATTACATCGCGATGAGCATCAACAACTATTTGTTCAATATTATCGAGTTTGTTCGCGTTTTTCTTCAATATATCGACAATTGTATGACCGCCGAGACCAGCTAAAACAATAGTTGTAATATCGTTAGGCATATCATCGAGGCCGTCGCTATAAAGCGCTCTTGCATCGGAATAATTTTTTAAAGCTTTTTTTAGCGAATTATAGGGATTAATTTTATTTTCAACAGCCACGACGCTTTTAACGCGGTGATTTAAAAGAAGATAGACATCTAATAGCCCGTGATCTGCCCCGACATCAAAAAGCGATGCGTTAGGATGAACAAAATCGGCAATCGTTTTAAGTCTATTAGATATATTCATCATTAAATTTCGTGATAATCGCCGAGTTTTTTAAGTTTATTTTTCTTTCGGAGGGTGCGAATAGCTTTGGCTTCAATTTGTCGAATACGTTCACGTGTAACGCCAAATTCTTTGCCGACTTCTTCTAATGTTCGCGGATGATTATCATCCAAACCATAACGACGACGTAATACCTTTTCTTCGCGGTCTGTTAAACTCTCGCGCATGACATCGTAAAGCTCTTGTTTTAATAAAGATTTTCTTGTGTATTCGCTTGGAGATAATGTTTCCTTATCTTCAACGAAATCAGCTAGACGAGAATCATCTTCTTCGCCGATAGGAGTTTCTAAAGACACCGGTTCTTGATTAACGCGCTGAATTTCGCGAATTCTATCAGGCGATAAGGCGCCCTCAAGTTTTTCACTAATTTCCTCCGCCGTTGGATCACGACCTAATTTTTGAACTAATTCTCTTTGAGCTCTTGTAATTTTGTTAATTGTTTCAACCATATGTACAGGAATTCGAATTGTACGGGCTTGATCTGCGATAGCGCGAGCAATTGCTTGGCGAATCCACCAAGTCGCATAAGTTGAAAATTTAAAACCCTTTGTATAGTCAAATTTTCCAACTGCTTTCATTAAACCCATATTTCCTTCTTGAATCAAATCAAGAAATGGCATTCCTCGACCAGCATAGCGTTTTGCGATAGAAATAACTAAACGCAAGTTCGCATTTATTAATTGCTGTTTAGCCTCTTCATCGCCAGCATCGACACGTTTAGCTAATTCAGTTTCTTCTTTTGCGGTTAAAAGAGGAACCTTACCAATCTCTTTAAGATAAATCTTAACAGAGTCATTAACTTTAACATCGCCAGCGACTAATTTGCTTAAATCATTAAGCTCTTGTTCGCTAGGAACATCTTCTTCTTCGAATTGTGCATCTTCTAAATCATCATCTTCTAAAAGGGCATCATCTTCATCGCCTTCGCCAAATTCTAATTCATCGATATCTTTTTCGTCTTCATCAGAGATAACAGTTACCCCATTATCCTTGAAATAGTTTTGAAGCTCGTCAATATCTTCATCAGTCAAATCTAAAAACGATGTTGCATCAGAAATTTCTGATTGTTCGATTTGATTTTCATTTTCCTTTGCTTTTTTAAGCAATCGTTTTTTGATCGAATCTAAGGTTTCAATCTCGTCGTTATCAATTACATTATCGATATCATCTGTTAAAGTCTTTGTAACTTTTTTCTGTGGTTTTTTTGTTGTTTTTTTCTCTTTTGCTGCCATATTTTTAATCCCTTTCTAATATTTAACCTATTACGATGTAGGTTTATTGTCTTTATTTGTTCTTTTTACGTAATCATCGAGTAATCTTGCTCTTTCTTGTTGGCTTTTTCCTTCTAAAGCCTTCTTGAGCAGCGATTTCTCATACGCGACACTTCTTTCCTCCTCAATAACTTTTAAACAATCGTTGAGAATTTCTGTTAATTCTCCATTATCGACCTTTCTATTAGGTAACGAACTTACCAAAGCTAGCAGTTCCTTCTTATTCGTTGGATTGCTAGATGCGATTAAGTCGATGACCATTGAAAGTTCAATGTTGCTATATTTCGAAGCATATTCAACAAAATAATTGGCCAATTGTCGATAAATCTCTGTCGTGAAGTACTTGATATTCTTCTCGTAAAAATCAATCGCCACTTTGCTTTGAGCCATCTGCTCGAGCACAATTTTCTCCGCGTTGGTTAACCTTCTTAATTCGCGCGCAAGTTTAAGTGCTTGCGGAGGTTTTTCTTCAAAGATGTAATTTGACGAAGAAGTTTCAGTAGTTTTACCCTTTACATCTTTTAAGTAGTCGCGGATAGCGTTGTGATTAAATCCCGTAACATCTGCTAATTTATAAATATAATCTTCGTATTCTAATTTACTTTTAAGCCCATTTATCATCGGAGCGAAATGCGCGATGACTTTTTTACGATCATCAATCGTGTTCAACGGAGAAATGTTTTGATAATAATTCAAAGCGAAATCAAATGGGTCGACAAGCGAATTGACAAATTTCAACAATTTGTCTTTACCATCCTGCTTTAAAATCTCATCAGGATCGCGAATTTCTTTTGGAATAGAGACTAATCGATAAGATATTTCTGCTTTATCTAGCTGTAGCATCATCGCCATCATCGCTTCTTGCCCAGGTTTATCGCCATCAAGACAAAGTCGAACTTCAACATTCAACCGCCTGAGTAGTTCAAGGTGTTTTTGCGATAATTTAGTTCCCATCAAGGCAACGACCGAGGATATACCGATAGAATCGAGAGCAAAAACATCCATAAAACCTTCAACTAAATAAATATATCCATCATGTTTTGCGGTTTGTTTAGCCAAATCGAAATTATATAAAATCTCACTTTTTCTAAAAATCTTTGTCTCAGGCGAATTGACATATTTTGGAGTTTCTTTATTCTCGTCAAATTTACGCGCGGAAAAGCCGACAACTTGACCATTATAATTTTTAATTGGAAATATCAATCTTCCGGCATTCGAATCGGCGGTGTCGCTGATTTTAGCTAAAGCAATGCCTATATCTTCGATATTTTTTAAACTAAATCCTTTTTGTTGTAGATATGAAATAGTCTTTTTACCGTCTTTAATGGCATAGCCTAAAGAAAACTTAGTCGCTTGTTCTTCGCTGATTTGACGCTTCGCTAAATAATCTTTAGCAATTTTTCCTTCATCAGTCTGCAATCCATATTCATAAAACTTTTGCAATTCATTGATGCAATTATAAAGAATTTGAATATCTGGATTTACAGGCTTCGAAGTATTCAATTGATGAAGGCGAGGATCATCGAAATTTATAATTTCGCAAACTCGTTTTACCGCCTCTGAAAACGGAATCTTTTCATATTCAGAAACAAAAGAGAAGACATCGCCTCCGGCGTGACAGACAAAGCAATGATATGTTTGCCTTTCTTTATTGATGTTCATTGAAGGATTATGATCGTCATGAAAAGGGCAAAGCGAAGCATAATTTCGTCCTTTTTTAATGACATTGACGTATGAAGAAATTACGTCGACTATATCGGCGCGTTTTTTAATCTCTTGGAGTAGGTCGTGGTCAAATGTCATATACTATTTTTATACTAATTTTTAACTATTCTTCAATTTTATCTAAAAGATAATTTCTTAATTCACTTATTTTAATTCTTTCTTGAACCATCGTATCTCTATCGCGAACTGTAACACATCCATCGTTTACGGTATCGTAGTCAATCGTTACGCAATATGGAGTCCCAATCGCATCTTGACGGCGGTAACGTTTACCAATTGATGCGGTCTCATCATAGACAGTTGAGAAATGCTTATTAAGAAATGCTTGTACTTCTTTAGCCTTCGGTCCAAGTTCTTTACTCAATGGTAAAATCGCCGCTAAATAAGGAGCTAAACAAGGTTTAATATGTAGGACAATACGTTTGTCTTTTTCTAATTGTTCTACATCATATGCTTCGCATAAAATCATTAAGAATATGCGTTCAACACCCATTGAAGGCTCAATGCAATATGGCACATATTTCTCATTTGTTTCAGGGTCGAGATATTCAAGTGATTGACCGCTACAATCCATATGGCGTTTTAAATCGTAGTCAGTTCTATCGGCAACGCCAAGAATTTCTCCCCAGCCAAAAGGGAATTTATATTCGACATCTGTCGTCGCTTTTGAATAGAAAGCCAATTCTTCTTTTTCATGATCGCGATAACGTAGATTTTCCTCCGATATATTCAATGATTCTAAGAATTTCAACGCATAATCTTTCCAATAGGAAAACCATTCTAAATCGGTTCCTGGCTTACAGAAGAATTCCATCTCCATTTGTTCGAATTCACGGACGCGGAATATAAAATTGCCCGGAGTAATTTCGTTTCGGAAGCTCTTACCGATATTGCAAATGCCAAATGGCAATTTACGACGCGTTGTTCTTTGAACATTTTTGAAATTAACAAACATTCCTTGGGCGGTTTCAGGTCGTAGATAGACTAAACTCTCTGATTCCTCGGTGACGCCGATATGCGTTCTAAACATCAAATTGAATTGGCGAATATCTGTAAAACTGCTTTTTCCACAGTTAGGGCATTTAATCTTTTTATCTTTGATAAATTGAATCATTTCTTCGTTAGTCATACCGTTGACATCAACATCAGGATAAGCGTTCGCAATTAACTCGTCCGCGCGATGACGCGTATGGCATTCTTTACAATCGATTAACGGATCAGCAAATGTTGCGACGTGTCCTGTGGCTTGCCAAACGCGAGGATTCATCAAAATTGCTGCATCAATGCCGACATTTGTAGGTGATTCTTGAACAAATTTTTTCCACCACAACTTTTTAATATTGTTTTTTAATTCGACACCTAATGGACCAAAATCCCAAGAATTAGAAAGGCCACCATAGATTTCAGAATCTTGGTAAACAAAGCCACTTGTAATCAAATGAGTAACGATTTCATCAAACTTTTTTTCCATATTTATTCCCTCAAAAAATAACGCGAAAATACTCTCACTAATATGGTGTTTTGTCAACCCATTATGAGTGAACTTTCTAAATCTTTGATAACAATTTTATTGTTCTCAACCTAACATCTAACTTCGAATTAACAAAATCGTTCAATTCTTCAATAATGCTTAAGCATTCCTCATTAGAAAATTCTATTTTGTCAAACGATAATGGTTCAACTTTGAAAATGTATCTAATTATTTGCAATTTTCGTTTTGTTTCTTTTATGTGTTTTAAGGCCTCAAAACAATCTTGGCAAATAAATCCTCCATCCTCGTATGAAATGCTTGTTATTTGAAGCTTTTGGCCACATTTTACGCATTTATCGACATTAAGACCATATCCAATCACTCTTAAAACATAAGCAAAATAGATTAAAGATATCGTTAAAGAGGAAAAACCCTTATTAATTAACGTCAACGTTTTCTCTAATGCTGCATATATTCGACCGCACTCTTCCGCTTGAATGATAAACGTGCTTGTAATCTCACAAATCAATTTGATTGAGGCGAGTACCTCAAGCTTATTATTTGAAGCGTTATAACTTTCTAAAAGCGTTCCACTTCTTAGCGAAAGACCATCTTTTGTTCTAGATAAACTAACGAGCGATTTAGAAAATAGTGATACGCTCGCGGCATTTTTACTAGAAAATTTCATAACGCCTCTAGCTAAAAAAGAATAGAGTCGATCTTGAGAAATCATTGTTATCATCGCATCATTCTCGCGAAATGGTGTTGATTTAATAATAATTCCTTCAACTTCGAGCATTATTTATAACCGAGTTCTTTTAAAATGCGCGGATTATTAATCCAATCTTCTTTGACGGACACAAATAGTTCCAAAAAAACATGTTTATTAAAATAATTTTCTAAAGTTAAGCGAGCTTTTGTTCCAATCGTTTTGATCTTTTTCCCGCCCTTACCGATAACGATGCCCTTATGCGATTCGCGGTCGACAATGATAGTCGCTTTAATAAAGACTGCATCTTTTTTGTGTTTGATTTCATCAACGCGTACAGCGAGTTCGTGAGGTATTTCGTCATCTAAAAACTTTAACGCCTTCTCGCGAACGATTTCAGCAACATAAAAGGCAGCATCCTTATCGACGATTTGTTCTTCAGGATAATAACGAGGTCCTTCCGGCAAGAGTTTCTTTAATGAATCGAGTAAATCGTTAACGCCGAAGTTTTTTATCGCACACATCTCGATAAGCGTTGCTTTTGGGTATGCCTCCTGGAAGCGTTTTTTAATATCAATAACCTCAGGAAGATGCAATAAATCAATTTTATTGATAACAACAAAAAGCGGTGTGTTATTCGGAATCCTTTTTAAAATGGTTTCATCTCCGGTATTGAATTTAGCTGAACCGTCCACCACTAAAACTATCGCCTCGACTCCTTTTACGGATTCAAAAGCATCTTGATTCATAATTTTTCCAAGCGAATGATGAGGTTTATGAATTCCTGGAGTATCGATGAAAACGATTTGATATTCTCCATCATCGTAAATGCCTCTTATCACATTTCGTGTCGTCTGAGCTTTTTCACTAACAATCGATACGTCGTGATTTAAAAGAGCATTTAAAAGAGTCGATTTTCCGGCGTTAGCTTTGCCGATGATAGCAACAAAACCAGAATGCATTATTTTAAATCTTCCTCCGAAAAAGCATAAGGCAATAATTCAACAATATTCGTAACTTTTACATCACCTTTGAGATTAGACATAATAATCGGTGCGTCGCTAGGAATAAGCTCAGAAAGAACTTGTCTACACGCTCCGCAGGGAGAGCATGGTCCATCAGTATCCGCGGCTAACGCTAATGCAGCAATATCTTCCTTTTTCACTCCGTGAAGATAGGCATTATAAACAGCATTTCGCTCGGCACACATGCATAGAGGATAAGAAGAATTTTCGATGTTTGCCCCTAAAAAGACGCGCCCATCTTTCGTGAGTAAAGCGGCGCCTACTTGAAAATGTGAATAAGGAACGCGAGCTAACTCTCTAGCTTCGATAGCCTTAGCAATAAGATCTTTGTTTTCCATTTTTATGCCTCCTAATATTTCATCTTGCAAAGAAAACATGATTAAAGCGTCATGACTATTCATATGGTCATAACCTAATAAATGTAATAATCCGTGAACAAATAAAAACGATATTTCTCGTTCTAAACTATGTTTATATAAACGAGATTGCTCTTCGGCTTTTTCATATGAAATAACGATTTGTCCTAGCGAATTAGGAATTCCATCATTTGCTAATTCATTATCATCATCAAAAAAAGCAAAGCTAATGACATCTGTTGGTTTATCAATTTTGCGATAATCGCGATTAATGTTTTTAATCGCTTCATTGTCGACAATGGTTACATCGACAACATAATTGATATCAATACCTAGATATGAAAAAACTCTATTAGCTAAATCTATAAAAACATCTTCGTATTTATCGAATATTTTTGGCCCGTTGTTGCAAAAATCAAGTTCCATAATTTTGGAATAAAATTATAGCACATATTTCTATTTAAAAATCTACAAATTGCACTTATCAAGAAATCTAGCCTTGCTCTTTTCGTATTCTTTTTTGATATCGACAAAGCCAACTAAATTATCGAACTGATTATTTAATAAATAAAATATTCCAAAATGAAAGAGAATAAAATTCACGCTTATCTCGCGAGAAACGATCATCATTAAAAAGCTAATTATCAAGATGATAAACGAAAAAATGCACTTGCGAATAGTGAGAGAAAAAGCGAACTTATTCGACATTTTACTTATTTTTAAGACATCAAACGATGAGCTATTATTCGATGTAAATAATCTATTCTCACAAGTAGAAATCTCAAGCGCTTTTGCTTCATCCCTCTCCTTAAATAAAATCCTGAATGCAATATTGAGGAAAAGTATTCCTAAAATCGCTACAGCATTAGATGGATTATTAACAATAAGAGTCACGATGATAACAACACTTAAAAGAATTGAACTTAAAATCTTGTTATCAAAAGTAAAATACATTTTTTTGAATTCACTATAATCTTCTAATCCCTTTTTATCAATTCTTGTACTATCGTAGAAATATAGAGGTATGAAACGTTCATCAAACAAATTAATTTGTTTGATAATATACCATTTTTCTACTAATTCTATAACAATAAACAACGAAAGCAAAATAATAGGTATAAATATATATGCATTATCTTTAACAAAGAATAAACCGATGAGTAAGGAGGCTAATGATGCAATTGAGAACATAAAAGCAAAGAGTTTACTTGATCTCTTTTGAATTTGCACTTTGTCTTTTACATATTCTACTGCTACGGAACTTTTGACTTCTAATGTGTCCCCACTCCATCTTCTATCAAATTCACCACGTTTTAATACAACAATGCCATATGAAGGATCGGACATTGTGACAGCAAAAGAGTTTATGGACGTAATTAAAACTAAATGGTTTTGATCAAGTAAAGCCAAAAATGGAGCTTTAATCGAAACTTCTTCTTCCTTTGAGTATCGATACGCTGTAAGGCTGAGCCCATAATCACTAGCGATACTTATAAGGTCAGCAAAAGAGTAATTGTCGCGCTTGTCAGTCTTCTTAAGCCTCAGGTAGCCTTCGTTCTTGTGGGTAACCGCCAGAAGCATTTTAAGAGATGCGAAGCCGCAATCTTTATCGTTCCCTTGATAGCAGAAGTATCTCTTCATCATTATCCCCCTCAATAATATGTAGTACACAAAAATACCAAATGTGACAAATAAAATAAAAGGAAGTATATATACTTCCTAATTTTGATATAAGAAAACTTTATTTTTTTCTTAATATGATTTGCGGCGAGCCATCTCGCTTTTGAGTTTACGCTTTAAACCTTTTTTGAGATAGAATTCTCTTTTGCGTGTTTCAAGGAGAACGCCAGATTTGTTCACTTGACGTTTAAAACGACGAAGTGCTTCATCTAATGTTTCATTTTCACGAACAACTGTTTTTGGCATCTTTAATCATCTCCTTTCTTACATCAATAATTTATCTTATTTTCCTTCGACTATCGCTACTCCGCATGATGCGCCGATTCTATTCGCGCCCGCGTTAATCATAGATATAGCTTCTTCGCGCGAGTGAATACCACCACTAGCTTTAACGCCAAATGATGGACCAACAGTTTTTCTCATGAGCTCAACTGCGTGCGTTGTCGCTCCACCTTTTGAAAAACCAGTTGAAGTTTTGACAAAGTCAGCGCCTGCGCGCACGGCGGCATTTGAGCAAGCAACAATTTCCTCGTCGGTTAATAGACACGTTTCAAGAATAACCTTAAGGATTTTATCCTTACAAGCTGATTTAACAAGAGCGATTTCTTTTTCAATAAAATCAAAATCGTGTTCTTTGGCCATCGAAACGTTTAAGACCATATCAATCTCTTGCGCGCCGTTTTTAATCGCTTCAATCGTTTCTAATTTTTTAACTTCTGGAAGTGTTGCTCCTAATGGGAAGCCAATAACTGTGCAGACTTTAACGATTGAACCAGTTAAGAGTTTTCTTGCGACTGGAACAAAGCAAGGATTTACACAGACGGATGCAAATTCATACTTGCGTGCTTCTTGGCAAAGCTTTTGAATTGCTTCAATAGAAGCATCTTGCTTTAGAAGCGTATGATCAATCATTCTATTAATTTCCATTTTTTTACCTCTTTGGTGATTATATCATACAAAGATATTTATAGAAATTATTCGGCCTTTTCCTCTTTAACAGTTTTTGTAGCTTTAGCTTTTTTTGTAGGCTTTTTGCTAACTGGTTTAACATCGACTGCTTTTGTATCTTTCTTGCTCATAACATCTTTTCCGTCATAATGACCACATTTTGGGCAAATGTTATGTGATTTAATCATCGCACCGCAATTAGGGCATTTAACTAACCCGGTAACCGTTAGATGAATGTGCGTACGACGCATTCTTTTTGATGTTTTGGACGTTCTTCTGAATGGGACTGCCATATTTTTATCCTCCTAAAATAACGTGATAATTATAAATTAAATGCAAATTAATGCAATAAATTATCATACAATGTTTAAGTTTTTTAAAGTTATTAGCGATTGTGTCAAACTTTTAATTTAACAATTTTGCCAATATATTCATCTGGTAAATCAATATTTAATTTCAAATAATTGGAAGTAAAACCACATAATAAACCAGTCGTTTTGTTTCTCTCTTCGAGGATAACTTCCAATTCTTTACCAACAAAATTTTCGCGATATTGTTTCGCAAGTTCATCCGATAAATCAATAAGTTTTCTCACGCGTTCCGCTTTGACTTTTGCATCTATTTGATTAGCGAAAGAATAAGCCGCGGTACCCTTTCGAGGAGAAAAAGGAAAAACGTGCAGTTCAGCAAATTTAATTTTCTTAATGAAATTATATGTTTCTAAGAAATTATCGTCACTTTCTCCAGGAAATCCAACGATAACATCTGTAGTAAGAGCAATATCTGGACGAGCTTTACGAATTTGTTCTACCTTTTTATAGAAATTATCGACATCATAACGGCGATTCATTCTCTTTAAAACAGATGGACTACCGCTTTGAAGAGGAATGTGCAAATGATTTGCTAATTTGTCGCTCTTTTTAAGCAATGAAATTAATTTATCATCGATTTCACTTTCTTCAATCGAAGATATTCTCAAGCGATATAAATCATCAATTTGTAATATTTCTTCGACCAAATCAGAAAAAGATGTATCTTTTAAATCGACTCCATAATGAGCGGTATGGATGCCGGTTAAAACAAATTCCTTGAATCCCTGCGCGATAAGATATTTAATCTCAGAGATAATTTCATCTTTGTTTCTCGAACGAGCTTGACCACGGGTGTAAGGAATTGTGCAATACGTACAAAAGTTATTGCACCCATCTTCTATTTTTATATACGCGCGCGTTGAATTTGGCAAAACAAAAACCCCAAAAGATTCATAATCTAAATGGCGAACATCGTTATTGATTTGTATTATTTTTTGCCTTGTGTCCAAGTATTTTTTTATCAATTCATAAATTCGATTACGGAAAGAAGTTCCTATTACTATATCCGCGCCGCATTCATCGCTAACATATTGCGCATTTTTCTGCGAGTAGCAGCCCATAACAACGATGATAGAATTTGAAAATTTTCTTCGCTCACGTCGAATTATTTGACGCGACTTTTGATCGGCCACCGAGGTGACTGAACAAGTATTTATTACAATGACATCTGGACGAATAGCATCTTCTTTAAAACCTTCCTTTAAGAGAAGTTCGCGAATAGAACTTATCTCATAAGAATTCACTTTGCAACCTAACGATAATGTTTTAAAGGTCATTTTGCTTTTCTTTCCAATCGACGTTTAAATCTAAATTCTTTATGTTTGATTTTATAAATCATCTTTTTTGAAATTAGATTATTAGCAATTAAAGCTTGATAAAGACCTTCTCGGTCGTCATCTAAATATTTTTCGACAACAGGTTTAATTCGTTCGATCATATGCGTGGAATCAGGACGTTTTAAATATCTATCAAATAGAGGGATTCGGGCGTCTAATCGGCCTTGGTCGTTGATAAAATAAATCGTTTTAAAGTCAAAATGATAGACCACCATTACTTTTTTGTCTCGATAAACCGTGACAAATTTAGTAAATAATGAATCATATAATGAAAAATTATACATCTCAAACAAATCGATGCACGACGAAGAATAATTGGTTAATAATTTTGAGTATGGACTCTTTAATAATTTTCCATATTG
Organism: Lachnospiraceae bacterium; assembly: GCA_963643725.1. Classification (GTDB taxonomy): domain Bacteria; phylum Bacillota_I; class Bacilli_A; order RFN20; family CAG-826; genus Fiminaster. Next base: position 25,826 of record CAVILR010000001.1, on the reverse strand, counting down.
CGAAGTATACAAGTTATTAATCGTTCGCGAGAAAACAGGTACAAATATCTTATTATTGCCATCTAATAAATAAGGAAGTCCTTTCTCTTTTTCCTCTAAAAAAGAAGTAACTTCTTCTGTCTTCATGTCGCTATTTTTAAAAGCGTAGACAATTAAATTTTCAATCTTTTCTTTGTTTTGTATAGCGTGGATGATGATATTTGCTCTAATTACTTCGAATTCATTCTTCGCATCTAATAAAAATCGATACATTTCGATATTTGAAAAGAGATGACGATTAGCGATATAAAAAAGATAATCCTCACTTTTTTTATAATTCATGTTTTTTTGATATTTAGCCAACGTTTCGAATAAATGCATATTTTATTTTCTTTCAAGGCAAGCGGAAATGACGCTTAATGCGTAGATTGATGCTGTCTCTGCGCGCAATATCCTTCTCCCTAAAGAGACTGGAACATAGCCATATCCTTTTGCAATTTCCACCTCTTGTTCGCTAAAACCACCTTCTGGTCCGATAACGACATTGACGCGGTCATCTTTATTAATTTTTTTAATTTCGGAAAATAGCGAATCAGTTTTCCCAGCTTCTTGCTCATAAGCAATCAATTTTACATCGCCTTTAATTTTTCCTAATTCATCGATAGAAATAAGACGATACATCAAAGGAATTTTAGAACGGTGACATTGTTCACTCGCTTCTTTTAATATGCGATTATATCGTTCTAATTTGCGAGATGAGTCGAATTCTTTGCTTTTGACAATCGTGCGATCACTAGATAGTAAAACTATTTCATAAACTCCTAGTTCTGTCGCTTTTTGAAGGACAAAATTTAATTTGTCGCCTTTTAGTAAGGCACATATCAAAGTCACTTTGTTATCCAATTCACGCTTCTCATGAATTTGCTTTTTAACAACGATTTCTAATGGTTTTATCGATTTAATGACGCATAGAAAAGGTATTTCATCGGAGACGACTTCTATCTCGTCATTAACGCGCATGCGCATCACCTTTAAAAGGTGATAGACATCTTCGTTATCAAGAAGAGCTTTTCGATCGACGATTGAGCCAAAATATCTTTGCATTATTCTAAAAATTCTCCATTGCCATCAACTTGGTCGTGTCTAAATAAGAGCCAAAATCCAGAGATGATCATAAGTCCCTCTAAGACAAAATAAGGAATCAAGAAGGCGAAAACGTTATGTAACGCATTTGAAAAATATAAAATTGAACCGAGCGAAGCAATTAAAGCTAAAGATGATGCAAGAATAATAAAACCAACATTTTTCTTATTTAAATAAAACATATGACAGCCAAAAACGCCGAGTGTTATCGCAAGAATCGCGGCAACAACTTTCTTTTTCCTCTTCACGTTATTTTGATATTGAATAGGATTAAAAGACTTGGTGAAGTCTTCTGTCACATCAGTTTGTCCATCTAATGGTTTAAGGCCGCCGCAAAACGGACAGATTTCCTTATCTAATCTCGATATATTCGCGTTACAATACTTACATTTGGCCATAAATACTATACTAGTATAACATTGTCGCTTTAAAAATGAATTTCATAATCGACAAGTCCATCATAAAAATCTTTTTCATGCGATACGATGATAACTCCTCCGTTAAATTTATCGATTGCAGCAAAAAGTGCATCTTTTGCTTTCTTATCGAGATGATTTGTCGGCTCATCAAATATCAAAAAATTAGCCTTTTTTAAACTCATCAAAGCAAGACGAGCTTTAGTAACCTCGCCACCGCTAAGATCTTTCATCTTGCGAATCGCTAATTCTTTACGTAACCCTGAAGAGCCAAGCAAAGTTCGCATCTCGGTATTTGATAACATCGGATAATGTTCCTTAATTAAATCAAATGGTGAAAGGTTTAAATCCACGCGGCTTTCTTGGTCAAAATAATTGATAAAAGTATTTTCGTGCCATTTAAAACTACCCGATAATGAAGGAATATGATTTAAGATGGTCTTTAAAAATGTAGTTTTACCAACACCATTTTTCCCTAGGATAGCAATTTTCTCGCCTTTTAAAAGCGTGAAAGATATCGGGTCTAAAATAGGTTTACCGCTATAGCCGATGAGCAATTCATCAACCTTTAATATTTCTTTGCCACCTTCTTTTACTGAGGGAAAGGAAAAAGAAACGACGCCTTCTTCTTTTCCAGGCGCTTCAAGTCGCGATAAATGAGATAAGCGCGTTCTTCTACTCTTTGCCGCTTTTGATGAAGTGGCGCGAACAATATGCTTTTCAATAAATACTTCTTCATTTTTGATGTATCGTTGTTGAGCGTTATAGCGTTTCTCATACATCGCCTTATCCAAAGCGTTTTGCTCTAAAAAATGGTCAAAAGTACCACGATATCGAACAATTGTTCGATTCTCTAATGAGAAAACAACATTGGCAATTTTTCTAAGAAATGTCTGGTCATGGGAAACGACAAGGAAGGCATTTTTATAATTATTCAAATAATCGGCGAGCCAATCGACTTGGCTAACATCTAAAAAGTTCGTCGGTTCATCAAGAAGCAAAACGTCGCGATTTTCAAGTAGCATACGCGCTAAATAAATCTTTTCACGTTGACCAGATGATAGTTTTGACAGAGGAAGTGATAGGCGGTCTTCGCTAATACCTAGCCCAGCGATGAGTTGAGCGACTGTTTCTTTAAGCGAATAAAAGCCATTCATCATTAGCTCGTCTTGAAGTTTTTGCGCTTTGTTTAAAAATTTTTCGTAATTATCGATATCGTTAGCGGATTTTTCATACAAATCTTCCATCTCTTTTTCTTTTAAAAACAAATCAGCATATGTCTCGTGAATATAATCGTTAGCTAACATATCTTGATCAATTTTTAAATTTTGATCGAGATAAGAAAACGTAGTATGTGGCGTCCAAATGACCTTTCCTTTGTCGGGCGTTAATTTCTTAGCAAGCAAATCTAAAATAGTCGTTTTCCCCGAACCGTTAACGCCGACTAAAACACAATGTTCGCCATTATTTATCTTTAAAGATATAGAACGATATAGTTCTTTATCGGCGTAATTAAAATCGACGTTTTCTAATTCCACTAATGCCATAGGCATAATGATAACATAAAAAGAGGTTTGTTAACCTCTAATTATGCAATTTTTAATATGCGGTTTTATCTTTGATATTTTTATATTCTGTGTAGAGTTTTAAACAAGCTTTGCGATCGAGTTCAACCACCATTGCGTTACGCTCTTCCTCGCTCATATCGTAGAACTTTTTGTCGCGGAATCCGATATCTTCAGTGTCAAGGACATTGCAACCGTAATAGACTTTATCGATATTAGCCCATAATATAGCAGCCATACACATCGGACAAGGCTCGCCAGTAGTATAGAGCTCACATCCGCTTAAATCAAATGTGCCAAGCGTTTTGCACGCTTTATGAATTGCCATCATCTCACCGTGACAAGTCGGGTCGTTGTTTTTGACAACTTGATTATGGCCTTTGCCGACGACAACGCCATCTTTAACGATGACTGCACCAAAGGGTCCACCATGACCATGGCGAATTCCTTTACGGGCCTCGCCGATAGCCAGCTTCATATATTTATTCATAACTTACCTCTCAAATATCTATTTTATCATAGAGTTTCTCTCATTTGAAAAAAGGTCGATATTTCGACCTTTATAAATCTATGATTTATTTTTTGAACGCTTTCTTGAATTTGTCGAAGAATGATTCATCAGTTTTTTCTAACTTTTGATATTTTTCGAGCAATTCTTTTTGCTCTTTGCTAATCTTCGTCGGCGTCTTAATTTGAACGTGAACGTATTGATCACCTGGCGTACCAGTTCTTAAATCTTTAACGCCGCGTCCTTTTAAACGTAAGACTTGATCGGGTTGCGTTCCGGCTGGAACATCGACTTCAACATCACCATAGACTGTTGGAATATCGATTTTCTTACCTAAAATCGCATCGATAACGCTTATAGGGACATTGATATGAATATCGTTTCCTTCCCTCTTAAAGTATTCGTGTGGAATAATGACAATTTCTAAGTATAAATCGCCATTTTCTCCCCCATTGACTCCGCGTTCACCTTTGCCTTTGATAACAATTTGTTGACCAGCATTGATGCCCGCAGGGATATTGACTTCTAAATCACGTTTGATATGCTTGTAGCCTTTTCCTTGGCAATCAGGGCATTTATTTTTGATGATTTTACCCGATCCACCGCATTTTGGACAGGTCGATTGACCTTCCATCACGCCGAAGATTGTTCTTTGTTGTGTTCTAACAAAACCTTGACCTTTACAATCTGGGCACGTTTCAATATCGCTTGCGGATTTTGCTCCGGTTCCGTTACATGTTGCACATTTTTCATCATAGCTTACCGGCACAAGAACTTTCTTACCCAATATCGCATCCATAAATGGTACGCGAATTCTTTGCAAGGCATCATCGCCTCGACGTGGTCCATAACTTTGTTGCCTTCGACCTCTATTGCCCCCGCCAAAGAAGCTAGAGAAAATATCGCCTAAATCGATATCGCCAAATCCTTGAGAAGAGAAGCCGCCGCCTTGGAAGGGATTTCCAGCTCCGCCAGTCGACGCGCCTTGTTCAAAAGCTGCCATACCAAATTGGTCGTACATTTGTCGCTTTTTATCATCGTAAAGGACATCGTAGGCCTCTTGAACTTCTTTAAATTTTTCCGCCGCATCTGGCTCGTGGTTTAAATCAGGATGATATTTCTTAGCCAATTTACGATACGCGCTTTTAATTTCATCTTTTGAGGCTGATTTATTCAAACCTAATACTTCATAAAAATCTCTTTTGGCCATATCTTGACTTCCTTTCTAACTGGCAAAGCGAGGGGAAAATCCCCACGCTCGCTAGTTTAACTTTTAATTAGTTTTTCATTTTGCTATCGGCATCAACAACATCATCTGCTGTCTCGTTGCCTTCGCTAGTTGCCCCTTCTTGAGCTTTGTTGTTTGAAGGCATATTCGCCATCATCGCGGCCGCTTGTTCTAATTCATTGATACGTGTTTTAAGCGTTTCAATATCGTTATTGTCTAAAGCAGTCTTTAACTCATCGCGAAGTTTTTGCGTCGTCTCTTTTTGAGTTGCATCCATAGTCTCGCCCTTTTCTTGGAGAGCTTGATCGATGGTGTTAATATATTGCTCAGCTTTGTTCTTGAGTTCAACTTCCTCTTTACGTTTCGCATCAGCTTCGGCATTTTCTTCCGCTTCACGGACCATGCGGTCGATATCTTCTTTGGATAAACCGTTTGAACCAGAAATTGTGATTTCTTGTTCTTTTTGAGTGTCGAGGTCTTTTGCTGTAACTTTAACGATGCCGTTAACATCGATATTGAAAGTTACTTCAATACGAGGTTCTCCACGACGAGCAGGTTTAATACCTGAAAGTTGGAAGTGACCTAAGAGCTTGTTATCGTGAGCCATTGGACGTTCACCTTGGTAAACCATGATGTCGACAGCAGGTTGATTATCCGCGGCGGTTGAGAAGATTTGGCTCTTAGTTGTTGGAATAGTTGTATTTCTTTCAATAAGAGGTGTCATCATTCCACCTAAGGTTTCAATGCCTAATGTAAGAGGAGTGACATCGAGTAAGACGACATCTTTAATATCACCGCTTACAACACCGCCTTGAATTGCCGCGCCAATAGAGACAGCTTCATCAGGGTTGACTGATAAGTTAGGGACTTTACCTGTTAATTTCTTAACTAATTCTTGAACGGCAGGCATACGAATTGATCCGCCGATAAGAATTACTTGATCAAGATCCTTGGCTTGAATTTTAGCATCAGCTAATGCGCGTCTAACTGGCTCTTCAGTACGAGCAAGTAAGTGTTTAGTCATATCTTGGAATTTGGCTCTAGACAATGTCGTTTCAAAGTTCACAGGTCCATTGCTACCCATTGCAATAAATGGTAGGGAAATGGTTGTTTCAAGTGAACTTGAGAGTTCAATCTTCGCCTTTTCAGCAGCGTCAACAAATCGTTGTTGAGCCATTTTATCGGTAACATCAATTCCGTGTTGAATCTTAATTTGCGCTTGAATCCAATCGGCAACAACCTTATCCCAGTCATCGCCGCCGAGTTTATTATCGCCTGCGGTAGCGACGACTTCGAATGTACCGTCGCCAATATCGAGGACGGAAACATCGAATGTTCCACCACCTAGATCGTAAACCAAAATCTTTTCGGATTTTTCTTTATCAAGACCATAGGCTAATGCGGCTGCTGTCGGTTCGTTAATAATACGAACAACATCTAAGCCAGCGATTTGACCGGCATCTTTTGTCGCTTGACGTTGAGCATCGTTGAAGTATGCTGGAACGGTAATAACAGCTTTAGAAATCTTTTGACCAAGATTTTCTTCAGCATATTTCTTCATATATGCAAGAATTTTTGCGGAAATCTCTTGCGGAGTGAAATCCTTGTTCAAGCATTTAATATGAACCTTTTCACTTGATCCCATCTTACGTTTGACAGATGAAATGGTGTCAGGATTTGTAACTAATTGTCTTTTCGCGGCGTTGCCAACAATTTCTTCGCCACCATTTTTAAAGGCGACGACTGATGGAGTCGTAATCGTTCCTTCTGGATTAGGAATAACTTTGACCTTTCCATCCGCTTGAAGATATGAAACAACTGAGTTTGTGGTACCTAAGTCGATACCGAGAATAATTTCTTTTGCCATGATAATTTTCCTCCTTTATTAGGCATCCGTTTCCGGATTATTGTCATTTTCTTTTGTTTGATTTTTGTCATCTACTTTTTCTTTGATGGAGACGACGACCATCGCCGGACGAACTAAACGTTCGTGCAATTTATAACCTTTTGTCACAACCTTGATAACTTTATTAGGATTTTGTTCATCTACTTTTGTCTCAATAGCTTGCATGGTTGAAGGATTGAATTCATCGTTAATCTTTGGTTCGATTTCTTTAACTCCTTCGTTTTCAAGCACGCTGACGAGATTTTTGTAAATGAAGGTGAAGCCCGTTAAGAAGTTTTTCATCTCTTCATTCTTTGCATCATTTGCTAATGCGAGATGGAAAGCATCGAGTATAGGCAACAGTTCACCAACAAATCCTTCAATGCGATATCTCATCGCTTCCTTATGGTCGGCTTCGATGTGTTTACGGAGATTTTGCATATCTGCATAAGCTCGGTAATATTCATTTTTCCAATGTTCGACATCCGATTTTAATTTAGTGATTTCTTCGTTGCTTGTTTCTTGAGTTGTGATGTTTTCTTTCTTCTTGTTTTCTTTCACCGTTATCTTCCTTTCTAGGTACGATTTCATAATGGGTATCTAATTGTTTGATTAGATATTCTAATGATGAAACGACCTTTCCATAATCCATTCGTTTAGGACCAACGACCGCGATTGAACGCTCTTGCTGACCCGGCATTGTGAATTTGGCTTGAACGATCGAGACGTCATTATCATCATCATCTTCGCCTCCAATGTGAATGGAAATGCTACCTTCACTATTTTCTTCACCTACATCTCGGAAAATATCAGGGCGATCAAAGAGTTCGATAATTCGCTTAATCTTTGAAGCATCATTTGCGAATTCTGGCTGCGATAAGAGTTCTTCCTTGCCAAATGCGAAGAGTCGATCTTGAGCAAAATCCATGAAGGTCTTAAGCATCGCGCTATAGATGATGTCGTGATTAATCACTAAGTCATTCAATAATGGTTTGATGGCTTTAATCTTTGGAATGAGCTCAGATATCGGCGTACCTTTTAAGCGGTCATTGAAGAGAGTTACACACTTTTCAACATCGCTTAGACGGTTTTTCTCATTGATGAGGAATGTCTTATTACCAACATAGCCTTGGTCAGTGATGAATACGCATGTGGCACTCGACTCATTAAGCGGCACCAATTGAACAGAGACAAGATGTTCATTGTTCGCGCCAGGTCCGAGCACAATGCTAGCTAAGTTAGTCATTTGTGAGAGAATTTCGCACGATTCTTTAATGACATCTTGAACAGATTGAACTTTTTGATCGAGAATCGATTGCATCTGGAATTTAAATTCTTGGTCGATGTTCTTGTCGCGTAGGTGTTCAATATAATATCGATAACCTTTTGACGAAGGAACTCGACCGCTGGAGGTGTGCGTCTTTTCAAGATAACCATCTTGCTCTAACGCGTTCATCTCGCTACGAATTGTCGCCGATGAATATTCAAGACCATATTGTTCGATCAAAGTCTTGCTGCCGACAGGCTGAGCATTTTTAATGAAGTGTTCAACGATGAGCTTGAGAACTTTTTCACGTCTATTCATATTGGCCTCCTTTTTGGCACTCATTCTTGCTGAGTGCTAAGGATATTATAAAAGACTCGTTGGCACTGTCAAGTGGAAAGTGCTAATTTTTTTAAAAAAGTTCACAATAGCTATGCTATTATATTTGAAAAATTTGCTAAAAATATCAATTAGAACGGTTTCGCCAATCGACAACAACCGTTAAAGAAAGGCGGTCAAATATTGTTTTTTCCGTATGCTTAATCAAGACATAAATTAAGTCGATAGCCACCAAGACGAGAACGCCTTCTGATGCGCAACGAGCTAAGCAATCGCCAAACGATAATCGAGAAACATCATTGTGCACCACTCTCGTGCCAAAAATTAATGACCCGAGCGTTCTCCCGTTTGAAATAAATAACCATAAGCTATAGATAAACGTATATAAAAGCCATTCAATAAAGAAAAAAGCGATGATCACAAAAAAAGCTGGAATGCTTCTAATCCAAGATTGATATACATATAAAATAATGAAAAGAGCTAATGAACAAACAATAGCTAAAAAAGCGTCGATGACATAAGACCAAACTCGTTTAGTATAACTTGCGATATTCATAATAATTCTAATAAAACGCGATTGAGTAACATCATTCCTTCATCGCTAAGTTTAATTGTATCATCAATTACATTCAATAACTTATTATCAATTAATTTCCTAGCTTTATAAGAAAACATTTCCAAGAAATCGACATTAAATCTTTCTTTGAATGTAGATGCTTTAAAACCATCTTCTAATCTAAGATTAGTTAATAAGAAGTCCTCGATTTCTTCACTTTTAGAAAGTTCTTCTTTTTCTTCAATGTACTTACCATCGATGTATTTAGTTAAATTCTTTGTATTCGTATATCGATAATTATCAATATAGCCAGAGGCTCCTAGCCCCACGCCAAAATATGGTTCATCTTTCCAATATGTGAGATTATGTTTAGAAAAGCGGCCAGGCAATGCGAAATTGCTCACTTCATAACGTTTATAGCCGTGACTTCTCAACGTATTTAATATTTCTTCATAGTATAGTCGCGATTGTTCTTCATCTTGCTCTTCAATGTTTGTATTAGCAAACATCGTTCCTTTTTCAACGGTTAACGAATAGATGGAAATGTGTTCGGTTTTTAAGCTTAAAATATTTTTTAAATCATTCTTTAAATCATCTAGCGATTGATGAGGATAACCATAGATTAAATCGACATTTATATTGTCAAAGCCTAACGTTCTAGATTTAGAGATAACCTCTTTTACATCAGTGAATGAATGTTTCCGATTGAGCAGTTTTAAGGCTTTTTCGCTTGTCGCTTCCACCCCGATGGAAAGGCGATTAACGCCATATTTTTTAAAAAGTTTTAATTTATCGATGCTTAGATTTTCCGCGTTAGCTTCAACGCTAAATTCGCCATCTTTATCTAATAAAGGCGATAATTTTGCTAACAAAGAATCTAATTCATCTAACGCTAATGACGTCGGAGTTCCACCTCCGATATAGATAGTTTTAACCTTTTTTATCTTATATGAATCAATTTCCTTAAAAAGAGCCTTCAAATAAGGCTCGGAAAAACGTTTGTTATAAAATAATTTTGTAAAATCGCAATAGGCGCAAATGTGCTCACAAAAAGGGATGTGAACATACAATGCGTCAATCTTTTTTCTCATCTGTTGGTTCAGTTTTATCAGTCTTTTCTTCGCTCTTGTCAGTTTTTTCGACTAATTCTTCATCATCGATAGGCACTAAGATACGATCGAGTTCTTGCTTAATCGCTGTCTCTTCATCGATGTCATCTTTTTTGATTTGCAATGGTGTGACGTGTCTTTTAACGATGATAATAACTAATATCAATAGCCCAAAGAACGCTAAAACCATCAAGATGATAAACCAAGGTTGTTCCCAAATGTTCGCTAAAGTTTTCATAATTTAAACCCAAAGTATTTTACTCTTTTGAAATCGGCGTGTAAACAAACTTATTTTTGACTTGTTCGCGTCGATAGTAACCTGCGCGCGCAAGATATTCCATTGATGTCCTAGCGGTTTCATAGACTACTCGCTCACATTTTTTATATTGCTGAATTGTGTAATATTTTCCAAGAGTGCAATGACGAACGTAAAAGTGTGCCTGACTTGCGCGTAGATTCGGATCGCTTTCTAGTAGATTCTGCGCCGCCTTATTCAAAGATTTTTCATCTAACTCCTCGAATAAATGAACATTAACCGCTGGCTTATTGTTCGATATGTGCGGCGTTATCTTTTCTTTTACACTTTCTACTTCTTTTTCAGCAACAGGCGTTTCTTCCTTCTTAATCTCTTTAACATCCTCAACCTTTTCTAAAGTTGGCTTTTTATCGAAGTATTCTTCTTCAAGAGAGTCGCGTGACAATTGAATCAAACGATTATTAAAAGAAGAAATAACATCATCGAGCAAACGCATCGTCTCAATAAGATAATATGTTAAATCACATGTCTTTTGCACATCTTTAGAAGCAGTATTTAATGCATCCTTTTCTTCAAAAATTAAGGCCTCAATTGGAAGGATAGATGCAAATGTTTTGTCCGTAGTTTTAGCCAACAAGCATTTGACGATAAGTATTGATATTTCTTCGTTAAATCGCTCAAATGGTTTTATGTAATTAAACATATATAATGTAGCCGCGAGGCGAATAACTAAATCGTTATTTTCGTTATTAATGAAATTCAATGTTGCGTTCATCATCGACTCAATAACGGCGACAGGTGAGCCAACATATTCGCGGTTAATAAGAACTTTTTGGCTAGGTATTTGTATCTCTTTTGTTCGATAAAAAGACAATAATTCATTGTTCCCATAAAGAATTTGCAAAAATTGAGCAATTAAATTTTCATCAATATTATTAAATTCACGAACGCTTATAGATTTAATCGCATCAAAATAACGCGTAAGAGGTTCGTAAAGCAGATCGCTATTATTACCCTTAACAATGTTTTCTAACGCGATATCGTTAACAATGATTTCTTTAAAATGTGCTAAATAGCGAAGCGAGCTTTTAAACATGTCTTTACTAAGCACTTCTTTCTCAATTGATTTATCCTTCAAATCGGCAAAATTCTCCGATGAAGCTTTAATTTTTTCAAAAATGCGGCGACTGTTACTGACAATTTTATTTGTCAAGGTGACCGATAAAGGCGTTTTGGAAACATCAAAGATGCTCAATTGAGCTACATAAGCCTTTCGATATTCGAGTATTTGCTTCCAAATTGAATCGATAAGGTTAGTTCCAAGTTCGCGCGCAACCTGTTGCCTAGAGGCGTATGTATCATCAGTAAATCTGACTGCTAAATTATTTGTACTCATATTTTTTAATCTCCACGACTAAAATATAACACTTATACGATTCTTATACAATAAGTAATTACTAATTTAGCACTAAAATATAACTACTAATCGCCATCATCATCGATGGAAAGCACGCTCATAAACGCCTCTTGAGGCACTTCGACTGAGCCGATAGCTTTCATGCGCTTCTTGCCTTCTTTTTGCTTCTCTAACAATTTTCGTTTACGAGAAATGTCTCCGCCATAACACTTCGCCAAAACGTCTTTACGGACGGCTTTAATATCTGCACGTGCAATGATTTTGCCATTAATCGCCGCTTGTACAGGAACTTCAAATTGTTGACGCGGAATAATATCTTTAAGCTTTCTAACGACAACGCTACCTCTTTCATAAGCTGTTGAACGATGAACAATGGTCGATAAAGCATCGATAACCTCGCCATTAAGCAAGATGTCCATCTTTGCTAATTGTCCAGGTTTATAGCCAGAAAATTCATAATCAAAAGATGCATAACCTTTGGTATAACTTTTGAGTTTATCGAAGAAATTATAAACAATTTCCGCGAGAGGAAGTTCATAGGTTACCACCATTCTCGTATCATCAAAATATTGTAAATCGACATAAATTCCTCGTCGATTTTGACACAATTCCATAACCGGACCAACATATTCTTTAGGAGTCATAATTTCCGCTTTAACGTAAGGCTCTTGAATCTCCTTTATCAAGGTTAAATCGGGTAATTTTGATGGATTATCAAGTTCAACCATACCGCCTTTTGTCAAATAAATGTGATAGATAACGCTCGGGGCGGTCAAAATTAAATCGAGTCCGTATTCTCTTTCCAGTCGTTCTTGAACGACATCCATATGCAATAAACCTAAAAAGCCACATCGAAAACCAAATCCGAGAGCTTGTGATGTTTCCGCTTCAAAAGCCAATGATGCATCGTTTAATGATAATTTTTCTAATGCATCCTTTAAATCTAAAAATTTCTTGCTATCGACAGGGTAAAGGCCGCAATAGACCATCGGGTTCATCTTGCGATAACCAGGGAGAGCTTCTTTGGCTGGATTATTTGCTAATGTTACAGTTTCTCCAGGAAATACATCTTTGATGTCTTTTATCTGCGCAGCAATATAACCGACCTCGCCTGCAGATAATTCATTCTTTTTTAATTCCTTAGGCGTTCTTATGCCAACCTCTGTCACCAAATATTCTTTATTAGTTGCCATCAAGCGAATACTCTGGCCAACCTTAACTGAGCCATTTTTTATACAAACCAAGATGATAACTCCGCGATATGAATCATAAAATGAATCGAATATAAGCGCTTGTAATGGAGCATTAATATCTCCAGAAGGAGCGGGAATGTATTTAACAATCGCTTCGAGAACTTCTTCGACGCCTTGGCCAGTTTTTGCACTTACCAAACAAGCATTATCGCAAGGAATGCCAATGCGCTCTTCAACCTCTTTCATCACCACTTCGGGCATCGCACTAGGTAAATCAATTTTATTGATCACAGGGATAATTTCTAAATTATTATCGACAGCTAGGTAAACATTAGCTAATGTCTGCGCTTCGACCCCTTGCGTGGCATCGACGACGAGCAAACAACCTTCACACGCCGCTAAGGAGCGACTAACTTCATAAGAAAAGTCGACGTGCCCCGGAGTGTCGATGAGATTAAATAGATAATCGTGACCATCTTTCGCATGGTATTTAATCGATACGGCGTTAAGTTTAATCGTTATCCCTCTTTCTCTTTCTAAATCCATAGAGTCGAGGAATTGATCTTTCATCTCTCGCTTCGATACGGTTTCCGTCAATTCTAAAATGCGGTCGGCTAAAGTAGATTTGCCATGATCTATATGAGCAATTATTGAGAAATTTCGAATATATCGTTGATCAAAATCCATATGGCTTAAATTTTATCATTGTTTCCAGAATTTATTTAGATGAGATTTAATATCATCAATCGTCGTAACGACTTTGTAATTACTCCAATGGTTATTAAACAGATCGTGATATGTTGCGTTTAAATATCGATCATCGATTAATAAGGCTACTCCACGATCTTTTTCACTTCTAATAACCCGACCAACCGCTTGCATGATTTTATTGATGCCAGGATTTATATAACTATACACAAATCCGCTTTCCTCTTTTAGGTCAAAATATTCACGTATTTGTTCTCGTTCAAAGCATATTTGAGGTAGCCCAACGCCGATGATGATGACACCAATTAGTCGATCGCTAAGTAAGTCGATGCCTTCACCAAATGCGCCGCCAACAACGACGAGACCAACCGTAGTCTTTTTTGGATTTTCTATGAAATTATCAAGGAATTCGCTCTTACTTTTTTCGCTCATTTCCTTTTCTTGAACTATTAAATTGACATCATCAAGTTCTAAAAACGGCAATAATTTCAATAAATATTCAAAGCTCGGCGCGTAAATAAAATAATTGCCAATCTTTGATTCAATCACTGTTTTTATAAATTTTGCGACAGTTGAATAGGTGTTATCTCTATCCTTGTATCTAACCGATAATTTTGGTGCGACCATCAAACATAAATTGTTTTTATCAAATGGCGAAGACAATGTTAACATCGGATTATTTTCCTCACCGCCAATCATCCGGATGTAATAATCGGCAGGCGATAGAGTTGCGGAAAAGATGATTTTCCCTTTAACTTTAGAAAGCGTATCCGCTAAAAACTCGCGCGGGTCTAAGCATAATAAATTAAATACTAAATCGTATTGATTATTTCTAATGCACAAAGCAAATGATGAATCGTAATAATTCAATAGATGAGAAAAACGGCTGAGATCAAAAGCAAAATTCTTAAAATCATCATTTAATTCTTTTGAAAAATGACGAGCTACATCAGTAGCGGCCACATTAAATTTATCAAAATCCATCAATACGGTTCGCGGAAACATGCCAATTTTGCTTTCCCCTTCCATCCATTCATAGCTATCAAAAAATTTGCTTAGTTTTTTCATAGCGGTCTTAATTTTTGGATGATCGATTAAGCGTAAGCACTTCCTCGCCTTATAAAAAGCTCCTCGAGATAAAGAGGCGCTATACATATTGCGACCCCGTTCTACTAAATTATGGGCTTCATCGACGAGCACCAACGCATTATCCATCGGTGTATCGAAATAGCGTTTAAGATAAACAAACGGGTCAAAGAAATAGTTGTAGTCACAAATAATAATATCTACTAGAAGTGATAAATCTAAAGATAATTCAAATGGGCACATCGCATTCTCATGAGCGATTTCAAGTATTTTATCCGCAGTGAAAGAATTTGTCGTTTTGACCGATTTAGTCAATACGTATCTTAGTTTTGTGTAATAATCCTTTGCATAAGGGCACTCATCAGGATTGCATCCGCTATCAGGAAATGGGCATATTTTGTCTTTGGCGGTAATGATAATTTCGCTGACGAACAATCCTTTTTCTGACATAAGTGAAACCGCATTATGAGCCGCTTCTTTTCCTGAATTTTTGGCCGTTAAATAAAAAATCTTTTCATTTTCTCCATTAGCAAAGCTTTTAACGCAAGGATATAGCGTGGAAATCGTCTTTCCAATTCCAGTAGGAGCTTCGCAAAAAAGAATTCCGCCATCATTTGCGACGCCATAACTATATTTAGCTAATGTTCGTTGTCCTGAGCGAAAAGAAGCGAAAGGAAAAGGTAATTTCTCCGCGCTTTTATTTCGTTTTTGTCCGCGGTTATAAATTAATTTATAAAATGATAGATAATCTCTAAATAATCCATCGACATATTGTTCGAGTTCCTCGGTTTTGAAAGTGAAACGTTTAAATAATTTTATTTTGCGATTTAATTGAGAAATATAAGTTAGTTGAATTCCAACTTCAGTAAGATTTCGTTCGTGAGCAAGCATCAAGGCATAGCATTTTGCTTGTCCTAAATGCCATTCTCTTTGCGACTGGAAATAGTGCAATAAATCATCAGTTGTTGATTTGATTTCTTCAACATAATATAAATCGCCATTTAAATAAACACCATCAGCCCGCCCTTCAATCGAAAAAGAAAATTCATCGACATCAAACTTTTCCTTCAAAAAATATTCGCTTTGGTAATTATTGCCTTGTTTGATTTGATATGAACTATGAACTAGTGTTCCTTCCTGCATCGTCGCTTTGTTATAGATGCGATTATCAATATCGCCTCTTCTAAGCAAAAAATCCACGAGGTCGTGAACTGATAATTCAAAAGTTTTTATCATCTTTTTCATTCAAGAACAGCTTTGTCATAAGCTCTACTTCCATTAGCAAAACTACGACCATCCATCTTCTTTTTACCTTCAAGTTGAACTATGTCTAAAACAATCACTCCATCATTAAGTTGCAAAAATACGTCTTTTTTAATTGATAAAGTCCCAACTTTTTCATCCGTTGATTTATCAAATAAATGAGCTTTAAAGATTTTTAATTTCTTGTTATCAAGGAATAGATAACCGCCTGGCTCATCGCTGAGGCCACGAACATAATTAATAAAATCATCTGCATTCAAGGCTAAATTAAGTTTTTCCTCTTCTGGTTTTATCTTATTCGCAATACTAACCTTTGATTCATCTTGCATAGTTCCAGGAAGTTTGCCTTCAAAATATAATGGCAATTTTTCTAAGCAAATCTTAATGGACGCATCAGCGAGTTTATCGCATAATGACGAATAATTATCGTCATCTAAAATATCGACAGTCTCAATAGCAAACATCTTCCCAGCATCCATCTTATCAACCATTTCCATCAATGTGATGCCCGTTTTCTTTTCGCCATCGATAATCGCTCGCTGTATCGGCGCGGCTCCACGATATTTAGGTAAAATTGAACCGTGGAGATTTAAACAACCAAACTTTGGAATGTCTAATAAGCCTTGAGGAATAATTTGCCCATAAGCTAGGGTTAAAATTAAATCCGGTTTAAGTTCTTTAACAAATTCGTAATCCAGTCGAATTTTGTGCGGTTGAAATACGGGAATGTTGTGCTCTAAAGCAATCTTTTTAGTTGGAGAAAATTCGATTTCATTTCTTCTTCCAACCTTTTTATCCTCTTGACAGATAAGGCCAACAAAGTTGTACCCCTCTTTAATCAACGCTTCAAAGACCGTCGCAGCAATCTTTGGCGTTCCCATAAAAATAATTCGATATCTATTCTCTTTTCTCATAACGTAAGTTATTATAAAAAAGTTAAAACTTCTTTTCAATTGAGCGAAAAGAAAATAGTTAGGAGCCACAAATGTATAGCGAATATAAACAAGTGAAACAATTCTTCTCCTCGGCAGAAGATCTATTAAAAACCTCGATGACAATGCAAGATATTTTTACTAAAGCGACATCGCTTCATAAAAAAGAAAAAGCATTGACCTGGATTAACGAAAAAGGAAAAACCGTTTCCATAAAATATAAACATTATCGAACATATTGTTTTGAATTCGCCTCGCGAATATCAGAAAAGCTTAAAAACTTGCCCCTCGATTCAGTTGTAGCCTTAAAGCTTCATAATTGCCCAGATTGGCCACTTATCTTCTGGGGCATTCTCATGAGCGGATACATCCCATTTTTAATTGATTCAAAACTCCCAAAGGAAAACACTGAAGTCTTATTAAAAGAATCTCATGCCGGAGCAATTATCACTCAAGAGATAATGACATATTCGATAACCACAGTTAATGTAACCGCCTTAAAAGAGGTTAAAGTTAACTTTAAATTCGCCACCAAATGGGCAAACGATATCATCTTTTGCTCAAGTGGAACGACCGGAAATGTTAAGCTCATGATATATAATGGGGCAAATATGTCTTATCAAATCGCCGCGGCACTTGATATGCCAGAAGAGACAAAAGACATCATGTATCCAGGCGAAATCAATATCTTAGCAATTATTCCCTTCCACCACATCTTTGGTTTTGTGGCTGTCTTTTTATGGTATACCTTCTTTGGCAAAAACATCGTTTTCACAAAAGATTTATCGCCAACTGAGGTCATGAACGTTTCCCAAAAATGCTCGGTAACGCACATCTATAGCGTGCCTCTATTTTGGGACGGAATCGCTCAACAAATTAGTCGAAAGGCCGCTTTAGAAGGAAAGAAAAAAGTTGATGCCTTAGCCAAAATGATTGCCTTCCACACCAATAAAATATCAAGTGAAGAGGCTGGAAACAGCGCATCGAGCATCGCTTTATCGACCGTGCAAAATCAATTATTAGGCAAAAAAATCCGTTATTGTATCTCGGGTGGAGGTTATCTCTCTTTAGATACCTTAAACACTATTAACGGCATTGGCTATCCTTTGTATAACGGCTTTGGCATGACAGAAGTCGGTGTCGCATCGGTTGAACTATCGCCGAATGTTGAAGATCGTTTAAAAGGTAGCATCGGCCATCCTCTTAGAGGCATTGAATATAAATTAAGTGGCGCTTCCTCATTAGAGCCGAATACAGGTGAACTATTAATTAAATCGCCGATAACCCACTATCTAGAAATCATCGATGGCATCAAACAAAAACCTGTGCTCGATGACGGCTTTTTGCACACTGGTGATATCGCTTCAGTCGACGAGACTGGACATTATTATTTAAAAGGTCGCATTAAAGATGTCATCATCAACGAAAATGGTGAAAACATTTATCCTGATGAAATCGAAGATTATTTTAAAGACATCAAAGGCGTAAACAAGGTCTGCGTGGTCGGCGTTAAAAAGAATAACCGCAGCCACCACGAAACGATTACCTGCGTCATTGAAATCACTAGCGATGTCAGCGAAGAAGATTTGCTTCTCATCAAGAAAGAATGCGATGAAATCAACAATAAATTGCCGAATGAAAAACGCGTACAAAAATTCCTCATTTCCAAAAACCGACTCCCGTTGACCGCGTCGATGAAGGTTAAACGTTTTAGAGTCAAACAGTTCTTAAATGAACAAGAAGATTTATTTGTCGATTTTTCAAAGCAAAAACCAATTAAAAAATTCGATGGCTATAGCAAAGAAGAAGTTGAACCAATTATTAAAAAAGTTCGACAAATATTTGCAAAAATCCTCATTTTACCAATCGTCAAAGTTGGCGATGACGATCACTGGATTAATAATTTAGGTGGTGATTCGATGTCTTATGTTGAACTCATAAATACAATTAATAACGATTTCAGCGTAACAATACCCGAAGAAAAATACGCATTATTAACTAGCGTCAACGACTTTACCGAAGAAATCCTTTCTTTGAAAGGAAAGCAAAAAGATAAATAAAAGTTGTTGTTACATGTGAAGTTTGATAAACTTTTAACGATACAAAAAAGAGGTATTAAAAATGGCTCAAATTAAATCACAAATTAAAAGAATTGAAACAAACGAAAAAGCACGTCAAAGAAATGTCAGCGTGAGAAGCCGCATCGCCACCGAGAGCAAGAAAGTTCGTGTCGCTGTCGAAAAGAAAGATGTTGAAGCTGCCAACGCTGCTTTAAAAGTCGCAAATCGTCTAATCGATAAAAGCGTTACCGATGGCGTTTACACCCGCAACACTGCTGCTCGTAAAAAATCATCGTTAACAAAATTAGTTAATTCTCTTAGCAAATAAGGCTAATTAGGAAAATTAATTAGGAACAATTCAAAACCATAGAAGCGGTCAACTTGGCCGCTTTTAATATTTAAATCTAAATAATAGAGCTCATCTAAGGCGTGAGAAATATCGCTCATCGATAAAAATCTACGATTGTCCAGAGCAATTTTAACGCGATAATAGTTCGTACCTAGTTCACTCATAATCTCATTTATATCTAATCCCTTTTTATATAGATAAAAGACCATCGACATAAATCTGAATTGATTAGACAATAAAGGGATCAACGCATCAGTTGCTCTTGAGCCGAGCATTTTTAAATCTCGATAAATCGACAAAGCGGTCGCGTTATCACCTTTAAGCAAGGCATTACACATTTGAAATGCATCATCCTCTAATGGTTTTGAAACCATCATCGTAATATCGATTAAATTTAAATTATTTTTATAAAGAGCTAATTTATTAGCCTCATTAATGAACCTATTTAAATCACCATCGACGCGCTTGGTCAATTCGATTAAGGCATCATTAGTTATCGTCACATTTCTCTCGGTAAAATATTTCTTCGCGTAAACCGGCCAATCTTCTTTCTTTAAATCCATAAAATTAAAGATTTCGCCATCTTCTTTAACGATCTTCACTATTGGTGATTTATCATCGATTGAATCGCTCTTATTAATAAAAAATAAGTCGATTGCGTCATTAGGAGTGCTCACCAATTCAACAATCCTATCGACAACTTCTTTCTTCGCCCCTTTATTTAAAAATGAAACATTATCAAAGATAACAGCTTTTCTATCATAGCCTAAAGGCAAGGTATTCGCATCATCTAATGCCTCTATTAAATCAACATTATCTAAATCGTAACGAGCGACATTAAAATCATCAACTTCGCCAAGACGTTCTTTAAGCAATTTATCTAATCGCTTTTTAATCATCGGATATTGTTTGCCATAAAGAATGTAATTCATATTTACAATTATCTAACAAAACGCGCAATTTACAAAGTAAAATCACAAATTTCAATACGCGAACTCACTGAATGAAATAGTTCCTTCTGTGTCAGTTCGCCTAATCGTTATATTCATTTTATTTAATCTTTCAATGACCTCGTCATTAGGATGATGATATTTATTATTTTTACCAACGGAAATAATCGCCTCCTTAGGAGAGGCTAAGGCTAAAAATTCTTCAGAAGAGGATGTCTTACTTCCGTGATGTCCAACTTTTAGATAGTCGCAATCGATATCGATGCCATTATCGATTAAATATTTCTCAACATTTACACTAGCATCGCCCATCAAAAGCCATTTGGCATCTAAAAAATCTAAATTAAAAACCAAAGATGCATCATTTTCATCCATCGCACGATAATGGTTGAGATTTTCTAGATGAATATCGCCAATTGTATACGTATTAAATTCATCCCTTCGAAAATAATTGTTGACTTTGAAATTATGAATAAGCGATTCAACTCCGCCGGCGTGGTCAGCATCATTGTGCGTTGTAATTAAAGCGTCGATATGGCTTATTTGCTCTTTTTTTAAAAACGGTATAAGCACCTCGCTAGCGATATCAAAAGAAGTATTGCCTCCAGTGTCAATCATAACGATATAATTTTTGTTTTTTATGAGAATAGAATCCCCTTGTCCAACATTAATAAAATAGATGGCATTAGTTAAATATAATTTTATAGGAATCATAGAAATTAATATGGGGATGAGCAAAGGAATTGTTCCAAAGGAAATATGCATCAGCCTTTTTGATTCAAACAAATGAACTAAATATATTAAAAATGCATAATATAATGGTATAAAATAAACAAAATAAGAAGCGATATCTATCGCGATATTAATAGGAGAAAATGTTTGGAGAATATATAAGATAACATTCGATAGAAACGGCATTAAATGGTTAAAGGGAATAGTCGAATAAAACGAGGCGATAGCAAAAAATAAATACAATTCATTGAAAGGGATAATTAGTATTTGAAATATCGGTGAAAAAATATACCATTTATATACTAGCATACTACTAATAGGAAAGATGAATAATATAGCGAAAATGCTTTGAAATACCCTTCTATCCCTGCGTTTAAATTGCCTACTTGCTCTCCTTAAAAAAATCATGAATAGCGACATTAAAAATCCAATATAAAAGCTTGACTGATATATTAGATGAAAATCGATAAATAAAAATGTCAACGCAAGAAAGGAAACAATCGTTAGACGATTATACTTCTTCTTGAATAACGCCATATTTAATAAAGTTAATAACGAAGTGAAATAGACGCGAAGAAAGCCGATCTTAGGAAAGGCGAATATCAATAACGGAGTCAAAATAATTAAAGGAAGTAGACTTGATAACGTGTCATTAAGAAATAATTTAAAAATCTTTTTCATGACGCCGATAAAAAAAGATAGATATATTCCAGAAAAAGAAAATACGAAGATAAAATTTAATCCATTTGCTAGTGAAATAACCTCGTTATCATAATTTTTGTTATTGAACAAAAAGGCGTCGATAAGCGATCTTGTCGGTTCATCATATTTTTCTAAAAATCGATTCTTAATCGCCTTTTGTCTTAGAAAAGAACAATACTTGACATCGACACTTTTGATCTTTAATTCCCTATTTACACCTTTATCATTAAGATATGAGGAGAAATTAAATCTACTTTCATAATTCGTCATATTTAACTCATAAGGCGAACCCTCAATCACGAGATAATCCCCTATTTCTCTTTCATTTTCCTTCTCGTAGACATAAAACTTCTCGAAATGTGATTGAAACAAAAAATAATTTTCTTTGCTCTCGATGACAAATCCAGCATAGCTATTATCATTACTCGTATAACTAAGAGGAATTTTAGGTAAAACTAAACCGACGCTTATAAAAAGAAGGCATATCCAAATTCTTTTATCCCTTAATCTAAAGATTAAAAAGGCAATAAAAAGTAATAAAAAGGTAACATTGACGATAATGTTACCACGAAAGAAGATTAGCCCTAAAATAAAACCGATTAAGGAAAGGAAAATGAGCATTATATTAGGCGCTTCTTAAAACTACATAGTTTTTAATCTTTTCAAATGTCGCTCCACCGATACCGCTGACATCCTTAAGTTCTTCGATGCGCTTAAAGCTGCCATTGGCGTCGCGATGAGAGACAATCGATTTAGCAATCGATGAACCGATACCGCCTACTTCCTGAAGTTTTGTCGCATCATCGGCGTTGATATTGACCTTTTTAATCGGTTCTAGTGAGCAAACATCGGTGTTATCATACTTCGGTGGTATGTAAAAGGAAATGCCACTAGAGAGCAAATAAGATGTATCGTAGGCTAACTCATCTGCGTTTGTGGTAACACCTCCTGCAACTTCTAATAAATCTGCTAGAGTTGAATTAACATCCAAAATATATGTCCCAGTACGTACGACCTCGCCAGTGATCGATGCGCTTAATGAATCGCCGTCGGCGATTAAAGATGAAGAGATTGATTGAGCGGATGAGGTGGCGTCACTAGGAGAGATGAATTGAAAAACAACAATCATCGCTACCGTAACAACCAGAACCGCTATAAATATTTTTGCCATATTCTACCTCCACTATTAAGTAGAGGTAAAGAAATGAAAAAGTGCTAAAAATAAAAAAGATGGAACATAGTTCCATCAATTTTTAGTATTTAATTCAAGGCTTCTAATTTCTTCTTGTTTTCAAGAAGTTTCTCTCTTTCTTGTTCTACCTTTTCTTTTGGCGCTTTCTTCACGAAGTTTTCATTGTTGAGCATGTTCTCACTTCGAGCGATTTCATTTTTTAAATATGCGATATCCTTTTCGCGCTTCAAGGCTTTTTCTTCATCACTGATCATGTCTTCGATGAATAAATTATATTTTGAATAGGCATATTTAACGCCATTAGATGATGAAGATGAAGTAATGGCGATATCTTTAGCAAAGCTAAATCTCTTCAAGCAGTCGAGGAAATGAGGAAATAGAGTCTCTTTAGTCTCGACAATTAACTTCAAATTGTAATTAGGCGCCAATTTATTATTGACCTTATAATTGCGAACATCTTGAATCATTTTATATAAAACATCAACGGATGATAAATCAACCTCGGTTAATTTAATTTCCTTAGGATAGCTCTCTAACATGATTGATTTTAAGTGCTCAGGTAAGGCTAGATATAATTCTTCGCCAATAAATGGAGCATAAGGATAAATCATAATGATAATATCTTTAAGCACGAAGCTAAGGACATTTTTAACCTTGTTTTTATAAAGCTCATCATCGCTAGATAAGGCAACTTTACTCATCTCTAAATACGATGAGCAGAAATCATCATAAACAAAATTATATAAATATGAGCTCGCCATCGAATATTCATATTTATCCATCGCGTTAGTCACCTTCTTAATCGTGTTATTTAGTTTGACTAAAATATCTTGTTCTAAAGGTAATAATTCATCAAAATTAAGTTCAAAAGGTTTGAAATCTTTCCCTAGATTATCTAAAACATAACGGGCGCTATTCCAAATCTTATTTAAATAATTGTTCGCGGCAGCAACCTTCTCATCGATATAACGGATATCTTGTCCAGGCGATGAACCGGTAGTTAAAAAATATCTTAAGGCATCGACGCCATATTTTTCGATGACGTCAATTGGATCAACGCCATTGCCTAATGATTTAGACATCTTTCGACCTTTTTCATCGCGGATCAAGCCGTGAATCAAGCAATCTTTAAACGGTGATTTTTTCGTGAATTCAAGCGAATCAAATATCATACGCGAGACCCAAAAGAAAATAATATCGTAGCCAGTTGATAGCAAAGAGGTTGGGAAATAACGTTTAAAATCATCGGTTTCGTTTGGCCAACCTAAAGTTGCAAATGGCCATAAAGCGCTTGAAAACCAAGTATCTAGAACATCTTCATCTTGATGATATGAAGGATCTTTAATCTCATCAATCGACACGATTACATCTCCTTTATCGTTGTAATATGCAGGAATCCTATGCCCCCACCATAATTGACGAGAAATGCACCAATCATCAACATTTTCCATCCATTGCTTCCAAGTATTTTTAAATCGTGATGGAACGAATTCGACCGTGCTTTTTGCTAATGCTTGTTCCGCTAATGGTTTCATCTTCACAAACCATTGTTTACTAAGAGTGGGTTCCACTATTGTTCCACTTCGTTCACTATGACCGACTGGATGAACGATATCATCGATTTTAAGAAGTCGTCCATCGTTTTTAATTTTCTCTACGAGCTTGTCTCGACATTCATAACGGTCTAAACCTTTATATTCGCCGCACACCTCATTCATATGTGCATTTTCATCCATGCATACGATGCGTTTTAGATTATATTTGTTAGACAAGGCAAAGTCATTTGGGTCGTGCGCGGGTGTACATTTCATCGCACCTGTACCAAATTCGATATCGACATAATCATCCGCCATAATCGGAAGTTCATCTTCGTTCGCTGGATTAATTACTTTTTGTCCAATTAAATGTTTATAACGTTTATCCTTAGGATTAACAAATACAGCAACATCGCCAAACATCGTCTCTGGACGGGTTGTTGCCACGATTAAATATTCATCGCTATTAACAATTGGATATTTAAAATAATAGAATTTGCCTTTCGTATCTTCATAGACAACCTCGATATTCGATAATGCCGTCTTTAGAATCGGGTCGTAATTGATAATTCTTTCTCCTCGATAGATAAGACCTTTATCGTATAGCCCTTTAAAGACGGTTTTAACCGCGAGGCTAAGTCCATCATCAAGAGTGAATCTTTCCCGAGTATAATCAAGGCACAATCCCATTTTAGCCCATTGTTCATGGATATTCTTTGTATAGTCTTCTTTCCATTTCCAAACAACTTTTAAAAATTCTTCACGACCTAAATCGTAACGAGAAATACCTTTTTCTCTTAATTTCTCTTCAACTTTTGCCTGCGTAGCAATCCCAGCATGGTCGACGCCAGGAAGCCATAAGACATCAAATCCTTGTAGCTTTTTATAACGGGCGGTTATATCTTGAATCGTCGTATCCCATGCATGTCCTAAATGTAATTTACCAGTGACATTTGGAGGTGGGATAACCATTGAAAATGGTTGTTTAGATTTATCACCCGCGGTGAAATAACCTTCCTTCTTCCAAAATTCGTATTTACCTTCCTCAACCTTTTTATGGTCGTATCTTTTCTCGAGCATAAGCAATCCTCCATATAATAAAAGCGTCCTATTTAAGGACGCGTTAACGTGGTACCACCTTAATTCATATCAAACGATATGCACTTAATTATATCGATAACGCGGATAAGCGGAATATTCCTATTCAACCTCAGAAGCGACAATGACAATTCTTGCTAGGCATTTCCACCATGTAGCCTTCTCTAAGAACAAGTTAATTATCAACCTCTTCGTCAACGGCAAGTAAATTTTAATAAATTTATTAGATATCATCAAGTTAGAAAATCGTTTGTGTTATTATGTCGTAATTTGTTTCCACACTTCTATGTCGTAATTTGTTTCCCTATATGGGGAATTTTTTATGTCGTTATTTGTTTCCACCTAATTCCATTTTATGATT